>JANPOH010000212.1:0-1547 GCA_031427895.1 Betaproteobacteria bacterium
GAAGCCGACATGCAACGGTTCGTCGATACCTACGAGTGCGAATGGAAAAAGGCGATCAACGATCCTGAAACGTTGAAGCGCTTCCATCACTTCGTCAACAGCGATGCGCCGGACAGCAACGTGGTGTTCGTCGCCGAGCGCGGGCAGATACGGCCTGCGCGTGAGGATGAACGAGAAGCGGAGACCGTGGCATGAGCGCGCGCCCGATCCTAAAGATAGACGAGTGGATTGCAGTCTGCAAACTCACCGACATCGTGCCCGACACCGGCGTGTGCGCGCTGGTGAACGGGCGCCAGATCGCGGTGTTTCGTTTGGCCGATGACAGTGTGCACGCGATCGACAATCTTGATCCGTTCTCGAAAGCGAACGTGCTGTCGCGCGGCATCGTCGGCGACCTGAAAGGCGAACTGGTGGTGGCCTCCCCTGTGTACAAGCAGCACTTCAACCTCGTCACTGGCCTATGCCTTGAAGAGGCTGAAGTGCGCGTCGCGGTGTTCCCTGTGCGCGTGGAAAGCGGCGTGATAGAAATAATAAATAGTGTTTAAAAACAGATACTTACATCAACATCGAGATTGACATGAACTCATCGTTTCTGAAATCCGGCCACACGCCGACGCTGTTCGCGGCTTTTCTTTATTTTGATCTGAGCTTTATGGTGTGGGTGTTGCTGGGGCCGCTGGCGGTGCAGATTGCACAGGACCTACAACTCACGGCCGCGCAAAAAGGCCTGATGGTCGCAACCCCCGTTCTGGCCGGCGCGCTGCTGCGCATGGTGATGGGCATATTGGTCGATCACCTGAAACCCAAACTGACTGGGCTCGTCGGCCAGGTGATCGTGATCATGGCGCTGCTCGTCGCCTGGCATTTCGGCATCCACAGTTACACGCAGGTGTTGATGCTGGGCTTGGCGCTCGGCGTGGCGGGTGCGTCATTCGCCGTCGCGTTGCCGCTGGCCTCGCGCTGGTATCCGCCGGAGCATCAGGGCAAGGCGCTGGGCATCGCCGGGGCCGGCAATTCGGGCACCGTGTTCGCCGCGCTGCTCGCGCCCGGCCTGGCGGTGGCGTACGGGTGGAGCAATGTCTTCGGCATTGCCGCGATTCCGCTGATCATCGCACTGGTGGTTTACGTGTGGCTGGCGAAAGACAGCCCGGAATGCCCGCCCGCCAAGCCGCTCACGGAATACCTGAAAGTGCTGCGCGACAAGGATGCGTGGTGGTTCATGTTTTTCTACAGCGTCACCTTCGGCGGATTCGTGGGCCTTGCGTCGTCACTGACGATTTATTTCAACGACCAGTACGGTTTGTCGCCGGTAGTCGCTGGGTATCTCACGGCGGCATGCGTGTTCGCCGGTTCGCTGATGCGCCCCATCGGCGGCACGGTGGCGGATCGCATTGGCGGCATCAAAACGCTGTCGCTGATGTATGTGCTGGCCGCAATTTTCATCGCGTTGGTGAGTTTCGGTATGCGCGAGGTGTGGATGGCACTCGCGCTGTTTGTGTGCGCCATGCTGGCACTCGGCATGGGCAACGGCGCGGTGTTTCAACTGG
>JANPOH010000213.1:0-16307 GCA_031427895.1 Betaproteobacteria bacterium
AATTTTGATGGTCTGCTCGCGCAAATTGCCGCCGCAGTGCGCACCGGTGACCATGTGCTGATCATGAGCAACGGCAGCTTCAACGGCATCCACGGCAAACTCCTCGCGCGACTCGGGCAGGCGTCTACATGAACAACGAACACGATCTCATAGCGATCATCCGTTCGCGCCTTCCGTACATCACGATACCGACGCGGGATGGCTCGAAGTGCCGACATGATGCAGACTTTCGTTACGATCAACGACCAGGAGAAATGGCGATGGACAGAGTGCCAATGCACAATTGCCGGATCACAAAGTTGGCCCGCGCGCTTTGCGCCGGAGGATTGCTGGCCGCGCCGTACGCACTGGTGTTTGCGCAGGCCTATCCGGTGAAACCCGTGCGGGTGGTGCAGGCGGGCGCGCCCGGCTCGTTGGGCGATACCGTCACGCGGCTGGTGTTTTCCAGGGTCAGTGCGGCGACGGGGCAGCAATTCGTCGTTGACAATCGCCCGGCCGCCGGCGGCAGCATCGCGGCGGAAGTGGCCGCCAAGGCGCCGGCGGACGGCTACACGCTGTTATCGGCGGTCAACTCCGTCATGGTCGTCAATCCGCTGGTGTATTCGAAGCTCGGCGACGATCCGCTGCGCGATTTCGACGCGGTGTCGATGGTGATGGCGACTTATTCGCAGTATCTGAAGCGCCTTACCGATGAGGATTTGAACGCACTGGTGGCGTGGCTGCGCACGCTGCCTCCCTTGGAGTAATTATATTAAGTATTTGTTTTTAAAGGAATTTTTGTGAGTATATTAGATCAAGACAAACTCGGCGCCTTCTGTCGCCACACCCACGTTGAATTAAACGGCGCGCCCAACGGGGCGCTTGCCGGACTCAGCTTCGGGCTGAAAGATATTTTCGACGTGGCCGGACACAAAACCGGATTCGGCTGCCCCGACTGGCTGCGCACGCATGATGCGGCCAGGGTGCATTCGGTTGTGGCGAAAAAACTGCTCGATGCGGGCGCCGCGCTCGCCGGCAAAACCCACACCGAAGAAATGGCGTTCAGCCTCACCGGCGAAAACGCGCACTACGGCACACCCACCAATGTCGCCGCGCCCCGGCCATGTGCCCGGCGGATCATCCAGCGGATCAGCAGCGGCGGTGGCGGGCAAGCTGGTTGACTTCGCCATCGGCAGCGACACCGGCGGCTCGGTGCGCGGGCCGGCGAGTTTTTGCGGCATCTATGGCATACGTCCGACGCACGGGCGCATTTCACTGGAAGGCGTGTGTCCGCTCGCACCGGGATTCGATACCTGCGGCTGGTTTGCGCGCGATCCAGTGACACTCGCGCGGGTAGGGGATGTGTTGCTCGGCGGCAAAGCGGCTACGCATGGCCGCGTGCTGCTCGCGCAGGACGCCTTCGCGCTGGCCATGCCGGACGCACAACAGGCGTTGCAACCGGCGCTGGAACGCGTTTATAAAGTTCTGGGCAAGGCCGAGCCGGTAACGGTCAGCAGCGAAGGATTGAACGATTGGTTTGAAGTGTTTCGCGTGATCCAGTTCGCCGAAATCTGGGAAACGCATCGCGAATGGGTCACGCGCGTGAAGCCGAATTTCGGCATCGCCATCGGCAAGCGTTTCGAGGCCGTGGCAAAAGTGACGCCCGCCGAGGTGGCGCAAATGAAGCCCAAGCGCGAAGAACTCGCCGCGCGTCTCGATAAACTGCTGGCCGGCAACGCAGTGATGTTATTGCCCAGCGTGCCCGATGTCGCGCCGCTGCTCAATTGCCCGCACGATCAAACCACCGCGTTCCGCGAACGCGCGATGGGCATGTTGTGCATCTCGGGCATTGGCCGTTTGCCGCAGGTGAGTCTGCCGCTGGCTACAGTGAACGGATTGCCGCTGGGCCTGTCGCTGGTGGCGGCGCGCGGCAATGATGAGATGTTGCTGCAACTCGCGCGGCAGATTTGACCTCATCCCAGCCTGTCATCCCGGCGTTCGCCGGAATCCAGGCCGTCGTCAACGCCCCGCCGCTACTTCTTCCCGCCGGCCAACCCCGCCCGCTGCTCGATCAGCGTAAAAATCACGCTGGTGTCTTTTTCGCCGAGGCCCGCGGCCAGCGCCGCCTGCTGGTAGTGCTGCGCCATGTTGGAAAAACTCACGGGGACATGCACTTCTTTCGCGATGGCGTGGAAGGTGTCGAGATCTTTGTTCATCAGCGCGACCTTGAAGCCGGGCTCGAAGTTGCGCGGGATCAGCGCGCGATCGACGCGCGCCAGTGCGTTGCTGTTGCCGCTGCTGGTCTTGATGATGTCGGCCATGACCTTAAGATCAATGCCTGCCTTCAGGCCGACGGCTAGACCTTCCATCATGTTGCAGGCGTTGACCGTGGACATCATGTTGTTGATGGCTTTCACGGTATTGGCGGCGCCCGCCGGGCCGACGTGATAAATGTTCGCGCCGATGGCGTCGAGCATCGGTCGCACGCGCGCCAGCACCGCCGCGTCGCCGCCGGTCATCACAGCGAGCGTCGCGGCGCGCGCGCCGGTCACGCCGCCGCTCACCGGCGCTTCGAGAAATTGCAGGCCGCGCGCTTTCGCCGCCGCTTCGATCTTGCGCGGCGTCGAGGGCAGCACACTGCTCAGGTCCACCAGCGCCGCGCCGGTTTTCGCCAGCGCGACGGCGCCGTTTTCTCCCAGATAAAACGCTTCCACCTCGGGCGTGCCCGGCAGCGAAGTGAACAACACGTCGCAGTGCGCGACGGCTTCCGCCGCCGAGGCCGCGCCTTTCGCGCCCTCGGCCACCAGGTTTTGCATGGCGGCGCGATGTAGATCGAACACCGTCAGCGCGTAACCCTTCTTGAGCAGGTTCATGGCCATCGGATTGCCCATGTTGCCCAAGCCGACGAATCCCACGGCGATTGTCATGAATGTCTCCAGCGTTAGCGAACCTTGAACACCAGCTTGCCGCGAAAGTGACGCCCTTCGCTGACCTTATGCGCGGCGGCGGCTTCGGACAATTTGTAGCTCGTGATCTCCGGCACGCGCACCGCGCCGAGGGAAACCAGTTCGACGATGCGCTCCATGTGCGGACGATCGCGCCCGACATTGGGCCGCAGCGATTGCACATCGGCGCGCGGCGACACCGGCGCCTTTGCCCCGGCGGCGATGGATGCGGCACGCCCGCCCGACCGCAGCACCGCGAACGAGCGCTGGGTGACATCGCCGCCCACGGTGTCGAACACCGCGTCGCAGTCCGACACCACCTTGGTGAAATCTTCCTTGTTGTAATCGATGATTTGATCCGCGCCGAGTTTGCGCAGGTAATCGTGATTCGCCGCACTGGCGGTGGTGATGACGCGCGCGCCGATATGTTTGGCCGCCTGTATGGCAAAGCTCGCCACGCCGCCCGCGCCGCCTTGAATCAGTATTGTTTCGCCGGATTTTAATTTCAGTGTGTCTTCAATCGACACCAGCGCGGTCAGTCCGATCAGCGCCAGTGCCGCGCAATCCACGTGTGACAGATTCGCGGGCTTTTTGGCGATGATGGCGGCCTTGATGGCGATTTTTTCCGCGTAGGCTTGTTCCTGCCCGACATCGCATACGCCGAACACTTCGTCGCCCACTTTGAAATCGGTTACGCCCGCGCCGAGCGCGCACACCACGCCGGAGAAATCGCGGCCCGGTATGTACGGCAGATCGGTGATCGGCGCATACGAACCGGCGCGCACTTTCCAGTCCGCGCCGTTGACGCTGGCGGCATGCACGTCCACCAGCACCTGGCCCGGCCCCGCCACCGGGTCTTTGATCTCGCCGTACTCCATGACTTCGGGTCCGCCGTGCTTGTTGAAGTAGGCTGCTTTCATTTTGAGAAAATTAAATAATATTGTTTAAAAACATATACTTACGATAATTTACGAGATGGTCTGCATCCGCAGCACGCGCGCGGCTTCTTCCAGGCGCGCGTCTTCAATTTCGCGGATCACGCTGCTGATATCCACCGCGCCCGCTGCGCTCTCGAACGTGCCGGTGAGCGCAACGTCAGTGGTCAACTCGCCGCGCTGATAGCTATCCCAAATTTCCGGGCCGAAATCGGTGTGCAGCAACTCCGGCGCAAAACGGCCGAAGAAATCGCGCAGGTTCACCACGTCGCGTAACAGCATGCGCTGTGCGTGGTTGTTGCCGGCGGCGTCCACCGCTTGCGGCAGATCGATAATCACCGGGCCGTTCGCGCCCAGCAGAATGTTGAATTCCGACAAGTCGCCATGCACCACGCCCGCGCACAGCATGCGCACCACCTGCAACAGCAACATCGCGTGATGCGCGCGCGCCTGTTCGGGGGTGAACAGCACATCGTTCAGGCGCGGCGCGGCTTCGCCGGTCGCGTCGGTAACCAACTCCATCAGCAGCACGCCGTCGAGAAAGTTATGCGGCGCGGGCACGCGCACGCCGGCGGCGGCAAGGCGATATAGCGCATCGACCTCGGCGCTTTGCCATGCGGCCTCCTGCGCCTCGCGCCCGTACGTGGTGCCCTTGGCCCTGGCGCGCGCCTGGCGGCTGTTTTTGGTTTTGCGATTCTCGGTGTAATCGACGGCCTGGCGAAAGCTGCGGTGGGTGGCTTCCTTATAGACCTTGGCGCAAAAGACATCGTCGTCGCGGCGCACCACGTAGACCTCGGCTTCCTTGCCGCTCATCAGTTGCAGCACCACCGTGTCGATCAGACCTTCTTCGATCAGGGATTGCAGGCGTTTGGGTGGTTTCATGGCGGCATTGTACGCTACGGCGGAGCAGGCCCTAACGTTCAATGGCCGTGCAGGTGCGGTCGCGGCGTGGCGCGGGGGACCTCGTGGCGCGCGTCACCGTTCGACAGGTGGTGAAAATATTCCAGCCCGGCGAGGCATGCCAACAACAGATACAACAAATATCGCATCATTTTCCAATCCACCTATTGGAAACGCACCTGGCCGCGCCTGCAATTGCAAGCGCTGGAGCAATAGCCGAATGCTACTATAGCGCGCTGGCACCGCACATGCTCCGCTGCGCGCAACGCGCCGCGATATTTCCGAAAGCGACCTTATTCTTGGCACATCTGAATAAACACCGCCTGCACTACGCATGGGTTATTTTGGGCGCCGCGTGCATCCTGAATATCGTCAGCCGCGCGGATTCGGCTTCGTTCGGCGTGTTCATTGATCCGTTGGTTGAACAATTCGGCTGGAAGCGCGGCGACATCTCGTTTGCCTACTCGCTCGCCTTCATCGTGGGACTGCCCGCCGTGGTCATCATGGGTTGGCTGGGCGATCGCTACGGCGCGCGCATACTCATGCTCGGCGCGTCGGTGTTGATCGGCGCCGGCACGGTGCTCCTCGGAACCATCACGGAGCTTTGGCACTTTTACGTGTTCTACGGCATCTTCGTCGGCTCGCTGGGCCACGCGGCGTTCAGCGTACTGCTGCCGGTCATCGTGACGCGGTGGTTCTATCGGCACATGGGCATCGCGCTGGGGGTTTATTGGGCGGCGCAGGGGCTGGGCCCGGTGATTTTTGCACCGCTGTTTCGCTGGTTGCTGGAAACACGCGGCTGGGCGAACACCTTTACGGTCATCGGCATCGTGGTGGGGCTTATTCTGGCGGTGTTTTCGCTGTTCATACACAACAGCCCGTCCGACAAGGGCTTGACGGCGTATGGCTCGGAAGACGCCCCCGAAAAGCCGCTCGCGCCCGGCGCGGTCGCGCCCGCGCCGGTGCGGCTGCGCGATATTCTGCGGCTGCGCACCGTCTGGCAGTTGATGAGCATCCACCACATTGGTTGCGTGGCGCACGCGGTGATCCTTGCTCATGTGGTGTCGATGGCGACTTTCAAAGGCATACCGGGCGTGGAGGCCGCCGGGGTGCTGGCCACCATAGCGGGCGCCTCGGTCATCAGCCGCTTCGCCTTCTCCGTGCTGGCGGAGCGGCTCGGCGGGCGCATCGTGCTGACGGTATCGCTGCTCGGCCAAGCCTTGCCGGTGATTATTTTATTTTTTGCCACCGAAGCCTGGGCCTTCTATCTGTTCGCCGTGATTTTCGGCCTGTGCTACGGCGGCGAGATGGTGGGTTTTCCGATTATTAACCGCCAGTTGTTCGGCGCGAAAGCGCCGCTGGGTTCGATTTATTCCTTCGAGATGGTGGGGGCCAGCACCTGCATGTCGCTGGGCGGCTGGCTCGGCGGCGGGCTATTCGATATCTCCGGCGACTACACCTGGTCGTTGCTGGCATCGCTGCTGATCGGATGCATCGGATTGCCGCTGGCGCTTGCGTTGCCGCGCCAAAAGGAAAAACTCGCGTGATGCACTACAACCCGCGACTCAGGAGGTGATCCGATGCGATATTTTTACCGCACCATGCGGCTTGCGGCGCCCGACAGCTACACCCTCGGCCGCGGCAACGGCGGCGCGATGGTGATCGTGCCGCATGCGTTCAAAAAAGCGCCTTACGACGCGCTGAAGGATTTCACGCCCGTCGCGCCGATGGCGACCAACTTCATGGGGCTGACCGTCGGCAATGCTTCTTCCGCGCGCACGGTGGGCGAGCGGATCCAGCACGCACAGATGAACACATGGACGCTCGATGTCATCACCGAATCACCGGATTACTTCGCCAATGACATCCGCGCCGACCATGCCCGCTACGGCCGGATCGCAAAAGACATCGGCTTGAAGGCGCAGTAGCGCTTTTTTCGTCTGCCGCCGCGCATGGAAATATACCGCACCGCCATGTTCAAACCGGTACCGCTGACGGCACGCGCCGCACTGGCGTTCTTCGTGCCGTTGATCCTGACGACCGAGCTGCACCAGCTTTCGCACTCGCTGGTGCATGCGTTTCTTGCGCGGCTGGGCGACCCCACCACCACGATCGCCGCATTCAGCATCGCGTTCGCTTTCAACACTACCTTCAGCGGCATCATTGCCGTCAGCACGCAGGCGGGCATGGCGTACATTGCCGATAAACGTTCGTTCTGGCGGATTGCACGTTTTTACTTTCTGCTGTCCCTGGCACCGTTTGTGTTGATCGAGGCGGTTGCGTTAACGCCGCTTGGCGACTGGCTGTTCGGCACGCTCATGGGGGCAAGCCCGGAGGTGACGCGGCTCGCCAAGGCGGCCTCGGCGGTGATGGGCTTGTGGATCGTGCCGAATCAGGTACGTAATCTGGCCACCGCCTTGTGCATGATGCACCGGCGCACGCTGCTGATTTCGCATTCGACCATGGTGCGGCTGGTCGCGCAGGCGCTGATGCTGATGGTGCTGCCGTTCTGGATGGAGGGGGCCGTGGCCGGCGCGGCGTCCTTGGTCGGCTGCATGACGGTGGAGGCGATCTACATGTACTGCGTGAGCCGGGCGTTCTACGACGCGCTGCCCGCCGGCGGCGGTGAGCAGGCCTCGTATCGCCAGTTGTGGGTGTTTTCGTGGCCGCTGATGGTCACCCAGATCGCCGAGAACGGCGTCACCCTTGTCATCAATTTTTTTCTGGGCCGCCTCGCCAATCCCGATCTGGCGCTGGCCGCCTTTGGCGTGGTCAACGGGCTGAAATCACTGGTCGCCTCGCCGCTGCGAAATCTGGCGCAGACCGCGCAAGCGCTGGTACGCGATCGCGCGGACATGCGCGTGATATTGCGCTTCGCAAACCGGCTGACGCTGGTGTATGCGTTGCTGGTCGCGGGCCTGTTCTACACCCCGCTGCGGGATGTGATCCTCGGTGGCATCATGGGGCTGCCCGAGAAACTCAAAATTTATGCCACGCCGGGCGTGCAGATGGTGCTGCTGGTGGTGGTGGTGTGGGGTTACTCATCGCTGTTTCGCGGCCTGCTGGCGGCGATGCGTAAAACGCAGATCATCGCGGTCAGCGCGGGGATACGACTGCTGGTGGTGGTCGCTGTCGGCAGCGTTACGCTGATCGCGCCGAACCTTAACGGCGCGGCGGTCGGGGTTGCCGCGGTGGGCTGCGCCCTGCTGGCCGAGGCGCTGATACTCGGCTGGCGGGTGGCGCTTTATCGTCGCACCGCTGGGCCGCTGTTTCCGGGCGAAAGGTAGGCCGCGGGCGCAATCAGGCCGCGCGCGCTTGCGCCAGCAGCGCGCGCAACTTCGTGATCTCGTCCACAAAACCCGGCGAGCGCAGGCAGGCCAGTACATAACGATCCGGGCGCAACAGCAGCGCCTGCGCGCACATGCCGGTGAGCAGGTTTTCCAGCACGCGGTCGCGATCGCACACCACGATGCAGTCTCGTGGCGCGTCCGGTAAGTCTGTTGGACGGGCTTGTTGTCCGGGCACGATCAACAGCCAGCGCATGGGCACGCCCGCCAGCGCCTCGCGCAGCGCAACGGGTGGCGCACTGCGACCGATAAAGGCAAAGCCATGACCCAGTGCCTCGTCGAGCAACACGCACCCGCCACCGGGCAGTTCCACCCGCGGTTGCACCATAAGCTGGCCGGCGCGCATGGCGTCAAGCGGGGCCGCATCCGGCACGAAAAAGCCGGCCTTGAAACGCGGCTTGGGTTTGAATTTCAGTTGCAGCACGTAATCGCGCGCGGGCGGGTAAAGGCTGATGGCGCGCAGCGCGCCCTGCATCAATCGCGCCGACCAGCGTGATTTCGGTTGCATGAACGCGCCGATACGCAGGGCCATGCGGATCAAGGCCCAGGCGTGCGGCGCGCGCTCGACGGCATAGCTGTCGAGCAGACGCGGGCCGAGTTCTCCGCGCACCACGGCGGCGAGTTTCCACGCCAGATTGCACGCATCGCGCACGCCGCTGTTCATGCCCTGCCCGGCGAAAGGCGGCGACAGGTGCGCGGCGTCCCCGGCCAGAAACACGCGGCCTTTGCGCCACGTGTCGGCCATGCGCGCATGGAAGGTGTAGACCACCTTGCGAATGATGGGCAGATCGGCATCAGTCGCCACGCGCTCGCGCATCCAGGCACGGATGCGCGCTTCATCGAGCATGTCGTCCGCGTCTTCGTGCGGGTGCAGCATGAATTCATAACGCAGCGTGCCGTGCGGGCCGGGCAGCCGGATGGCGGCGCGCGACGGATCGCAGTAAGTTCGTGTATGCACAAACGGGTCTGCGCGATCTTGAAGATCGACAATCAGCCAGCGCTCGGCAAAGGTGGCGCCGCGCATCGTAATGCCGAGCGCCTCGCGCGCCGTGCTGCGCCCGCCGTCGCAGGCCGCCAGCCAGTCGCACGCGACCTTGCTCATGCCGCCGTCGCCGGCTTTCAGCGTGAGTTCGACGGTATCGTTGACCTCGGTAAAATCGATCAACTCGTGACCCATCCGCACGCGCACGTGCGGGAAGCGCTTGAGCGCTTCAAACAGCGCCGCTTCAAACAGCGGCTGGCGAAACGCATTGCGCTTGGCGTGCCCGTACTCCCGCGAGGCCGGCAATATTCGTGCGAACACCTGCCCATCCAAAGCGTGGTAATGCACGCCGTAACCCTGCACGATGTCAGGCAGCACGCGATCCAGCAAGTTTACATTTTGCACCACGCGCAGGCTTTCATCGTCGATCGATACCGCGCGCGGCTCATCCACCGTGGCGGCGCGGCGCTCGACCAGCAGTGTTGCAATGCCGTAGACGCCCAGCAGATTGGCCAGCATCAAGCCGGTAGGCCCCGCGCCGACGATGACGACGGGGGTGTGATTCGTCGCGTTCATTTTTCAGGGTGCGGGTTTACGGGCGAGTTATACCAATTCCATTTCTTTGGATAAATAATTATGTCGTTCTATCAGCCTTGTGAGAACGCAACATTAGTTCACTATTGAATAGAAATGGAATAACTCACGAACCACCGGCAAACCCCAATTGCCGCCAAGCCTCGTAAACCACCACCGCCACCGCGTTCGACAAATTAAGGCTGCGCGCGGTCGTTCGCATCGGCAGCCGGATGCGTTGTTCCGCCGGCAGTGCATCGATCAACGCTTGCGGCAAGCCGCGGCTTTCGGGGCCGAAAATAAATACATCGTTTTCGCGGTATGCCGCTTGGTCGTGGTGTTGCGTGGCGCGGGTGGTGACGGCGAATAGCCGCCGTCCGGCGAAGTGGTTCCGGCAAGCATTCCAATCTTCATGCACGGTGACATCGGCGAATTCGCGGTAATCCATGCCGGCGCGTTCGAGTTGTTTGTGGCTGATGGAAAATCCCATCGGTTTGACCAGATGCAGGCGTGCGCCGGTGTTGACCGCGAGACGCACGGCGTTGCCGGTGTTGGGCGGGATTTCCGGTTCGTAGAGGACAAGATCAAACATCGCAAACATCGGGCGCTTGGCGCTTGAAGGCGCCGGGAAGGGTGCGCGCGACCACAAGGCCGGTGACGCGCGCGGCGCCGGCTTTTTTCAGGTTGCGCGCGAGTTCGTTCAACGTGGCGCCGGTGGTCATGACGTCATCGACGATGGCGACGTGCTTGCCGCTGAAATCGGCGTCGCAGACAAACGCATGACGCATGTTTTTCGCGCGCTCTTTCCACGGCAGCGCAGCCTGGGGCTGCGTGTCGCGCACTTTGCGGCAAGCGCGCGCGAGCAGCGTGATGCCGGTAATCCTGGCGGCGTGGCGCGCGATCTCCTGCGCCTGATTGAAGCCGCGTTCGCGCAGCCGCGCATCGGCCAGCGGCATCGGCACGATGACATCCGGGCGCTCATCAAGGCAGCGTGCAAGCGCGCCGCCGAACAGCGGCGCAATCGCCAGCATGCCGCGGTATTTGAGCGCCTGCACCAGCGCATCGGCGGGAAAGGCGTAGGTGTAGGGCGCGCACACGTGGTCATACGCGGGCGGATGCGTGAGGCAAGCGCCGCAGCGATCGCCCGAGGTGATGGGCAGCGCACAGCAATCGCACAGGCTGCCGCCAAGACGCGGCAGGTCGGCATCGCAGGGCGCGCATAGCAATGCTCCCGCGCTGGCGCCGGCGCACAGCAGGCACGAAGGGGCGATCAGGCGTTGTACGAATTTCGTACAATTAACCAAAAAATCTGATGATAAATTTGACAACAAAGATCTCATTGCGGATGATGCAAGTTATTCAAAAGATTGAAGTTTTCGCCAATACGCGGGTTCCCGCCCCGAATCTAACGTAGTGCTAACGCACCACTAACGCACCGAGTTTCCGTCATGGACACCGCATCTGCCTCCCCGTCAACTTCCTCGCCAACCGCCGCCCTCGCTGCAACCCGCTGGACGGTCGATCAAGTCGCCGCCCTGTTCGATCTGCCGTTTAATGATCTCATTTATCGCGCGCAGACGGTGCATCGCGAGCATTTCGACGCTAACGCGGTGCAGCGTTCGACGCTGATTTCGATTAAAACCGGCGGCTGCCCGGAAGACTGCGGCTATTGCCCGCAAGCGGCGCGTTATCACACTGGCGTGGATAACGAAGCGATGCTGTCGGTCGATCAGGTGGTGGCGGCGGCGCAGTGCGCCAAGGACAACGGTGCGACGCGCTTTTGCATGGGCGCGGCGTGGCGCGGGCCGAAGCAGCGCGATCTCGATAAAGTCGTTGCCATGGTGCGCGCCGTGCGCGGGCTGGGCATGGAAACCTGCGCCACGCTCGGCATGCTCAAAGACGGTCAGGCCGAGCAATTGAAAACCGCGGGCCTCGATTACTACAACCACAACATCGACACCGCGCCGGAATTCTACGGCGAGATCGTCACCACCCGCACACAGCAGGATCGCATGGACACGTTGTCGCGGGTACGTGACGCAGGCATGCATGTGTGCAGCGGCGGCATCGTCGGCATGGGAGAGACACGCCGCGCGCGCGCCGCGTTGATCGTGCAACTGGCGAATATGAATCCGTATCCCGAATCGGTGCCAATCAATAACCTGGTGCAGGTGGAAGGCACGCCGCTGCATGGTACGGAGGCGCTGGATCTGCTGGAGTTCGTGCGTACCGTGGCGTGCGCGCGCATCACCATGCCGCGCGCGATGGTTCGTTTGTCGGCAGGCCGTCAGCAAATGCCCGAAGGCATCCAGGCGCTGTGTTTTCTCGCGGGGGCGAATTCCATTTTTTACGGCGACAAGCTGCTGACGACGGGCAACCCCGAGGTGGCGCGCGATCAGGCGTTGTTTGCGAAGCTCGGCTTGCATGCGATGGAAGCGAAAGTGTGATCGCCGATGAAAGGCGCACGCAAATGCCTTTCTCCGCATTGCACGATGCGCTGACTGCGCTGGATGAAAAAGGCCTGCGCCGACAGCGGCGTACTTTGGATGCGGCACAAAGCGCGCACGTCACTGTTGATGGCAAAAAATACCTCGCTTTTTGCAGCAACGATTACCTCGGCCTCGCCAATCACCCGGCGTTGATCGCCGCCGCGAAAGAAGGCGCGAACACGTATGGCGTGGGCGCGGGCGCCTCGCACCTGGTGCTTGGCCACTCGCGCGCGCACGAGGCGTTGGAGCAACAATTGGCCGCGTTTGTTCAACTGCCACGCGCGTTGCTGTTTTCGACCGGCTACATGGCGAACCTCGGCATCGTCACCGCGCTCATGGGCCGTGAAGACGCGGTGTTCGCCGACCGGCTGAATCACGCGTCGCTCAACGACGCGTGCTTGCTCGCCCGCGCGCAATTCAAACGCTATGCGCACAACGATGTGGCGCAACTGGAACAATTGCTCGCCTCAACCAAGGCGCGCCGCAAATTGATCGTGGCCGACGCGGTGTTCAGCATGGACGGCGATATCGCGCCCGTGCCGGAATTGCTCGCCCTGGCCGAGCGCCATGATGCGTGGCTGCTGCTCGACGACGCGCATGGCTTTGGCGTGCTGGGGGCGGGCGGGCGTGGCGTGCTGGAACATTTCAAACTCCGGCATCCGCGCATTATTTACATGGCGACGCTGGGCAAGGCGGCGGGCGTGTTCGGCGCGTTTGTGGCGGCTGACCCTGCGGTCATTGAAACGTTGATGCAGCGCGCGCGCACCTACATTTACACCACCGCGATGCCGCCGTTGCTGGCGTGTGCGGCGTCAAAAAGCATAGACCTTATCGCCGCCGGCACTCCTTTACGGCAACAATTGGCTGAGAACATTATTCAATTAAAACAAATACTTACGAGCAATTTACCCATGGGGTGGCGGCTGTTGCCGTCGATCACCGCGATTCAGCCGCTGGTGATCGGCGATAACAACGCTGCCATGGCGGCGGCGGAGCAACTCGCGGCGCGCGGCGTACTGGTTCCGGCGATACGTCCGCCCACGGTGCCGCCGGGCAGCGCGCGGCTGCGCATTTCACTGTCGGCGGCGCACACCGCCGACGACGTGCGTCGCCTCTGCGAGGCGCTGCATTGAAAATCGCGGGCGCGCATCCGGTGGTGTTGCTGCATGGTTGGGCCAGCCACCCGCAGGTTTTTCGCGGTCTGGCGCGTGCGCTGGAAAAACAGCGCCGCGTGCAGGTCATGGCGCTGCCGGGCTACGATGAAACGGCGGCCTGCACGCCGTACACGCTGGAGCGCATCGCCGATACGCTCGCTGCCGCCGCGCCCAAGTCATGCAGCGTCGTGGGTTGGTCGCTCGGCGCGCAAGTGGCCCTGACCTGGGCGCAACGCGCGCCGAAACAGGTGCGGCGTCTTGCACTGATCGCCGCGACGCCGTGCTTTACCCAACGCAATGATTGGCCGCACGCGGTGACGCCGATGGTGATGCGCCAATTCACCTCGGCCATCAAACGCGATTGCCCCGGCGTGCTGCGGCGTTTTGTCGGCTTGCAGTCACTTGGCGACAAGCAGATGGTGCGCGTGGCGCACAAGCTGCGCAGCGCGCTGTTCACCCATCCGCTGCCGTCGCAAGCGGTGCTCGAAGCCGGGCTGGCCATTTTGCAATCGGCTGATTTGCGCGCCCTGTTGCCCGCGATCCATCAGCCCGCGCTGGTGATCCACGGCGAGCACGACGCGGTGACGCCCTGCGCGGCGGGCGCGGCATTGGCGCAGGCGTTGCCCGGCGCGCGGTTTGAATCCATCGCGGACGCGGGGCATGCACCGTTTTTAACCGCTTCCGATGCGGTGGCAAACCTGTTGCAAGAATTTTTTCATGAATCCGCCGCCGCAATTTGATAAAAAACTGCTGCGCCGTTCGTTTGAACGCGCGGCGCAAACCTATGATGCGGCCGCGGTGTTGCAGCACGAGGTGTGCAAGCGCATGGACGGGCGGCTGGACCTCATCAAACACCAGCCCGCCGTGATACTCGACGCGGGCAGCGGCACCGGCAATGCGCTACCCGCGCTGCGCGCGCGCTACCCGAAGGCGCGCGTGATGGCGTTTGATCTGGCGCTGACCATGCTGCAACACGGGCGCGCGCGCAACGATACGCCGTGGTGGAAATCGATACTCAAGCAACCGGCAAGCGCGGTGTGCGGTGACATCGAACAATTGCCGTTTGCCGCCGGCAGCGTTGACTTGGCGTGGTCGAATCTCGCGTTGCAATGGATGAATGATCCCGACAAAGCATTCACCGAGTTCTACCGCGTGCTCGCGCCGGGCGGGCTGCTGATGTTCAGCACCTTCGGCCCGGACACGCTGAAAGAATTACGCACGGCCTTTGCCAGCGTGGACCGGCACACGCATGTGAGCCGCTTTATCGATTTGCACGACATCGGCGATATCCTGGTCAAGCGCGGCTTTGCCGACCCGGTGATGGACATGGAGCTGTTCACGCTGACCTACGGCGATGCGCGCGCGCTGATGCATGACTTGAAAGCCATCGGCGCGCACAACGTTACGCACCAGCGCCCGCCGGGGCTGACCGGGAAATCTCGATTCGCGGCGGTCGAGCGGGCGTACGAACCACTGCGCCGCGACGGCAAATTGCCCGCCACCTTTGAAGTGGTCTACGGCCACGCATGGAAACCCATGTCGCGAGTGACCGCCAGCGGCAAGCGCGTGATCGACATCAAGCCGTCTGAATGACTACGCCCCGCGGGTTTTTTATCACCGGCACCGACACCGGCGTCGGTAAAACGCGGGTGGCGTGCGCGCTGTTGCACGCCTTCGCGGCGCGCGGTTTGCGCGTGATCGGCATGAAGCCGGTGGCGGCGGGCGCGCAGCGTGTTGACGGTGTCTGGGTCAATGAGGACGTGGAACAACTGCTCGCCGCAAGCAACGTGAGCGCTCCGCGCGAGCTCATCAACCCGTATTGCTTTGCGCCGCCGATAGCGCCGCACCTTGCCGCCGCGCTGGAAAATAAAGTCATTGAAAACAAATACCTGGCCGAATGCTTTCAACGCTTGTCAGTGCTTGCTGACAAGGTGGTTGTCGAAGGCGCGGGCGGCTTTTGCATCCCGTTGAACGATCACGCCACCAGCGCCGATCTGGCGCGGCAGCTCGCGCTGCCGGTGGTGCTGGTGGTGGGCATGCGGCTGGGTTGTCTGAATCACGCGCTGCTTACCGCCGAGGCGATCCGCGCGCGCGGCCTCACGCTGGCGGGCTGGGTGGCCAATCATATTGATCCGGCCATGGCGCAGGCGGACGCCAACGTGAGCGCGCTGCAAGCCAGACTCGACGCGCCGATGCTGGCGTGCATCGCCTTCGACGCGCCGCCCGCGGCGAGCCGGCACGCACGGGTGATAGACATCGACGCCCTGCCGTAGCGGGAAAAACACCCGCTGTCAATGCGCCCTTGCGTCGCAACGTGTAGCGAGTATTGTCACGGATTCAAGGGCTTACAAGGTTGCCTCGATACCCCTCGCTGTGTTAAATTCCCCCTGCTAACAGAGGGTCTTGTGCCTGCGTCCCATGTTGTCCGATAACTATTATTTCGCGGGGGACGCCGGGCGTCTGCGGAGTCCGGGGAGTTCGCGCTGTTCACGCGCCGCGGCAATTCGTTGAGCAGACAAAATTGCGGCATCGTTTTTGGTTCTCTGGCGGTACGGGAGGAAACGCAAACGCGGCAGTACGAATTTAACCGCTGTTGGGCGCGGCTGGTGGTGGAGCAGCGCCCACGCAATGTGCGGCTGGTGCTGCGTTCGCACGGCAAGGAAGTGGAAGCAGGTCGTTATCTCGATGGGGACGGCAGGCGGATGTTGGCGCGGGAGTTGACGGATCGGCTAATCGCACCGAACCGCGCCGCGTCGTTGAGATGCCGTTGAAAAGTTTAAGTAGTGTGGTCAGTGTGGTTGTAACAGTGTGGTTGTAACTATCCGGGGGAAGAATGCGTAACAAGCTGGCTAAAATTTTTACGGCACTGTCGATGTTGCTGATACCGGCGGTGGTGTTTGCCGAATACAAACTCAACCTCCAGGAGCCGAATTCCGCACTGGGCCGTAACATTTATGATTTGCACACCATCATCACCTGGATTTGCGTGGTGATTTTTATCGT
>JANPOH010000214.1:0-17637 GCA_031427895.1 Betaproteobacteria bacterium
CCTGGCTGAATCACGTGCCCTTTGCCTTGCAGCGCCGCGCGCCACTCGGCGCTGAAGCCCTCCGGTTCGACTTCAACACGGTCGGGCCAGAACTGAAGGTGGTAGCGCGGCATAGCCACCAGGCGCTGTAAATCCACCCGCGGCACGCGCAAATGTTCGAGCACGCCCAGCAACACCATGCTGATAATGCGCGAGCCGCCCGGCGCACCGAGGATCAGCACGCCGCGCTCATCCTCGACGAACGTGGGCGTCATGCTCGACAGCGGACGCTTGCCCGGCGCAATCGCATTGGCCTCGCTGCCGCGCAGACGGTAGCTGTTCGGCAGATCGGCGCGCAGCGTGAAGTCATCCATCTCGTTATTCAGCAGCACCCCCGTGCCTTGGGCCACCAGGCCCGAACCGAAAATCCAGTTCACCGTGAGCGTCGCGCCGACGCGATTGCCGGCGCTGTCGATCACCGAAAAATGCGTGGTGTTATAGCTCTCGGCTTTTTCCGGCGCTGCCGCACCGAGGCTGTCACTGGCGGTGGCCGAGGTCGGCGATATTGATGTAACTATCTGTTTTAAATACTTTTTATCAACAAGGCGCGCCACAGGCACTTTAACCTGATCGGGATCGCCCAACTGCATGCGATCACGAAACACGCGCCGCAGCACTTCGGCAATGGTGTGCGCGGATTCAACGTCGGACACGCCCGCCAGCGGCAGATGCTCCAGCATGCCGAACGCCTGCGTCAGCGCAATGCCGCCGGCGGAGGGCAACGCCGCCGTGGTGATGGTCGCGCCGCGATAAGTCACGCGCATCGGCTCGCGCTCGATCACGCGATAACGTTCCAGGTCCGACAACTGCCATGCGCCGCCCGCCGCATTCACGCTATCCACCATCGCGCGCGCCACCGGCCCGGCGTAAAAACCGCGCGCGCCCTGCGCCGCCAATCCCGACAACGTTTGCGCCAGTTCGGGCTGCTTCAACACATAACCTTGCGTCAACGCCTGCCCGTCGGCGAGAAAAATGCGCGAGGCTTCCGGTAGCTTGCGTAAGTACGCTTCACGAATTTTCGCGATGCGCGCATAGCGGCCATCCACCGCGAAACCCTCGCGCGCGAGTTGAATGGCGGGCGCCAGCGTGTCCGCCAGCGGCAGCGTGCCGTACACGCCGGCCAGATGCACGAGGCCCGCCGGGGCGCCGGGGATGCCCGACGCAGTGCCGCCCTGCATCGTCGCGCCCGGCACCGGTTTGCCGCCGGCGTCGAGATAGTGCTCGCGCTTGACGCCCGCGGGCGCGGTCTCGCGTGCGTCGATCATCACTTGCTTGCCGTCCGCCACGCGATGCAGCAAAAAGAAACCGCCGCCGCCCAAGCCCGATGAATACGGCTCCACCACCGCCAGCGCCGCCGCCACCGCCACGGCTGCGTCAAACGCATTGCCGCCGCGCATGAGTATGTCGTGCCCCGCCGCGGTCGCCAGCGGATGCGCGGACGCAATCGCCGCAGTCTGCCGCGCCTGTGCAAGCGTCAACGGCGCCCACGGCAGGCATACCGCAAAAACAACTAAGTATTTAATTTTATTGATAATTTTATTCATGCCTCTTGTTCTTGCACCCGAAACCACGCCGCATACAACGCGGGCAAAAACGTCAGCGTCAGCAGGGTGGCGAATAACAAGCCGCCCATGATCGCCACCGCCATCGGCCCCCAGAAATCACTGCGCGTGAGCGGAATCATCGCCAGTATCGCCGCCGCCGCCGTCAGCATAATGGGGCGAAAGCGGCGCACGGTCGAACCGATGATCGCCTCCCACGGCGCTTTGCCGGCGGCGATATCCTGCTCGATCTGGTCAACCAGAATCACGGAATTTCTCATAATCATGCCCGACAGCGCGATCACGCCCAGCATCGCCACAAAGCCGAACGGAATATTGAACAGCAACAGAAAAAAGGTCGCGCCTATCAGGCCCAGCGGCGCGGTCAGCAACACCAGAAACGTGCGGCTGATGCTCTGCAACTGAATCATCAGCAGCGTAATCGTCACAAAAATCATCAACGGCATCACCGCCGCCACCGACGCTTGACCCTTCGCACTTTCTTCCACCGCGCCGCCGACCTCGATGTAATACCCCGCCGGCAATTTGGCGCGCAGCGGGTTGAGCAAGGGATCAATTTGCGCCGTCACCATCGGCGCTTGAATGCTGCCTTGAATATCCGCGCGCACCGAGACCGTCGGCAGCCGGTTACGCCGCCACACCACGCCGTCTTCCAGCTCGTATGAAAACGTCACTAACTGCGACAACGGCACGGTGCGCCCGCCGGTCAACGGAATGTTGTAGTCGCCGATGGCGGCCAGATCGATCCGTTCCGCGGCTTCTGCTCTGGCCAGCACCTCGATCAGCTTGTCGCCCTCGCGAAAAAAGGTCACGCTGTAGCCGGTGAGGATCGAATTCAGGATCGCCGACAATTGCGCCGAACTGATATTCAACGCGCGCGCCTTGTCCTGATCGACATTGAGCTTGATGACCTTGGCGCGCTCATTCCAGTCCAGATGCACATTGGACACATGGCGATTGCCGCGCACCACGGCGGCGGCTTCCGCCGCCAGTGACTTGACCATTTCCGGATTCGCGCCCGACACGCGAAACTGCACCGGATAACCCACCGGCGGGCCGTTCTCCAGCCGGTTCACGCGCCCGCGCACCATCGGAAAATCTCTTTCCAGCAAGCCCTGCACGCGCGCGAACACGCGCTCGCGCGCGTCGTTACTCCGGGTAAGCACCACGAACTGCGCGAACGACGGGTTCGGCAACTGGATATCCAGCGGCAGATAAAAACGCGGCGCGCCGCCACCGACGTAAACCGAGTGCTGCTCGATATCGGCGTCATTCGCCAGCGCTTTTTCCATTTTCAGTACTTCGGCCTGCGTGGCGCGTATCGACGCGCCTTCCGGCAGTTGCAGATCAATCAGCAACTCGGGACGGTTCGACGAAGGGAAAAACTGCTGCTCCACCAGGGCGAACCCCGCCAGCGCCAGCACGAACAGCAGGCCTGTCGCCAGCAACACCGTTTTGCGAAAACGCACGCACCATGTCACCAGCCGGCGGAACAGCCGATAAAACTTTTTCTGGTACACCGCGTCCTCATGCGTATCGGGATGCACCTGAAACGCCGGCAATATTTTGTAGCCGATATACGGCGTAAAAATCACCGCCACCACCCACGACACCAGCAGCGCGATCGTCACCACCGCGAAAATCGAAAACGTGTATTCGCCCGCCGACGACTTGGCGAACCCCACCGGCAGGAAACCCGCCGCTGTCACCAGCGTGCCGGTCAGCATCGGAAACGCCGTGCTGGTGTAGGCGAAACTCGCCGCGCGCACCCGATCCCAGCCCTGCTCCATCTTGTTCACCATCATTTCAACCGCGATGATGGCATCGTCCACCAGCAACCCCAACGCGATAATCAGCGCACCCAGCGAAATGCGCTGCAAATCGATGGCGAAAATATTCATCAGCAACAACGTCACCGCCAGCGTGAGCGGAATACACAGCGCCACCACCACCCCGGTGCGAAAGCCAAGTGAAATAAAACTCACCAGCAGCACGATGCCCACCGCCTCCAGCAGCGTGCTCATGAATTCACGCACCGCACGTTTGACCACCGTGGGTTGATCCGCCACCGAATGCAGCGTCAGGCCGACGGGCAGATTCGCGCGCACCCGTTCAATCGCCGGCGCGAGTTGCTTGCCGAGCTCGATGATGTCGCCGCCCTTGCCCATCGACACCGCCAGCCCGATCGCGTCCTGCCCGTTAAAGCGCATTTTCAGCGCCGGCGGGTCAACATAGCCACGATACACGCGCGCGATGTCCCCCAGGCGAAACTGCCGGTTGTTGGCGCGAATGCCGATTTCGCGAATGCTGTCCACCGACTGAAAATCGCCGGATACGCGCAGATGGATGCGGTCGCTGGCGGTGTCCACGCTGCCCGCGGGCGTCATCGCGTTCTGCGAATCGAGCAGATTAAAGATCACCAGCGGATCAATGCCCAGCGTCGCCAGTTTCTTGTGCGAAATTTCGATATAGATTTTTTCCGCCTGCTCGCCCAGCAGCTCCACCTTGGCGACATTCGGGATCCGCAGCAGCTCCTGCCGCGCGCGCTCGGCATAATCCTTCATCTGCGCGTACGAAAACCCATCCGCGGTAAACGCAAAAATGGTGCCGAAGGTGTCGCCGAATTCGTCGTTGACGAACGGCCCCTGCGCGCCGCGCGGCAGCGTGTGGCGGATATCGGCGATTTTTTTGCGAACCTGATACCAGATTTCCGGCACGTCTTTCGGCGGCGCGTAATCCTTGAGCAGCACGAATATCATCGATTGCCCCGGCCGCGAGAAACTCCGCACATGATCCAGCCATGGCGTTTCCTGTAATTTCTTTTCCAGCTTCTCGGTGATTTGCAGCTCGACTTCTTCGGCGGACGCGCCCGGCCACTGCGTGTTGATGACGATCACCTTGATGGTGAATTCAGGGTCTTCCGCCTGACCCAGCGTGCCGTACGCGATCACGCCCGACACCAGCAGCGCGACGATGAAATACAGCACCAGTTGCTGATGCGCCAGCGCCCACTCGGACAGGTTGAACGATTTCATCGTGGCGAAAAGCGTGGCGTCCGTTATTTGCGCGCCGGCGCTTCCGTCGCCACGCGCACCTTCTGCCCCTGCGTGAGCTTATGCACGCCAGCCGTCACCACCACCTCATCCCGAGCGAGCCCGGACAGAATGGTCATGGCGTCTTCGCGAAAGCCGCCCACCTTGACCGGCGCCAGCCGAATCGTCTGCGTAGCCGGGTCCACCACCCACACCGCCGTGCCGGCGCCCTGCTGATACAGCGCGGTCAGCGGCAGCACCGCCACATTGCCGTCGCCCGCGCGCAGCACCAGCACATTCGCGGTCATGCCCAGACGCATGGCGGCATCCGCATCCGCCACCGCGATACGCACCGCGTACGTGCGCGTGACCGCGTCGGCGCCGGGCGAGATTTCGCGCACTTTGCCGACATAACGCTTATCGGGCGCCGCCCACAGAATGACCTCGATTTTTTGCGCGGCCTGCAATTCGGGCAGGCGGTTTTCCGGCACCGCGATCTGGATTTCTTTTTCCGCATCGCGCGCGAGGCGCACCACGGTTTGTCCGGCGGCCACCACCTGGCCGGCTTCGGCTTCCACGGCGGTAATCACTCCCGCGCGGTCGGCGGTGAGCACGGCATAGGCGCCTTGATTGTCGGCCACGCTCAATTGCGCGCGGGCCTGATCGAGACGCGCCTGCGCGACATCGAGCGCGGCCTTGCGTTTATCGATCTCGGCGGCACTGACGAATTTTTTCTGAAATAAATCGCTGTAGCGGGTGTGCTCCGCCTGCGCTTGCACCACGTCCGCCTGCGCCGCCGCCAACTGACTGCGCGCGCTGGCGGCGTTCAGTTGCAGATCACGCGCATCCAGCCGCGCCAGCGGCGTGCCCGCCTTCACCACCGCGCCCACATCCACCAGGCGCTCGGTGATTTTTCCGCCGACGCGAAACCCCAGTGCGGATTCCGCGCGTGCGCGCACCTCCCCGGCAAAGCTCGCGTGCGCCTTGGCGTCGCCCATCGCCACTTTCTGCGTCACCACCAGCGGCGCGATGACCGGCGCAGTCGCTTTTTCGCCGCAGGCCGCCATGCCCGCCAGCACGCCCAGTGCGAATAGCGTGAGTAGTTTATGTAGGTATTTGTTTTTAAACACTATTTTACTGGCTTCTCGAACTTGAGTGTCATGCGGTCGCTTTCGCCAATCGCTAAATACTTTTCCGGATCCAGCCGCCCGCGGCTCATCGGCGGCAGCGTCCACACGCCATTCGGATGATCCTTGGTGTCTTTCGGATTCGCGTTCACTTCGGATTTCGCCGCCAGTTTGAAGCCGGCTTTTTCCGCCAGCTCAATCACATAGGCTTCAGTCATGTAGCCGGATTTAATCTGCTGCTCAAACGACGTGCCGGGATGCGCGCGATGCTCCACCACGCCAAGAATCCCGCCCGGTTTAAGCGCATCGAAAAACGCCTTGAACACCAGCGCGTCGGCTCGCTGCGCGCTCGTACCCTGCGCGCTCACATTCTGCGCGCTCCAGTTATGCACGTTGCGAAAGGTGAGCACCATGTCCATGCTGCCCGCCGGCGCTATCGCCATATAGTCGGGCGGCCCCAGCGAGGTAAACACCGGCTTGCCGTAGAGCTCGGGACGCTTGGCGTAAGCCGCCTCTTGTTTTTCACGCACCTCGCGCTGCCAACCGGGGAGCCTGGGGTTCTCGATGGCGTTGTGCGCGAGATACAGCTTGCCCTTGTCGCGCAATACCGGCGCGAGTATCTCGGAATACCAGCCGCTGCCAGGCCATATTTCGAGCACCGACATGTCGGGCTTGAGGCCGAAAAAAAACAGCGTCTCGCGCGGGTGCCGGTAGACGTCGCGCTTGCGATTGGCCTCGGCGCGATGTTCGCCCGCCAGCGCCTTGTCCAGCAAAGGCTCCACGCCCTGCGCCGCCGCGGCAGCTGCACCCAGCAGCAAAACCGCCCATAACCCACCTTGCCAACATTGCCGCCACTGCCATCGCCGCCCGGGTGTCGATTGCATGATGAGCTCCCTGTGTTTTCGCTACCGCGTTGCATTTTACCTTGCCGGCGAACGGCTCGATCGCAACGTTTGCCCGCGCAGCGCGGAACACTGTCCGGCGCCCGCGGGAGCGGCCCGTTTTAGCGTAAACTCCCGCCGAACCAATGACGCAAAGGAGAGCACCCGTGGAACTGAACAACAGCATCGGCATCACCAGCCCCGGCGACATGGGACAAGGCGTCGCCCTGTGTCTTAAAACGACAGGCTTCAATGTGTGCATGGCCTCCGACGGCCGCAGCGCGCGCACCCGCGCACTCGGTGAAAAAGCCGGCCTCACCGACTGCGGCTCGCTCGAAAAACTGGTGCAGACCTGCGACATGGTGCTGTCGATCCTCGATCCCGGCGCGGCCGTGACCAACGCGCGCGCGGTCGCCGCCGCGTCCTGGCCACTGGCCGCAAAATCGTGTTTGTCGATTGCAACGCGGTGGCGCCGCAAACCATGAGCGAAATCACCGCCATCATGAGCGCCGCCGGCTGCACCACCATTGACGCAGGCATCATCGGCCCGCCGCCGCGCGGCACGGCCAAGCAGCGCTTTTACGTATCCGGCCCGAACGCTGAAATCATGAATCGCATCCACTGCCCGCAAATCAGCGTGCGCGTGGCCGGCGAGAAAATCGGCGACGCCTCCGCCGTCAAGATGTGTTACGCCGCGCTGACCAAAGGCAGCGTCGCGCTCGGCGCTGAACTGCTCATCGCCGCGCGCAAGCTCGGCGTCGACAAAACGCTGGAAGCCGAACTCAAAGGCAGTCAGGCCGAGTTATATGAATCGGTCTTAAGCCGCGGCGCGGGCATGCCGTTCAAGGCTTACCGCTGGGTGCCCGAAATGCACGAAATCGCCAAAACCTTCGAGGGCGTGGGCCTGACGCCACGCATCCTGCAAGGCGCCGCCGACCTCTACGCGCAAATCGCCGCCACGCCGCAAGGCAAAGAATCGCCCGAAGAAGCGCGCGACAAAAAACGCAGCGGGGTCGAAGTGATCGAGGGATTGGCCGACACCATCCAAGGGCCGGCCCGGCTCACATAAAACGCCGCGCCTAAACGCGATACTGCGAGCGCCGGTCGCGCTCATAGGTAAGCACATCGTCGGCGCGCTCGGCGCGGCCGCGGCCCAAGCGGATTTCGCCCGCGCCTTCGATCACCGTTTCGCCGCGCAGCAGGTGAATCTCGTCGCCGCTGGGTAGCGTGATATAGGTGCCGTTGACGCTGTGATCAACCAGGTAAAAACTGGTACGCACAAACCGCACCGAACAGTGATTGCGCGAGGCGAAGGTGTCACGCACCTTGATATCGCACTCCGTGGCGCGGCCCATGCTGATCAGCGGATGCCAGCGATCCACGCGAACACGCTCATCGTTCAGGCTTATCAGCAAGCTGCCGGTGTCGGCGGCGACCGCGCGCGGCGACATCAAATTCACCGAGGTGAGTTCCAGGTTATCCACGCGCCATAGCACCTGGCAAATCGTCGATTCGCCCGATCCGCCCTTTAATACCGCGCTGAACAAGGGCCGCACCATGTTCTTGAAATCGGCGGGCAATTCTTTCTCGGTCACATCGGAAATCAATATCTGGTCCGCCATCGCCACGTTGGTGAGAAACGCCGCCGCGTTCACCGTGTCACCGAATACGTCCTCGCCCTCGATTAGCACCGGCCCCGCGTGCAAACCGATGTGGATACGCATCGGATGGCCGCTGGCACGCTCCAGATGCACCTGCGTCTGCATCTCCGCCGCGGCGCTTACCCCCGCGGCGGCGTTCGGAAACACGCACATGATGGCGTCGCCGACGGTCTTCACCCGCCGTCCGCCGAAGCGCGGCAGCAGTGACTCCAGCGATGAAAGGCAGGCGTGAATGGCGCCGCGCGCCACGCTGTCGCCCAACTGCCGGTAGAGGCGGCTGCTTTCGGTGATATCCGCGAACAACACGGTTTGTGATTGAGGTTCCCTTGACATGGCCGCCATCGTAGCGGGATTACCAGCCCGCTTGCAACCATCGATTGATAAAACTCATCGACTTTTGCGGCCTGCTTCATCACAATCGCGACACGATCTTACCGGGAGCACATCGATGACCATGGACACGCGCAGCATGGCGCTATTCTGCGACTTTGAAAACGTCGCGCTCGGCGTGCGCGATCTGCACGCCGACGCCTTTGACATCGCCAAGGTGCTTGAACGCCTGCTGCTCAAAGGCAATATCGTGGTCAAAAAAGCCTACTGCGATTGGGAGCGCTATCGTGAATTCAAAAAAGACATGCATGAAGCCGCGTTCGAGTTGATCGAAATTCCGCATGTGCGCCAGTCCGGCAAGAACTCCGCCGATATACGCATGGTGGTCGATGCGCTCGACTTGTGTTACACCAAATCGCATGTCGATACCTTCGTGATTATCAGCGGCGACTCCGATTTCTCGCCGCTGGTATCGAAGCTGCGCGAAAACAATAAAGTGGTGATCGGCGTCGGCGTCAAGAAATCCTCCTCCGACCTGCTTATCGCCAACTGCGATGAATTCATTTTTTACGACGATCTGGTACGCGAAAAATCGCGCAAGCAGTCGCGCAAGAAAAAACCCGCCGCGGGCAAGGCCGCCCCCGAAACCGACCGCACCGCCGAGGCGCTGGACGTGGTGATGGAGACCATCGAAGCCTTGTTCGCCGAACGCAGCGCCGAAGAAAAAATCTGGGGCTCCATGGTCAAGCAGGCGCTAAAACGCCGCAAACCCGGCTTCAACGAGGCGTTCTACGGCTTTCGCTCCTTCGGCAAATTGCTTGACGAAGCCGAATCATGCAAACTGATAACGCTGGAACCCGACGAGAAATCGGGCGGCGTCATCATCAAGAGCTTCAATCCCGATTACTGACCCCACGCATGAGCACCCTACAAAAACCCGGCTGGATCGCGCGCCTCCTGCTGACACTCACCACGCTGGCGCTGATCGCCATCGGGTTTTTCTTTCTCACCGTGGCGCTGGCGGTAGGCGCGGTCGTCGCGCTGGTCGTCGGCGTGCGTTTGTGGTGGATGCTGCGAAAACTGAAACGCGCGGCGCCTACGGCGTTCATGGACACTCCCGCCGGAAACGAAAACGTGGTGGACGGCGAATACCGGGTGATAGATCACGAATCAAGCGCCCCGCGATTGCCGGCGAAACAACCGCCGGCCAATCCGTGACGCTCGCGATACATTCGCTGACCGTGACGCGGGCGCAAACAACGTGCCCACGCCACGCTCGTTATGTAAAGACCCTCTATCGAGCTGGAATAGCGCGAACTGCAATAGCTATCAGGTAACGATTCAGGTTCTGCGGAAAACGCCCCGACCGGGCGCCTGACCACGAAAACCATTCACCACGGCGGACAAGGTAGAAAAAAAAGCGCGGGGTATTTTCAGGTTTTTCCGCGTGTTCCGTTTGTTCCGCGATTAAAAACCTGTCGCCGGTATGTGAGCAGACTTTGCAATCACCGAAGGGGTCTGAATAGTTACGGTGCCGGTATAATAGAACCTTTTTGATGCAACACGTATGTTGTTAGCAGCGCCTCGGCTCGGTGAGCGTACGCAGGCTGGCCCGTTTCATGGCTCCAGCGATGCCCTTGCAATAGCAGAACTGGCGGGAAAGGCACGTCCGCTGCTCGTGATTACGGCTGACGCCTCGTCGGCGCAGCGCCTGCAAGCCGAAATCGCTTTTTTCGCCCCCCAGCTTAAAACCTGCGTCTTCCCCGACTGGGAAACCCTGCCCTACGATACGTTTTCGCCGCACGCCGATCTGGTGTCGGAGCGGCTCGCCACGCTTTACGAAATGATGCGCGGCACGTTTGATGTCGCCATCGTGCCGGTGACCACCGCGCTCACGCGGCTGATGCCCGTCGAGTACCTTGCCGCCAACACGTTTTTCTTCAAGCAGGGCGGCAAGCTCTCGCCCGACGAACTGCGCCGCCAATGCACGGTCGCCGGCTATACGCACGTGACGCAGGTGGTGGCGCCCGGCGAATACAGTTTTCGCGGCGGGCTGATCGATATATTTCCGATGGGCAGCGCGCTGCCGTATCGCATTGATTTGTTTGACGAAGATATTGATTCGATACGCAGCTTTGATGTGGATTCGCAGCGTTCGATTTACAAAGTGAACGAAGTGCGCCTGTTGCCCGCGCGCGAGTTCCCCATGAACGAGAAGGCGCAAACACTGTTTCGGCAGAACTTTCGCATCAAGTTCGAGGGTGATCCGTCGAAAAGCCGCGTCTACAAAGATATTTCCAAAGGCGTGCCCAGCGCGGGCATTGAGTATTACCTGCCGCTGTTTTTTGAAACCACCGCGCGCTTCACTGACTATCTGCCCGACGGCACGGTGATCTGCGCCGCCCATGGGCTACAGCAAGCCGTGGACGCTTTCTGGCAGGACACGCACAGCCGCTATGCCACATTGCGGGGCGACCGCGCCAATCCCGTGATGCCGCCGCACGATCTATTTTTGGCCCCGGATGAGTTCTTTGGCTCGATCAAACCGTTTGCGCGGGTGGAAATTGCCGGCACACAAGCTTCCGCCATCCCGCCCGCCCTCGATCACTTGACACAGCCGCTTCCGCCCCTGGGCGTCGAACGCCGCGCCGACAATCCGCTGCACCGGCTCAAGCAGTTTCTGGAGGGTTACGACGGTCGCGTGCTGCTGCTGGCCGATAGCCCCGGCCGGCGCGAGACCATGCAGGACTTTCTTGCCGAATACGATTTGCGCCCCGCGCCCGCGACCGGCTACGAAGACTTTCGTACCGCAGCCGCACCGTTCATGCTCGGTGTCGGCTCGCTGCACACCGGCTTTGCGATGGCCGATGGGCGCCTCGCCATCATCACCGAGAACGAGCTTTACGCCACGCAGGCGCGTAACCGCGGCGTGCGTGAGACGCGCAAGACCACCGCCGAAGGCATACTGCGCGATCTGTCCGAGGTCAAGACCGGCGACCCGGTGGTACACGAGCAACACGGCATCGGCCGCTACCTCGGCTTGCAGAATATGGATCTGGGCGAAGGGGAAACGGAGTTCCTCACGCTCGAATACGCCAAGGGCGACAAGCTCTATGTGCCGGTGTCGAGCCTGCATCTGATCAGCCGCTACAGTGGCGCATCGCCTGAAAACGCACCGCTGCATTTCCTCGGCGGCGAGCAATGGGAAAAAGCCAAAAAGAAAGCCGCCCAACAAGCGCACGACACCGCCGCCGAACTGCTCAACCTTTACGCGCAACGCGCGCTGCGCCAGGGCCACGCCTTCGGCCTGAAGCACCACGACTACGAAGCGTTTGCCGAAGGATTCCCCTTTGAGGAAACGCCCGATCAGGCCGCCGCGATCAAGGCGACACTCGACGATCTCACCAGCGGCAAACCGATGGATCGGCTGATATGCGGCGATGTGGGTTTCGGCAAAACCGAAGTCGCGCTGCGCGCCGCTTATGTCGCGGTGGCGGACGGCAAGCAGGTGGCCGTGCTGGTGCCGACCACGCTGCTGGCCGAGCAGCATTTCAACACCTTCACCGACCGCTTCGCGGAGTGGCCGGTGAAAATCGCCGAGCTGTCGCGCTTTCGCTCGGCGAAGGAGCAAACCGAAGCGCTGGCGGGGCTGGCGGCGGGCAGCGTCGATATCGCCATCGGCACCCACAAGCTGGTGCAGCGCGGCATCAAGTTCAAAAATTTGGGCCTCGTTATCATCGACGAAGAACACCGCTTCGGCGTGCGGCACAAAGAGCAACTCAAAGCCCTGCGCGCCGAAGTCGATGTGTTGACGCTCACCGCCACGCCGATTCCGCGCACGCTGGCGTTGTCGATGGAAGGCCTGCGCGATTTTTCCGTGATCGCCACCGCGCCGCAACGGCGGCTGGCGATCAAAACCTTTGTCTCGCGCTTTTCCAAGGCGCAGATCCGCGAGGCCGCCTTACGCGAGTTGCATCGCGGCGGGCAGATTTATTTTCTGCATAACGAAATCGATACCATCCGCCACATCGAGGAAATGCTCACCGAGCTGTTGCCGGAAGCGCGCATCCGCGTGGCGCACGGGCAGATGCGCGAACGCGAACTTGAACTCGCGATGCGCGATTTTTACCAGCAGCGTTTTAATATCCTGCTATGCACCACCATCATTGAAACCGGCATCGACGTGCCCAGCGCCAACACCATCATCATCAATCGCGCGGATCGTTTCGGACTGGCGCAACTGCATCAGTTGCGCGGGCGTGTAGGGCGCTCGCACCATCAGGCATACGCGTATCTGCTGCTGCCCGACGAAGGCAATATTACCCCGCAGGCGAAAAAGCGCCTCGAAGCGATACAGCTGATGGAAGAACTCGGCTCGGGGTTTTTCCTTGCCATGCACGATCTCGAAATACGCGGCGCGGGCGAAGTGCTGGGCGAATCACAAAGCGGCGAGATGCAGGAAGTCGGCTTCAATATGTACGCCGCCATGCTCGACACCGCCGTGCGCGCGCTAAAGCAAGGCAAGGAACCCGATCTCGCGGCGCCCCTGGGCGTCACCACCGAAATCAATCTGCACGTGCCCGCGCTGCTGCCGTCGGATTATTGCAGCGATGTGCATGAACGCCTCGTGCTTTACAAGCGGCTGGCCAATTGCGACAACGACGAGGAACTCGAACGCCTGCGCGAAGAGCTGATCGATCGCTTCGGCGAATTGCCCGATGCAACCCGCGCGCTGATCGACAGCCATCGCCTGCGTCTGGCCGGCAAGCCGCTCGGCATCGCACGCATCGACGCGAGCGAGACCGCGATTCAGTTGCAGTTCATCCCCAAGCCGCCGCTTGATCCGATGAAAATCATTAAACTCATCCAGACCAAACGCAACTACAAACTCGCCGGACCGGATCGGCTGCGTATCGAGGTCAACACCGATGGTGTGGCGGCGCGGGTAACGCTGATTAAAGATGTGTTTAAAATGCTATCATAAAATATTGTTTAAAAACAAATACTTATAATACAATTTCCCCATGGCGATCCTGTGGCGTAAACGCCCGCCGCCGCCCATTTCCGGATTCGACGCGCTCGTTGAAAAGCACGTGCGCGATGCGCAGGCGAAACTTCGCGGTCGATGGTGACTATTTTCAGAAAGTGGCGGAGAAACTGGCCGCGAGACGCCGTCCGCAGGATGGGTTAGTTTTTCCCCGCGTCCGGTCGCATCGCCTGCAACATGGCGTTCAACAAGGTATCCGGCTCCTGTGCGCCTGAAACACCCACCGCGCGATTAAAAATAAAAAACGGCACGCCGCCAATGCCCGCGTTACGCGCTTCGACATCCGCACCCACCACCACATCGCGCTCGGCATCGCTCGCGAGCCATGCCTTGGTCTGCGCGAGATCAAGCCCGCCCTTCGCGCCCACCGCGGCCAGCGTATCGATGTCGGTGAGATTGGCGCCGTTGATGAAATACGCCTCGAACAGCACCTCCGCCACGGCGTCCTGCACGCCTTGCTGCTCGGCGTAGTGCAGCAGGCGATGCGCGTTGACGGTGTTGGGCTGCACTTCGATCTTGTCGAAAGCAAACGGGATGCCGACGGTTTCGCCCACCTTGGTGACGCGCTCGTAATTGCCCTTGCCGCGCGCGCCGAATTTGCGCGCTATGTAGTCCGCGCGCGGAATGCCTTCGGGCGGCAGATCGGGGTTCAACTGAAACGGTAGCCAGCGCACGGCCAGCTTGACATCGGGAAGCTGCTGGTTAAGCAACTTCAGCGCGGTTTCGAGCCTGCGCTTGCCGATGAAACACCACGGTCAAACCACGTCGGATACGACGTCGATCCTGAGTTCTGTTTGCTGCCCGGCGGGTGCGTTCATGGCGGCCCCTTTCATTGGGTAAAGTGATTGTGAAACTGCTCGCGCAGTGTAGCCTTCAACATCTTGCCCGTCGAGGTTTTCGCAATCGCATCGACAAACAGCACGGCGTCCGGCAGCCAGAATTTCGCGAACCGCGGGGCGAGATGTGCGCGCAAATCTTCCGCAGTCGCCGTTTGCCCCGGCTTTAGCACTACCACCGCCAGCGGACGCTCATCCCATTTCGGATGCGGCACGCCGATGACAGCCGCCTCCTGCACCGCAGGGTGCGACACCAGCGCATTTTCCAGATCAACGGAACTAATCCATTCACCGCCGGATTTCACCAAATCCTTGATGCGATCCACGATCTTGATGTAGCCATGCGCATCCATGATGGCAATGTCGCCGGTGCGAAACCAGCCGTCGTTAGTCCACTTGTCCTGCTCGGCAGGCAGTTCGTGATAACCCGAAGCCACCCACGGCCCGCGAATCTGCAATTCACCCATCGATGTGCCATCCCACGGCGCTTCGCCGTTTTCGCTCATGGTGCGCACTTCGACAAACGGCGGCGGCACGCCCTGCTTCGCGCGCACCGCATATTGTTCGTCGGCACTCAGATCATCCAGCTCACGCTTGATGAAATTCACCGCCCCCAGCGGCGATGTTTCCGTCATGCCCCAGCCGTGAATCACGCGCAGACCAAATTGATCGAACGCGCGGATCATCGATTCCGGCGCTGCCGCGCCTCCGCACACCATGCGCAGGTTTTTTTGCAGCGCCCAGCGTTTCGGTTCTTTCTGCAACGCCTGCAACATGCCCATCCAGATCGTCGGCACGCCTGCCGACAGCGTGACTTTCTCCGACTCGTATAAATTCAGCAGGCTCATCGCATCCAGATGCGGCCCCGGAAACGCGAGGGTCGCCCCGACCATCGCCGCCGTGAACGGCGTGCCCCACGCATTCACATGAAACATCGGCACGATCGGGCACAAGACATCACGATTGCTTAAGCCCAGACAATCCACGGTGGCCGTAGCCAGCGAATGCAGCACGATGGAGCGGTGGGTATAAACCACGCCCTTGGGCTTGCCCGTAGTGCCCGAGGTGTAGCACATACCCGCGGCATCGTTCTCGTCAATGGCAGGCGGCGCAAATGATTTTGCACTCGCAAGCAATTTCTCGTAGTCGTCATAGCCGGCGGGAACCGCTTGCCCGGTCAATGGCACCACGAAGATGCGCTCGAAATTGACCTGTGCCTTGAATTTCTCCAGCAGCGGCAGCAACACATCATCCACGATCAAAAAACGATCTCCTGCGTGGTTCGCAATGTACGCAATATCGTCCGGGTGCAGTCGCAAATTCAGAGTATGCAACACCGCGCCCGCGCATGGAATCGCCAGATACGCCTCAAGATGCGCGTAATGGTTCCACATCAGCGTCGCCACACGATCACCTTTTTGCAAGCCCAGCCCCTGCAATGCGCCGGCCAGCGCACGCGTGCGGCGGTAAAAATCCCGATAACGGTGACGATGTAATGATTTGTCGGGCAGGCGCGACACGATTTGCGAATCACTGTACAGCCGTCCCGCGCGATCCAGCACGTGCGCGAGCGTCAACGGAAAATTCATCATGGTGCCGTGCATGACGCCGTGCATAATTATCTCCTGCGGCTCAACACCCCGACATCAAGCGCTGCGCATACCCTTGCTTGTCGCTGCGCACCGACGGCCCAATCTGCACCGACACTTTTGACAGCACGCCATCGCGATGAATTTGCGCCGTGGCCAGCGCATCGCGCGAGCCGCTGGATGGCCGCACATACACCTCGGTGGACGCGTCGCCCAGCAGGCGCTCCTCGCCCACGATACCGCCGCCCATCGCCTTGGCGTTGCGCGCGATGCATATCGCCGCCGAATACGGCGTGTGCGCACTGCTGAAATCGAATTTTGAACCTTCCTTCGTCACATCGTCCGGCGACGTGGCGCAGCCCGCAACCGCCAACGCCATAATGCCCGACGCCCGTAGCATGCTTTTCATGATTTTCTCCCGCTAGCTAGCCGCAACAATAAACGAAAATTCGCTATCGGTGAAGCACTTGTTAACAGCAGCGGCACAGCCAATAATGAGCTCTGGTCACTTTGGAGGGGCATCACCATGCGAACAGCCATCTCGCGCTGACAAGCCAGGAATGGGAAATCGGCCAGGCCATACAGCAGGATTTGCGCCCGGCGCAAAACGCATTGTTTAACGCGCTCGACGGCATCGTCAATTATCAAACCGAGCGCATGGCGCAGCCTTGCACAACGATCGGACCAGGCACAGGCGCTGATTGCAGCCGTGGCGCGATTTAAGGTAGAAACACGCGAGGGTCAGGTGATGATGGATGACCCCGCCGCGACGTCGGCGCTACAACCCGCGGCAACCCGTGTTGCCCCTGTGCATAGGCCTGCCTACGCCGCGCCGCGCGATACTGCCGCACAAAACGAACGCCCGAGACGGCAGTTGGAAGGAGTTTTAAAGCTCACTTACTCCGTAAAAAAGCCCGCGGAGACGCGGGCTTTGATGACTGGCGGATGGTTCCCTGCTTGAATGCAGGGTAACGCCGGGTTAATACCCATTCCATTTCACTGGGTAAATAATTATGCGGTTCTACCAATCTTGTGAGAACGGCACACTACTTCACCATGGAAATAGAAATGGAATAACACTACCCCTTGGTACGGCTGCGATACTCACCCGTCAGCGTATTGATTTCGATTTTGTCGCCGGTCGCGCAAAACAGCGGCACCGGGATTTCAAAACCCGTGCTCAACTTGGCGGGCTTTAGTACCTTGCCGGAGGTATCGCCACGCACCGCAGGCTCGGTGTAGATGATTTCACGCACCAGCGTTTGCGGAATATCCACCGAAATCGGCGCGTCATTGTAGAGCACCACTTCGCACGGCATGCCGTCTTCGAGGTAATTCAGCGCGTCGCCCATGTTTTCTTTGTCGACCGAGAATTGATTGAACTCGGCGTCCATGAACACATAGGACGGCTCGGCAAAATACGAATAGGTGACTTCCTTGCGTTCGAGCACCACCATGTCGAACTTGTCGTCAGCCCGGTAAACGCTCTCGGTCGGCGCGCCGGTCAGCAGATTGCGCATTTTCATTTTCACG
>JANPOH010000215.1:0-2332 GCA_031427895.1 Betaproteobacteria bacterium
CGACATGGCGGATCAGGATGTCGTGCGAACCAACCCGCAAGCGCGTCTCGTCCTGGTCCAGCCATCGATCGGCGGGCACGAGGCGCGTCTTGTCATCGACCCAGGGGCCGAGTTCGACCACGATCTCCTGATCGCGATCAGCGGACGGCGAAACGCGGGGTTAATTTTGGTGAAGACGAGGAGAAACGGTTCATGACCACAAAAATCGCGAGGGCGCTGTCGCTATGGTTAGCGCTATTGTCTGCGTTCGAGGTTGCCGCGCAAACCAGTGTGGTGGACGAAATCGCCAAGTATCGCGCGCAGTTGCAGGACGGCAATCCCGCCGAACTGTGGGAGGCGCGCGGCGAAGATTTGTGGAAGCAAAAGCGCGGGCCGAAGGGCTTGACGCTGGAGCGCTGCGATCTGGGCAAGGGCGCGGGCGTGGTGAAGGGCGCATACGCCGAGCTGCCGCGCTACTTCGCCGATGCCGCGCGCGTGATGGACCTCGAAACGCGGCTGGTGTTTTGCATGACGACGCTGCAGGGCATCCCGCACGCGGACGCCACCAAACGGGTCTTCGGCGCGGGCAACAACCGCTCCGACATCGAGGCGCTGACCGCGTGGATCACGTCCGAGTCAAAAGGCGTGGTGATGAAGGTGGCGCTGAACAACGCCAAGGAAAAAGACGCTTATCGTCTCGGCGAAAAAATGTTTTTCTTTCGCGGCGGGCCGCATGATTTTTCCTGCGCCACCTGTCACGCCGAGACCGGCAAGCGCATCCGCTTGCAGGATTTGCCCAATCTGACCGAGAAGGCGGGCGCACAACTGGGCTACACCACCTGGCCCGCCTATCGCGTGTCGCAAGGCGAGTTGCGGACGTTTCAATGGCGGCTGTATGACTGCTTTCGCCAGCAGCGTTTCCCGGAGCTGGTGTTCGGCTCGGATTTGTCCATCGCGCTGATTACCTATCTCGCTTATAACGCCAACGGCGCCGCGTTTAACGCGCCCGCCATTAAACGATAACTCGACGCGACCATGAAAATCTCAACGTGGGTATTTCCTTCAGCGGCGGTATGTGTCGTGCTTGCCGCGGGGTGCGCCGCGGTCAGCGACAAAACGGTGACCGTGGAAGACCTGGCAACCATCAAATCCTCCTTCAATGAAAACGGCCAAGCCAAACTGGACCGGCTGGATCAGGACGACGCGCAGCGGCTGTGCAGCAGCCCGCCGCCGGACAAGTTATCCAAGGCGGATGCCGCAAAAATCGAGAACGCCAATCTGGCCTCGATCAAATATCCAGCCGACGGCAAGATGATGGGCGACTGGAAACAGGGCGAGCGCATCGCGCAAACGGGCGTGGGCAAGCAATTTTCCGATGACCCGAAAGTCCCGGCGGGCGGCAACTGCTACGCTTGTCACCAACTGAGCAAGGCGGAGATATCGTTCGGCACCATCGGGCCGAGTCTCTACAACTACGGCAAGCTGCGCGGCGGCGCCAGCGCGGAACTCCAGCGCTACACCTATGGCCGGATATTCAACCCGCAAGCCTACACGGCTTGTTCCAACATGCCGCGCTTCGGCCACAACGGTATTTTGACCGAGCAACAACTCAGGGACGTAACCGCGTTGCTGCTGCTGGATCCGCAATCGCCGGTCAATCAATGAACCGCCGCGAATTCCTGGGCACGCTCGCCGCCGCTGCGGCCTGCGGCGCGCCACTCGGTGCCGCGCGCGCGCAGGTGACGCAGGCGCTCTACGACCTGCCCGCGTTCGGCAACGTCAGTCTGCTGCATTTCACCGATTGTCACGCGCAATTGCTGCCGACGTATTTTCGCGAACCCAGCGCCAACATCGGCGTGGGCGAGGCGGCCGGGCGCTTTCCGCATCTGGTGGGTGAGCATCTGCTGCGCAGCGCAGGCATCGCGCCGGGCACGCCGCAAGCGCATGCTTTTACCGCGCTGGATTTCGCGGCTGCTGCAAAGCGTTACGGCAAAGTGGGCGGTTTCGCGCACCTTGCCACGCTGGTTAAACGGCTGCGTGCGACGCGGCCTAATGCGTTACTGCTCGACGGCGGCGACACCTGGCAAGGTTCGGCCACGGCGCTATGGACGCGCGGGCAGGACATGATAGCCGCCTGTCAGGAACTCGGCGTGGACATGATGACCGCGCACTGGGAGTTCACCTACGGCGACAAGCGCGTGCAGGAAGCCGTCAAGTCGCTGGGCCGTATCGAGTTTCTGGCACAAAATGTGAAGACATCGGATTTTGGCGATCCGGTGTTCAAGCCCTATGTCATTCGTGAAATGAACGGCGTGCCGGTGGCGATCATCGGTCAGGCTTTTCCGTATACGCC
>JANPOH010000216.1:0-2903 GCA_031427895.1 Betaproteobacteria bacterium
CGCGCTCGGCCAGTTTGCCGATATCGTGGAGAAATGCAGCGAGGGCGATACGTGTCGAGGGATCGGTCAGTGGCATGATGAGTCAGTCATTAGTGTTCAGGCATCATATACTCTTTGGCCTTTCAGCCGCTCGGCGGCAAGCTTGCCGGGCGCTGAACTTTGATGACGCGAGTATCGGCGCAAATATCCGCCGAACCACTCAAGCACGTTTTTCCAGTCGTCCATCGCGGTCGGCGCGTGTCTTCGATGCCTTTCAAAGCGCAGCCCGCCAGATGCGCCTGAGGCCTGCCGGAGCCGTAGCCGGTCACGCCGACATTGCCATTGACGCAGGGCAGGGCGCGGATGGTCGATGGTGGCCCGCGATCAATAAATCCGCTTGCCGCAGTCGCGTCTGAAATCAGTATGGACTCCACATTGACGTCGTAAAATCAGACTGCTAAGGTCACGCGCATCGGGCTGGCACGGGATGTCTCCGGCAGGGCCGCATATCCCGCGTATGGTCAGGCGTTTCAGTTGTGTTCCGTTTTGTCCCCTGTTATTTCCACTTCACGAGAGAGAACCCCCATGAACAAGGTAGTTGCTTCGCCGCAAGCGGCGCTCGCGGACATTCAGGATGGCGCCACCGTGGCCATCGCCGGTTTTGGCGTGGCGCACCGTTTTGCCACCAGCCTGATTCTGGCGTTGCGGGAAAAGGGCACCAAACAATTAACGCTGGTGTGCAATTCGCTCGGCGATCCGGGGGCGCAGCGCGGGCAGATTCTCGCCGAGGCCAAACAGGTCAAGAAACTCATCGCGGCATTTTCCGTGCGCCCCGGCACGCCCACCGCGAGCGAGGAGCAAATCGCCAAGGGCGAGATGGAAGTCGAGCTGGTGCCGCAGGGCATATTGGTGGAGCGTTGCCGCGCGGGCGGCGCGGGGCTGGCGGCGTTTTATTCGCCGACCAGCGTGGGCACTGATCTGATTGCGGGTCGTGAGTTGCGCGAGTTCGGCGGTAAACAGTATGTGCTGGAGACCGCGATTCACGTTGATTACGCGCTGTTGCGCGGCTATCGCGCGGATACGCTGGGCAATGTGCAGTTTCGCGGCGGCAGTCAAAACTTCAATCCGGCGTTCGGCAAATCGGCGCGCATCGCGATTGTTGAAGTCGATGAAATCGTCGAGCCCGGCGTGATTCCGCCGGAGCTGATTGATCTGCCCGGCATTTTTGTCGAGCGCGTGATACTCACCACGGAGAAAATGGACGGTAAAGCGTACCGTCGGCCGGAGCGCCGCCCCTCCGACAAGCCGCGGCTTTACAACGGCAAGCCGGCGGTCACGCGCCAGGGCATCGCCAAAAACGCGGCGAAGCTGGTGCGCGAAGGCACGTACTGCAATCTCGGCGTGGGCATTCCGACCATGGTGTCGAATTATCTCAAGGGCCGCGACGTGATTCTGCATGCCGAGAACGGCGTGCTCGGTTACGGCGAAATGGTCACTGAAGAAAAAGACATCGACCCGGATGTCTACAACGCCGCCGGGCAGTTCGTGGTGTTGCAGCCGGGCGCATCTTTCTTCGACAGCGTGACGTCGTTCGAAATGGCGCGCGGCGGGCATATCGACACCGTGATCCTCGGCGCGTATGAGGTTGACGGCACGGCGAGCGTCGCCAACTGGAGCACGGCGGATGCCAAGCGCGGCGGCATCGGCGGCGCGATGGATCTGCTGTCGGGCAAGGGCGATCTCATCATCGTGCTGGAACACACTGACAGCAAGGGGCGCCCGAAGCTGCGTAAAAAGTGTACCTATCCGCTGACCGGGCAGGGTTGCGTAAGTTACGTGGTGACCGATCTGGCGGTGATGCGCTGGGACGGCAAGCGTTTTGTGATCGACGCGGTGGCGCCGGGTTTTACCGCCGACGAAATTATCACCATGACGGAAATGGAATTGGTGGCCGGGCCTAACGTGCGAGATATGGAGTGATGCGCGCTTTCGTAAAGCCGTTGCTGGCAACGGCGTTGGTGGTTGGCTTGCCGCTGCACGCGCAAACGTACCCGGTGAAATCCGTGCGTATGATTATCGGTTTTCCCGCCGGCAGTTCGAGCGACGTGGTGGGCCGCATCGTCGCGCAGAAGCTCGGCGAAGGTCTGGGGCAAACGGTGGTGTTCGAGAACCGCCCCGGCGCGGGCGCGAATATCGCGGCGGAGTTTGTCGCCAAGTCACCGCCCGACGGCTACACCCTGCTGTATGCCAACACCGGCATCGCGGTGGCGTACAGTGCGTATCAAAAACTCGGCTACGACGTGCTACGTGATCTCACCCCCGTGGGGCAGGCCGCCGCCGGGCCGCATATTTTGATTGTGAATCCGTCGCTGCCGGTGAAATCGATCAAGGCGTTGATCGCGCTCGCCAAAGCCAAGCCGCGCGAAATGAATGTGGCTTCATCCGGCGCGGGCAATTCCGATCACTTTGCGTACGAGCTGTTTCGCTCGATGACCGGTGCCGAGATGACGCATGTGGCGTACAAGGGCGGCGGGCAGGCGACGGTGGACGTGATCAGCGGGCAGATGGCGGCGTATTTTTCGGGCATGGCGCAGGGCTTACCGCATATCCGCAGCGGTCGCGTGCGCGCGCTGGCGGTGACCGGCGGCAAGCGCTCACCGAGCGCGCCGGATGTGCCCACCATGATCGAAGCCGGCGTGCCCGGCTACGAACATGTGCTGTGGAACGCCGTGCTGGCGCCGGCGGCCACGCCCAAGGATATTGTCGCGCGGCTCGATGCCGAGCTGGTGAAGGCGGTCGGCCTGCCTGACGTGCGCGAGCGCTTCGCGGCGATTGGTGTCGAGCCGCAAGCACGGCCTGCGGCGCAGATGGCGGCTTATCTCAAGAGCGAGATCGATAAATACGGCAAGATCGTGCGCGCGATC
>JANPOH010000217.1:0-5267 GCA_031427895.1 Betaproteobacteria bacterium
CCTCAACTACGCCGTTGTAGTGCAGACCTTTACCATCGTCGCCTAATGCGATCAATAAGTTACCGTTTTCAACAGCGCGAATCCGCTAAGTCGGGCTAAAGAAACTACATTCCCTCCCCCGCTTGCGGGGGACAAGGGAACACTTGAAGCGCAGCAGGGGTAGGGTGGGGGAAGGGTCAGGGTGGGGGTGAATTTTGCATATGCACGGCAGGCATGCCCCCATCCCGGCCTTCCCCCGCACGCGGGGGAAGGAGCTAAGGAGGAGGTGAGAGGCTTAAGGTGGCGCCCTGGGCGAGAGCGCCCTCGTATTAGAGCGCAAGGTAACGGCTCTTCACCCCGTCATCCCGCTTGAGCGGCCGGGCGTGGGGCATTTTCCGTTGACGGAGTTTCCAGAGAAAATCAATCCGCTGATCGAGACGTTTGTGGCCAGCTTGTAATTATGCAGGATGGCTTGCACCCATCCTGCGGTGATTGATGTAGTGCGGTTCCATCAGGGCAACGAATTGGACGGTGACCATGAACATTAAAATCGTAATGGGGTGCTTGGTAAACGCAGTTCTGGCGGTTTCCGCAAGCACTGCGCTCGCCCAACAAGACTACCCCGCCAAACCCATCCGCATGATCGTCGGCGTGGCCCCCGGCGGCGCCACCGATATCCTCGCGCGTGCGGTGGGCGCGCGGTTCACCGAGGTGTTCAAGCAGCAGGTGATCGTCGAAAACCGTCCCGGCGCCAATCACATCATCGGCGGTGAAATCACCGCGAAGTCGGCGAAGGACGGCTACACCCTCCAGATGATTCCCGAAGGCTTTGTCATCAACGCCTCGGTGTATGCCAAGCTGCCGTTTGATCCGCTGAAAGATTTTTCGCCGATAGCCATCGTGGCGAACGTACCCAACGTGCTGGTGGTGCATCCCTCGCTGCCGGCGCGCACCGTCAAGCAGTTCGTCGCGATTGCCCGCGCGCGGCCGGGGCAGTTGAGCTATGGCTCGTCCAGCGTGGGTTCGCCCAGCCACATGTCGGGCGAACTGTTCAAAGTGATGGCGAAAGTCGATTACGTGCATGTGCCGTACAAGGGGCAGGCGCTGGCGCTGGTGGATCTGATGGGCGGGCACATACAATTTTTGTTTCCGTCGATACCGGCGGCGGTCGCGCACGTGCGCTCGGGCAAGATAGTCGCGCTTGGCGTTACCACCGCGCAGCGCGCCACCGCGTTGCCGGATATTCCAACCATTAACGAAGCGGGCATCGCGGGCTACGAAGTGAGCGGCTGGTACGGCGTGATCGGCCCGGCGGGCATCCCGCAACCCGTGGTGGCGCGGCTGAACAAAGAGATCAACGATTACCTGCAAGGCCCCGCGACGCGCAAGCAACTGTCCAACGAAGGCGCCGAGCCGCGCACCGGCACGCCGGAAGATTTCGGCGTGGCGATGGCGAGTGATTTGCAAAAATGGGCGAAGGTGGTGGCGGCGGCGGGGATCAAAATCAAGTGATGATCTTTTGGCGGAGAGTTCATCAACCATTTGCGGTCACATCGAGAACGTAATACACCGGCACCGTCGTTCCCGCGCAGGCGGGAACCGTGCGCCCGTGATGGCGCCAAATCAGCACGGTGCAAGTCCGTGTCGGAGTGTGCCACAGCACCCTAGCCGAAGGTAACGCTTCGGGCTTTCCGTTTTGCTCAAGCAGAATCTCCAGGTCCTCCCGGTACGACAAGTCGATCTGGTATTCCTCAAGGCAGTCCTAGCCCTTTGAAAGCCATTCGAGTTGTCTTTCCCAGGGCGAGGCCGCTTTTGCAATGTCCTGATGTGTAGGTGGTGCCGTAGGTGGCACCATAAGCTCGGCCTTGAAAAACGCATGATATTCCGCCGCGGTAGTGGTGATGGCATCGATGCCGGCGCGGTTGAGTTGCTTGACGGTAACGGGTGCCGTGGTAAATCGCGCCGGCCCGCTATTCAGACGTCAATCCGATACGCTTTATCACTTTTTCCCACTTGGCCGATATCGCGCGCAGTTTTTCCGCTGCTTCCTTGGGTGAGCCGCCGACCCGGGCTTGGTCCGTTGCCGTGAGTACGCGCTCCTGCACATCCGGCCTGGCAAGGGCTTCGCCGGCAAAGGCGGCGAGCGATTGCTTTATCGGCTCGGCAATCGAGCGCGGCGCGGCGAGAATCACGTAGAACGTCGCGTCATAGTCCTTGAAGCCGGCTTCCGCGACCGTCGGCACTTGCGGCGCCATCGGCGAGCGCGTGGTCGACGAAACCGCAATCGGGTGCATGCGGCCCGATCCGATATGGGCAAGTACTGTCGGTATCGGAAGAAAGGCGCAATGCACCTGACCCGCCAGCACATCCAGCGCGGCGGGCGCGGCACCCTTGTAGGGGATGTGCCGCATCTTCGCGCCGGTGTGCAGGGTAAAGAGTTCCATCGCCAGATGGTTGGGTGCGCCCGCGCCGCCCGAGGCGTAGGTAAGCGGCTGCGTTGCCGCCAGCACAACCAGCTCGGCCACGGTTTTTGCCGGAACGCCGGTATGGCACAACAGCATTTGTGAAAAACGGGTGAGCAGCGTTACCGGCGTCAAGTCGCGCGCCGGGTCGAATCCGCTCGTCTTCAGAATGTGGGAGTTTACCGTGATGCCGGTATCCGGCATCACAATCAAAGTATGGCCGTCGGCGGCCGCCTTGGCGGCGATTTCGGCACCGATGTTGCCGGATGCGCCGGAGCGATTGTCGATCACGAGCGGCTGCCGGAATCTGTCGCGGAAAGGTTCGGCGAGTGCGCGCGCAAGGATATCCGGCGGCCCGCCCGGCGGAAAGGGCACGATGACCCGCACGCTTCGTTCGGGGTAAGCTGCCGGCTGCGCGTGGACAGGCGTAATCCACAGCAGGCACGGTGACAGCAGAAAAAGTACTCGAAGCATTTTTTGCGGTTCTTGAATGACAGGCAAAAGGTAATTGCCCGCACTGTAAATCGAATCCGGCAATTGTAGAATACTGATTCCGTGATGTTTCTATAGGGTTTTCCCATGCCAAATCCAAACCTGCCCATGCCGATTCGTGAATGGGACAATCGTGTCGGGCGGCGCTTGAAGTTGCGCGACCTGCATATTCTGTCGGTGGTGGTGTCGTGCGGCGCGATGGCCAAGGCGGCGGCGCAACTGGCCATGTCACAGCCGGCGGTTTCGGCGGCCATTTCATCGATCGAGAGTGCGTTGGGCGTTCGCCTGCTTGACCGCCTTCCACGGGGAATTGAACCCACGATCTATGCGCGAGCGCTGCTTAAACGCACTCCCGTGGTGTTTGATGAAATACGGCAGGGTATCCGCGAGATCGAGTTCCTCGCGGACCCGGCGACGGGAGAAGTGCGCGTGGCATGCCCCGAGACCTTTGCCGCCGGTCTATTGCCGGATGCAATAGACCGGCTGTCGCGCCGATATCCGAAAATCGTGGTTCGCGTCGATCAACCGGATACGAAGACGTTGGGGTTTCAGGAGTTGCGTGATCGCAGCGTCGATGTGGTGTTGGCGCGACGCCCGAGAACATTGAAAGAGGACGATCTCAACAGTGAGTCGCTGCTCGATGATCGCCACCGCGTGGTTGTGGGTGCGAACAACCCGCTTGCGCGCCGGCGGCGGATTACACTGGAGGATATTGCCAGCGAACCGTGGATTCTTCCGCCCAATCAGGTGGTGGGGGAATTGATCGCGGAGGCGTTTGCGGCGAAGGGGCTTGCGCTTCCGGGCGAACGAGTGAATTCGTCTTCCATCGCGCTGCGTAACCGGCTGCTCGCCACCGGACGTTACGTGACGATCATGACCGACTCCGTGCTCTACTACAATGCAAAGCAATGGTCGCTCACGACGTTGCCGATTGATCTGCACCTGACGCCGCGCCCGCTCGCGGTTGTCACGCTGAAGCATCGAACGTTGAGTCCGGCGATTCCACTTTTTATTGAACAATTGCGACTCGCGGCGGCGGCGCTGCCGTCGCATCGGCCACGATAAAATCCGACATCGCGAAATTCATCCGGCTGATGAAAGAATCGCGCATCAAACAAAATTGACAAGTCATACATGAGCACCATCAGTGATCTTCCATCGGCCGGCACGGCGAATACGGCGCCGAGCGTCACGCACCGGCTGGCGCGGCACATCGTGGATACCCGTTACGATGCGATTCCCGCTGCCTCGTTGACGGCGGCCAAGCGCTTCATGCTCGACACGCTGGCGGTGGCGTGGGCGGGTTCGGACGCGCCGGGTTGCCGCGAAGCGCATGCGCTGCTCGCGGATGAAGGCGGGCGCGCGGACAGCACGGCCTGGGCTTTTGGCCGGCATGGAAATTTGCCCGCGATGTCCGCCGCCTTCATCAACGGCATGACCTCGGCGGCGCTCGATTACGACGGCATCGGCAGCGGCGCGTCGGTGCATGTGAACATTACCGTGCTGCCGGCGGCGATGGCGATGGCGGAGCGGCTGCACGCATCGGGCAAGGATTTTCTCGGTGCGTTTATTCTAGGCGCCGATCTGACTTACCGCATGGCCGCGGCGGCGAGTAACCCCAATGAAGGTTTTCACTATGTGCCGATTTACGGCGTGTTCGGCGCGGCGGCCGCGTGCGCGCGTTTGCTGAAACTGAATGTGCTGCAAACACGGCACGCGCTGGGCATTGCTTTTATGCAGGCGTCGGGCACGCAACAGGCGAATATTGATCCGTCGCTCTCCAAGCGCATGATGTCGGCGTTCGCCGCGCGCGCGGGCGTGCAGGCAGCGCTGCTGGCGCAACGCGGCATCACCGGTCCGGCGCAGGCCATCGAGGGGAAATTCGGCTTATTCACCATGTATCAGGGCGGTGACGCCGCGCTGATACTCGATCAACTCGGCAGCCGCTTCGATAACGTGCTGGGTTCGATCAAAATGTACCCGAGCTGCGGCGCCAATCACACCAGCATCGCGGGCGCGCTGGCGTTGATTCATCGCTACGACCTGAAAGCGGATGACGTGTTATCGGTGGATGTGACAATGCCGCCGTACACCGCGCGACTGGTCGGCAATGCCTACGATCCGGGCGGCGACGCGCAAGTGGCGGCGCAGTTCAGCGTGCGTTACACGATTGCGTGTTTGCTGGTGCGCCGCCGCCTGGGGTTGGCCGAGATACAGGAAGATGCCGCGCGTGATAACGAGATCAACCGCCACGTCGGCAAGATCAATGTGCATATCGACGACACGCAAAAAGGCACGCGCGGCCCCATCGTGATGCGCATGCGCACCACCACG
>JANPOH010000218.1:0-6888 GCA_031427895.1 Betaproteobacteria bacterium
GGGGCGTGCTGATGGAGACGCTCGACGGTGCGGGCATTCGGCGGATGGCGCCGCAGCTCGGCGGCAACTTTGAGGCCGGGCTATATCTGCCGGAGCAGGGGTTTGTCGCCAACCCCGAGCGGTTAACCAAATCGCTGGCGGAGCAGTTTCAAAAAGACGGCGGCAGGATCGTGCAGCGCGATGTGCTGGATATCGAGTATTCGCCGGATGGCCCGCGCGCACTGGTGACCAACGCCGGCAACATGGCGCTGAATACGCTGGTGATTTGCGCCGGCTCGCATTCCAATGAATTCTCGGCGAAATTGGGCGATGCCGTGCCGCTGGAAGCCGAGCGCGGTTATCACGTCACGTATTCCGATCCGCGATTCACGTTGCCGATGCCGGTCTTTTTGCCGGAGCAAAAAGTGTTTGTGACGCCGATGGAAATGGGGCTGCGTATCGCGGGACAAAGCGAATTCGCGGGCAACGATGCCGCCCCCAACTATGCACGCGCCGACGTGCTGGCCACGCAGATGCAGAAAGTGTTTCCGGGTATCAGCAGCGTGGATTCAACCCGCTGGATGGGGCGCCGTCCGTCCACGCCCGATTCGCTGCCGGTGATAGGCCCCGCGTCGAAAATGCCTGCCGTTTGGTATGCGTTCGGTCATGGGCACGTAGGGCTGTGCGGCGGCGCGCCAACCGGGCGCGCCGTGGCTGACCTGATCGCGGGGCGGCCTCCCGGCGTGGACATGCACCCCTTTCGGGTGACGCGGTTTTGAAGCGCGTGCGGAACCGATGCATGTCTACCGCGTGCAGGTTCAAAACGTTATCTCATCGGCGGCGTGCGGTTCTGCGTGTTATGCGTGTTATGCGTTCAATGCGCGCGATTCGTTCAATTCGCAACCACGGAGAACAATAAGGTGGAGAGATCATTATGAAATGTACTGCTTGTCACGCTGACATCGCGTCTAACGTGAAGTTTTGCCCGCAATGCGGCGTCGCGGTGTCGGTACCGGCGCCCGATACGTCCGCCAACGCCGCGCAGCCGGCTATTTCCGGGAAAACCGGCTTGATCGCGGGGATTGCGATCGCGGTGGCCGCGCTGGCGGGCGCCGGCGGCTACGTTTATTACGACAAACAGCAAGACAAGGCGCGCATCGAGGCGGAGCGGGTGGCTGACGAAAAGCGCAAGGCTGATATGACCGAACGCGACAAAAAATTCGCCGCCGAACGCGCCGCGCGCGAGCGCGAAATGGGTGCGCGCAAAGCGGCCGAGCAGCACGCGCGTGTGTTGGCTCAACAGAAGGCGGAAGCCGACGCGCGCGCGCGGGCGGCGGTGGATCAGGCCAATAAAGTCAATGCCGCGGCGGCGGCGGCGAAAGCAGCGCCGCCGCCGCGTCCCGGCGCCATTCTGACTACCGAGCGTTCAGCGCCGCTGTTACGCGCGATGGTGACAGCCGGCATGGTCGCGGACGAAGGCGACATCCAACGCTACCGGCGTGATATCGAGGCGCTGCCCAAACCGCCGGCGGGTGATCCGGTGGCGGCGGGCGCGGCGCGGCAGGCGGCCGCCGAAGCGTTCAAGCGTGGCGATACGCAGGGCGCGCTGAATCGCTACCAGCTGGCGATTGCGATTGACCCCACGGATTTCGGCGCCTACAGCGGTCTGGCGCATGTTCATAGCCGCCTTGGCCGCTACGCCGATGCCGATGCGGCGATCAGCCGCGCTTTGACGCTGACGCCCGCCAGTTCGGGTGCCTGGAGCACTTTTGGCATGACCATTGCCCGCAGTGGCAACATTAACAACGCGGCGGGGGCGTTGGTGAATTCGTATGTGTTTGCCGCCGACCGGCAACGCGCCTACGAATCGTTGCAGCGCCTGGCGGCAAACCGTGACGGCAATGTGAGCGCGGCGGCGGCGCGCGCGTTGCAGTCGCGTTTGGTGACCAGTGCGCGCTAACGCGAATGGCGGCAGTTTACGGCGAAACATCATTGTGGCAATATAGGGGAAATTAATATGTTTAAAAACAAATACTTAACATTATTTCGAGTGGTGCTTGTGGCGTGCCCAGCGGCGTGGTTCGCACTGGCGGCGCAGAGTGCCGCGGCGCAAGTGGCGTTCGTGCTGAACTCCGCCGACGACACCGTGAGCCTGATTGACACCAAGACCTACAAGGAAATTTCGCGCAACCGCGTGGGGCGCGAGCCGCATCACCTGATGGCGACACCAGACGACAAATCGCTGATCGTTGCCAATGTGCAGAGCAACGATCTGGTGTTTTACGATCCGGTCACCGGCGCGCAGCAAAAGCGCGTCGACAAAATCAGTGATGCCTATCAACTAGGCTATTCACCGGATCGCAAATGGTTCGTGGCGGCATCGCTGGCGCTGGATCGTGTCGATATCTATACCGCCGACGATCTCAAGCTGGTAAAACGGTTGCCCACGCCCAAGGGGCCAAGCCATATCGCCTTCAGCAAGGATAACCGCCATGTGTTCGTGACCTTGCAGCATACCAACAATATCGCGATCATCGACCTGCTTGACCACAAGGTGGTGGCAACGCTGCCGGTGGGCAAACAGCCTGCGGGCATCTGGGTTACACCCGACGACAAGTATGTGCTGGTGGGCGTAATGGGTGAAAACTTTGTCGCGGTCATCGACTGGCGCAAGCGCGAAGTGGTGAAAAAAATCGTTACAGCCCCTGGCGCGCACAACTTTCTGCCGATGGGCGACAAGCGTCGCTTGCTGGTGACCAATCGGGTGGCAAACAGTGTTTCCATACTCGACATGACCGCGTTGTCGGTGCTGGAAACCTTTGCCGTTCCTGGCGGACCGGACTGCATGGAACTCACCGCCGACGGCAAGGAACTGTGGGTCACCTCGCGCTGGATACAGAAAGTGACGGTGATCGACATGGAGACCAAAAAAATTAAGACCCAGATTCCGGTCGGCCGCTCGCCCCATGGAATCTACATCCACAACCATGCGCCGCGCGAGTAGCTGGCTGCCGGTTTGGCTGTTGGCGTGCGCGCCGGTGGCGCTGGCACAACAGGCGCCGCCGCCGAACCTGTCGCCCCAATGCAAGGGCACGCTGTATCTGACCATCGATACCGGCTGGATGAACCACGCCGAGCACATCGCGCGCACGCTGAACAAGCACAACGTCAAGGCGACGTTTTTTCTCGCCAATGAAAAAACCTATCGCGGCGATTATTCGCTCGATCCCAGTTGGGCGGATTTCTGGAAAGCGCGTGTGGCCGAGGGGCACACTTTCGGCACGCACACCTGGCATCACGGTTATTTTCGCGGCGACATGAAAGACGGTCGCACCCGCTATGTGCATATGAACGGCACGCGAGAGGAATTCGATCAGGCGGCGATGTGCGGCGAACTGAATCGCGTCGAGGATGTCTTTCAAAAAATGACCGGCAAAAAGCTTGAGCGCCTTTGGCGCGCGCCGGGCGGCATCACCACGCCGATGAGTCTGCAATTCGCCAAAAGTTGCGGCTACAGCCATGTGAAATGGGCGCAGGCGGGATTTCTCGGCGACGAACTGCCCTCGGAGACTTACCCCAATGACCTGCTGCTGAAAAACGCGCTGCGCGATATTCGCGACAGCGACATTCTCGTCATGCATCTGGGCATCCGTTCGCGCAAGGACGGTTGGGCGCCCGCCGTGTTTGATCCGCTCCTGGAAGGCTTGAAAGCACGCGGTTTTTGTTTCGCCCCGCTGAAAGCGCCGTCGTGATGGACACGCTGACGCAAGCGTTTGCCGCCGTTCAAGGCTGGATTTTCGAGGTTGCCGTGCAGCCGGTGATTTTTGATCTGGGCCTGATGGCCTATGTGGAAGACGCTCACCAGGCCGTCGCTACCGTGATGATCGGCGTGATTGAAATCGGCGCGCTGTGCCTGTTGTTCAAGCCGCTGGAGAAATGGCGGCCCGTAGAGCAATGGCAGGAACGCAAGGCGATCCGTTCAGATGTGATTTACACCTGGCTGCACCGTTTGGGCGTGCTGCCGCTGGTGATATTTCTGCTGCTGGTGATACCCGTCAACGAATTCGATGCGTGGCTGCGCATGCATGACATGGTGCGACCCAATATCGAAGACCTGATCCCGGGCATGGCGCGCAACGGCTTTGCGGCGTTTTTGATTTACATCATGATGTTCGATTTTGTTGAATACTGGCTGCACCGCTGGCAGCACCGCTTTAACTGGTGGTGGGCGCTGCACAGCCTGCATCACAGCCAGCGGCAAATGAGCTTTTGGACGGACGACCGTAACCACCTGCTGGATGACGTGCTGACTTCGGCGACGGTGGCATTGGCGGCACTTGCCATCGGCGTGCCCTCGGAGCAATTCATACTGATTATCATCGGCACGCGCATGATCGAAAGCCTGTCGCACGCAAACGCACGCGTGCATTTCGGCTGGGTGGGTGAGCGGCTGCTGGTGAGTCCGCGGTTTCATCGCCGTCACCACGCGATAGGCGTGGGACACGAAGGGCAATACCAGGGTTGCAATTTTGCGGTGCTGTTTCCGTTGTGGGACATTCTGTTTCGCACGGCGGATTTCAGGCCGGGCTACCAGCCCACCGGCATCCGCGATCAGCTGGTCGGTCGCGATTACGGCATCGGGTTTTGGCGGCAGCAGATATTGGGGCTGGTGCGATTAAAAAACGCCATGATTCCCGCAAGGCGGGAGCCATCACGCCCCGCAGTTTAACCTTGTACCTTTACGGTAACGCCTACTGCGGCAGACGCCAGTATCGCCTCGAGCACGGTAACGTTGTGTTCTTCGTCGCCGCCGGCAACCGCCAGCGGACGTTTTGCCTTTACCGCATCGGCGAAATGCTCCAGCTCCGCGCGCTCGGTGCTGGTATCCGGGAATGTAATGAGTTGCGGCTGCGGATGCACATACGGCTGCGCCGGGTCGAAAAAGCTGGTGCGTAGCGTCCAGGTGGTCAGGTGCCGCACGTCGCCGACTTCCATCCAGCCTTTCGAGCCCAGCACTTGCAGCCGCCAGGTTTCGGCGGTGGCGATCACGGTGCTCAAGTACGCAGTAGCGTTGCTCTTGAACTTGAACAACATCGAAGTGGTGTCGTCGGTGCCGTAGTCGAGCGCAAGGCGCGAACTTTGCGCATGCACGGTGTCGATTTTGCCCGCCAAGTAGAGCATGGCATCGACCACATGCACGCCGCGCCCGGTCATGCCGCCGGCGGGGCCTTCGTCGCGATTTTGACGCCAGTGTTCACGGCCCACGCGATACACGCTGGGGCCGTTGAAGTTGCCTTCCATGTGCAGCAGTTTTCCCAGACGGCCATCGTTGAGCGCGCGCTTGATCTCGATGAGCGCCGGTTGAAAGCGCCAGTTGTAGCCGACCGCGAGCGTGACCTTCGCTTCACAGCACGCGCGCAGCGCCGCTTGAGCGCTTTCGGTGGTGAGCGTGAATGGTTTTTCGGCAAACACCGGCTTGCCTGCCTTGGCGCAGGCGATGATCTGCTCGGCGTGCGAGGTGTGCGGCGTGGCGAGAATAATCGCATCGATCTTGGGATCGGCCAACGCCTTGTCGAGGCTGTCGACCAGGGGAAAGCCCTTTGCGTTTGCGTATTCGCGCGCGTTTTCCGGGTGGCGCAGCACACCGAGGGTGATGCGTATCTTGTCGCTCTTGCCTTGAATACTGTTGACGAGGTTTTGTCCCCAGCGGCCAAGGCCGACTATCGCCGCGTTAAGCATGATATCCCTGTAAGGTTTTGTTTTAATTGGCTATTCAGCAACCGCGCCTGACCACGGCGACATCACATCGCCCACCCCATAGTGTTCGCCATCCGCCGTTTGGTACACGCTGCTGGGGCAGGCGAAGTTGGTGGGGTAGACCGCCAGCTCGGTGAGATTCACCGGGAACGTCGCCTTGAGTTTTTGCAGGATGGCGTCCGGCATGCGCGGATCGACGCCGATTGCATCGCCGCCGCTGGCGTCGATGCGCGGATGGTGAAACGCGTCATCGAGGCTCATGCCGTGATCGATCATGAACGAGGTGAGTTGCAGCACCGCCGGGAATATCTTGCGCCCGCCGGAAGCGCCGATGGCGAACCACGCGCTACCATTTCTGTGTGCGATCACCGGACACATATTGGTGAGCGCGCGTTTGTTGGGCGCGAGCGAGTTGGGCGTGCCGGGGCGCGGGTCGAACCACATGATGCCGTTGTTCATCAGGATGCCGGTTTCGGGCAGCACCACTTTCGAGCCGAACACCGACAGCAGTGTTTGCGTGTGCGCCACCATATTGCCTTCGCGATCGACCACGTTGAAATGCGTGGTGCAGGTCGGATCGCGCGCGTCGCCCTGCTCGGTGATATCGCCCATGGTGGACAGCCGCACCGCAAACGCTTCGCGCAGCACCTTGGCGTAGGCGAGAAACGCATCGGCATCGGGCAGACCTTTGCCGAAGCGGATGCCGCGCAGGTCATCCAGCGTGCGCAGCATCGACGGCCCGGCGGTGAGGTTGGGCGCGAGCGCCAGTTGCGCGCCGTGATATTCCGTGGTGATCGGATCGACGATGCGCGCCTGATAACGCTTTAAGTCGTCAGCCGAAAGGATGCCGCCCATGGCCTTGATGTCGCGTGCGATGCTCTGCGCGATGTCGCCCTCGTAATAATCGCGCGGACCGGCATCGGCGAGACGGCGCAGGGTTTTCGCCAGGCCTTTCAGTTGCAGGCGTTCCAGCGCCGAGCCCGCGGGCGTGACCGGCGGAAAGCCGCCGGGCAAGTAGACGCCAGCGGAGCTCGGGTATCGCGACAATTCTTGCGCGGTGATGGCGATTTTCAGCGTGAGATACCAATCGACCGCCATGCCCTGTTCGGCCAGTGCAATCGCCGGTTGCACCACCTCGCGGAATTTCAGTTT
>JANPOH010000219.1:0-33551 GCA_031427895.1 Betaproteobacteria bacterium
AAATCAAATTACACTGACGCTATGACCACGCTCGTTGTTGTTCGCAAAAGCAATTCCGCCGTCATTGCCGGTGATTCCCTCGCCACCTTCGGCGGCACGGAAAATCAAAGGGGTCAACGTCGAATTAAACTTGCACCAAGAACCATTACGTCTGTGTGAACAGTATTGAGACCTGACCTTTGTGCTTCTTAAGCGGCATCATACTGCGCTTTTTGCACTTGGTCATTGAACCGCCAAGTTATTGATTTTAAATATATTTTTAATTTACTTAGGGCACCCCCTGTGCCGACCCGGCATCAAAAAACCTCTCCATGGGTAATCAATGCGAGTGTCGATGGTGAATGTCAGGAAAATGCGGGTGTTTGTGAGTAATAGTGGCGTGGCTGTGTTGATGATCATGGGGTTCGCTGTCATCCCACTCAAAATCATGCAAATGCTGGTGATGTTCATCATGAAAATGACCATGGGCATGGGCATGTTCGAGCGGTTCATGTAAATGTTCATGTTCGTGATGCTCGGTAAGATGCAGCCACACGCCGAAAGCCATTAAGCTGGCGGCAATCCAGAATGCCGGGGAAGTGGATTCGCCAAGCAGAGCCAATGCCACGGCAGCGCCGACGAACGGGGCGATGGAAAAATAAGCCCCGGTGCGCGCTGTCCCGAGCCCGCGCAGCGCCAGCACGAATAACACCAGGCTCACGCCATAACCCAGCAATCCAATAACCAGGGTGGCCAGCATCAACACTGCATTCGGCAGCATTGCGCCCAGCGACAACGCCAGAACACTATTGATTGCGCCGGCGATCAACCCTTTACAGGCGGCGATGAACAAGGCGTCCGAAGCGGATACCCTGCGCGTCAAATTGTTGTCGATGGCCCAGCAAAGACAGGCAGCACTAACCGAAAGAGGGCCAACCCAGCCTGTCCAGCCTGTTTCCCCGCCGGGCAACGACAACACGATACCGCCGGCGACAATGGCCGCCATGCCCAGCACGATGCGCCGGTCGGCGTTCTCCTTGAACACGATCCAGGCGATAACGGCGGTGAGCACGGCTTCCAGATTCAGCAGCAGCGATGCGGTCGAACCGGTCGTGTAGGTCAGACCGAACAGCAGGGCCACGGGGCCCAGCACGCCGCCGAACAGGATTGCGCCCAGAAACCATGGCCACTCGGCACTGGTGAGCCTGGACGGCCTCCAGCCCCGATCGCGGATCAGCCTGACTACCGTCAAACCAAGCCCGCTGCCGAGATAAAGCAGACCGGCGAGCAAAACAGGAGATATCTCGCCGATCAGTAATTTGGCAAACGGTGTGCTGGCGCCGAACAGGGCTGCGGCCGACAGGGCGTAAAGAACGCTGCTGTTCATTGGTTATTCATACAATCTTTGCAATCAAAGCACACGTTTGATGCTTGCGTAGTCTCCATTGGTTTTCAGAGTGACCGTCACATCGGCGTTCGAGCGATTGCGCCAGAACCAGCCATGCGGGGCGTAGGGGTCAAGTCTTGCATTAACGCATTTTATCGTTTATAATACCCCATGTCCCGACCCTTGCGTATTGAACTGGCTGGCGGCCTTTACCACGTTACCTCGCGGGGCGACCGGGGCGAGGATATTTACATGGGCAATGCCGACCGTCTGGCCTGGCTTACGATTCTCGCGCAGGTGTGCAAGCGCTGCAACTGGCGGGTGCATGCCTGGTGCCAGATGAGCAACCACTACCACTTGGTGGTGGAAACGGTGGAGGGCAACCTCTCGCTGGGCATGCGCCAGCTCAATGGCGTCTATACGCAAACCGTCAACCGCACGCATGACCGGGTAGGTCACGTCTTTCAGGGCCGCTTCAAGGCCATCCTGGTGGACAAAGACAGTTACCTGCTGGAATTGGCGCGTTACGTCGTGCTCAACCCCGTACGGGCGCGCATGGTGCGCGATACGGCGCGCTGGCCGTGGAGTTCGTATCACGCGATGATCGGCGCGCAGCCTGCCCCGGTGTGGCTGCAAACCGACTGGCTGCTGGGGCAATTCTCAAGCCGACGCGCGCGCGCGGTCGAAAAATACATCGAATTCGTGCGCCAAGGCGTCGGCCTGCCTACGGTTTGGGAGAATTTGCGTGGCCAGGTATTCCTCGGCGATGATGCGTTCTTGAAGCGCATGCAAAAACACGCGGACAAGGCGGGCAGCGGTGAAATCCCGCGCGCGCAACGCCGCCTCGTGGCCAAGCCGCTGTCGTATTACGCGAACAAGTTGAGTGACCGTAATCAAGCCATCGCGGCGGCATATGCAACGGGGAGCTACACGCTGCAACAGATCGCAGAACACTTTGAGGTGCATTACGCAACGGTTAGCCGGGCGGTACGGCAGGCGGAAGAGTGATCGCCCGCCGGGCGAAATTGGCGCCTGCGGCGAGTTGATGCGTAGATTAAAATTTGTTTAAAAACAAATACTTATGCGTTTGTAGCGCGCCTTGATCTCGGCATGCCCGCGTGACGCCTCGGCATTCAGCCAGATCACCGTGGCCTTTTCGTCCATTTGCGCCACCATGCGCTCGATATTCTGCTCGTTAATGCCTTTTTCGATCTCGGCAAAAATTTGCAGTAGCTGCTGGCGATCCTCCGCGTGGGGGTCAGCCGATTCGGCGGAATACCCCGGCAGGGACCAGCCCGCGAGGGCGACGGCGAAGACCCATACGACATACCATTGCTGTCTCATATAAACTCCCCGACATTTGCGTAACTGACGTTTGCGTAATTATCACGCTCGCTCAAATGCCCTGCGCCTCCGACACCCCCCGATGGTTATTCCCGTTATTCCCACACGCCGCGTTTACCTATCCTGGCGCGCACTTTACGCACGGCACGGATTGCATATAATCCTCCTCATCGGAATGACCATTGTAAATGTAAAATGAATGACGCCACCATCACCCTCTCGACCGGCATGAGCCGCTGGAAAGCCGCCGGCATCCACCTGTTAATCAGCGTGGCCATCGCGGCCATCGCCATGATTCTGCTGCTCAAGGTGTGGTACCCGCCCCCTTTGTTCAAGGCGGAAGGCGGCAACGATCTGTTGTATATCCTGGTGGCGGTGGATGTCATCATCGGGCCGCTGATTACGCTGATTATTTTCAAGGCCGGCAAGCCCGGCCTGCGCTTTGATCTTGTGGTGATTGCGCTGCTGCAGGGCGGCGCGTTGATATACGGCTGCTACGTGATGTTCGTGGCGCGTCCGGTGTTCATTGTGCTGGTGCTGGATCAATTTGAAACCGTGCGCGCGAACGATCTGGATTCCGCCAATGCGGCAAAGGCACGGCATCCCGGCTACCGGTCGTTACCACTCACCGGGCCGGTGACGGTGGCGGTAGACCTGCCCAAGGACATGGCCCGGCTCAAGGCGATCATGGCGCAGGCGCAAAAGGACGGAACAAGCGTGCAACATCTGCCCGAATACTACGTGCCCTATGCCGAGCACAAGGTGCAGGCGCTGGCGCAAAGCCGGCCCGTGGAAGCGCTACGCACGCGCGAGCCCGTGATGGCAAAACAACTGGACGAACAAATCGCCGCAGCAGGACGCACAGCCGCCGACGTGAATTTCTTGCCGCTGCAAACGCGACGGGGGTGGGGCGCGGTGCTGATGGACGCGAAAACCGGCGACATCGTAAAACTTGTTCCACCGCCGGGTTTGTAGCGCCGCCACCGGCGCACGACGCCCCATCGCGCTGCTGAAACTCGTGCATCGGCATTCATCCCATGGGATATTCTCCCTGAAGCAGGCCAAAAAACACCTCAACCAACGCACCGAGGCCACACCATGAAAACCATCGATATCCACGCCCACATTATTCCCGACTCCATGTGGCGGGCGGTAGACGCCAAACAAGAATGGCACGGCTACAAACACGAGGCGGGCGAAGGCCTGGGCGCGATGGTCGCGTGCGGCGCACGCACCACCTTCACCAGCCCCAAGGTGCGCTACTCGCTGGAGCAACGCATCAAGGACATGGACGAACAGAAAGTGGATGTGCAGGTGCTCTCCATCCACACGCCGTTTGTCGGCTATCACCTGCCGCCGGAGCAAGGCCTCGCGCTCGCGCGCGAGTTCAACGATGAAGTCAGCGCCACCGTGCGCCGGTCGGACGGCCGACTGGCCGGGCTGGCGACGCTGCCGGTGCAGGACGTGAATCTCGCCATCAACGAACTCGAGCGCGCGGTGAAGCAGCTTGGCCTGAAAGGCGCATCGCTCGACACCCAGGTCAACGGCAAGGAATGGGACGAACCCCAGTTCCTGCCGTTTTTCAAGGCGGCCGAGCAGTTGGGCGCGCTGCTGTTCTATCACCCGCAGCCGCAGAACAACTTCTTGCTACAACGCAACCCGCGCCACGGCCTTAACAACAGCCTCGGCGTGATCCTCGACGACGCCATCGTCACCGCCGCGCTGATCTGCAGCGGCGTGCTGGAAAAGTGCCCCGATCTTAAAGTGTGCATCGCCCACGGCGGTGGGCCGGCCTGTTTTGCCATGGGCCGCATGGATCGCAACTGGCACGACCGGCCGTCCACGCGCAGCACCTCCCAGCCGCCGAGCGCGTACCAGAAAAAACTCTACTACGACACCGTCACCGGCGACGAAACCGCGCTGCGCTTCCTGATCGATCAAGTCGGCGCCGACCGCGTGGTGATGGGCAGCGACTGGCCGTTCGTGCCGTGGCATCCGTCACCGGTCGCATGGCTGCAAGGCCATGCGTCGATCACGGCGGCGGAGAAGGAAAAAATTCTTTGGAAGAATCTGGCGGAGTTGCTGGATATACGTTGAAAGCAGGCATGACAGGCAGAAGCGGAACCGGCAAATGCAACGAGTTGGTCAGAGACTGACGGTTCGCGGCCAGACAAAATACGTAGTGATGCGCCGTGAACAATATGCGCACCTGCGTGAGTGTGAACTCGAAGCCGCGCTCGCCGAATCCAGGGCCGATCTGGACGCAGGCCGTTTTGTCAAAGAAACGGTCGAGCAACACATCAAACGCCTCGCCAAATTGGCGGCGTAAATGGCGTGGCAGCTCGTATTTACCGAGCAGTACAACCGGCGCGCCGAGGGCGTCACGGCTTGTCAATGCTCGACCGAATGAGTCGGAACAGCGGATGCCGAGTGATGCCGATTACCCTGTGACGTCAAGTCGCTTATCGACGTATCGACGTATAGACGTATTTACCCATAAAATCAATAACTTATGTCTTAAGTAAATGCCATTCGTGTGTGACCCCACGTGTGCGCCATGCGCCATCGCGTCGTCAGCAGCGAACGCGGGTACGCAATCCCCGCTGTGATAAGCGCTGCTTTCAAAGGAGGAATGCATGATTGAAAGACTTGACCCCTCGGCTGTGCGCCGAGGCGCGTGCGCTGATTTGCTGGCTGGTGATCAAGACGCAAGCGGCATCGCTCACGACGCTTGCGAACGCCTTCAACCGTGATATTTCCACGCTGAGTCATGCTGCCTCCCGCTTCGATGCGCGTTCGCGCAATGATGCTGCGTTTGCCAATACGCTTGACCGGCACCTTAAGGCAATAAGCCAAGCCTGACCCCGTTGCTCCCACACCAGATTTCCGGCGGCTTTCCGGGTACACAAATTTGTCACAGTTGTCACAGTTGGGTAAATTTTGCCCTTCAGCCACAGCTTAAAATCGGTATTGTTGGTAGATTCAGACACTGATGCACCATGACAAGACATGACTTGCCTTAACCGCAGAATGCTCGATAAAATGCCGCATGGTGGTTATTGATATTTCAGGAATTTCCGACGGAGAGCGCACTGTGAAAGCTTCATTCGCTAACCAAATTTCACCGCACGCAGCGCGACAATGGTCTGCCCTGTCGCGAGCGGTGTCGCTGGCTATCCTTGGTGCGTTACTGGCCGTACCATCGTTGGCGTTGGCGCAAAAATCGCCGACGCAGCGCATTGACGATCTGGAACAAAAGCTCGAGCAAAGCTTAAAGCAGATCGAACAACTCAGCAGCGAAGTGTCGCGCCTGCGCGCGGCCCAGCCCAAGTCTGCTCCCGCTGCTCCCGCTGCGCCCGCAGCCGCGGACGTAAACGAGCGCGTCATGCAACAGGCCGCCAGGATCGAAGGTCTCGAACGCCATGTCGAGCAGATCAGCGAATCTTCTGCGCGCGGACTGAAACTCGCAAGCGTGCCGCTGCACGGCTTCGCGGACATCGGCGCCGGCCACAGCCGTCAGTCAAATATTTACCAGACCGGGCCCAAGGGGTTTAATGTCAGCAACTTCAGTCTGTATTTGACACCAGCGTTCGGCGAGCGTGTCAAAACCCTGGTGGAACTGCTGTTCGAGATTGATCGCGACGGCAGTGTCCTAGTGGATCTTGAGCGCCTGCAAATCGGCTACACCTTCAGTGACGCGGCCACGCTGTGGGCCGGGCGTTTTCATACGCCGTACGGCATCTGGAACACCGCGTTTCACCACGGCGCGCAAATACAAACGGCGCTATCGCGCCCGCGCTTTCTGGAGTTTGAAGACCGCGGCGGCATCATTCCGGCGCACACCGTGGGCGCGTGGCTGACTGGCACTCTGCCGGTGGGCGGCGCGCGCTTGAATTACGACCTTTATGTCGGCAATGCGCCGAGCATCGGCATCGACGCCGCCTCGCCCGCACCGGGCGGCGCGCTCGGCCCCAACGTAGGCGGCACCGCCAATTTTTCGGCGACCGTGGGTTTTCGCGCCGAGTTCGCGCCGCGCGGCGCCCTCGACGGCTTGAAGCTTGGCATCCACGGTCTGCGGTCCAATGTGAATGACGATAGTGCGGCACTTAACCGCACGCGCGTGCTGGCCTACGGCCCGTATGCGTCCTACACCAATGATCAATGGGAAATACTTTCCGAGCTCTACAAATTCAAGAATCGCGATGTGTCGGGCGGCACCGGCTCGCGCAGCAGCAACGCATGGTATGTGCAGGCCGGCTATAACACCGGTCGCGTGACACCGTATATCCGCGCCGAGCGCGCATCGCTGAATCAGGCCGACAACTATTTTGCCATGCAAAACAGCGGCCGCTCGTATCACACGACGTCACTCGGCCTGCGCTTTGACCTGACCAACAGCGTCGCGCTCAAATTTGAAGGGGGACGCACCACGCTGCGCAACGTGAAGTTCGACGGCAGCGACGACAGTTTCAGCGAATTCCGCACGCAGTTCGCGATACGCTTCTAACCGGGGAGAATCGCGACCATGAATTCAATCACCTCCTTCGTCCACTGCGCACTGCCGGTGCTGCTGTTGACGATCAACTTCGGCGGATTATCACACGCCTTGGCCACCGACATTTACGTCATCGCCCATGCCGACGCAAAGCTCACCGCTGACGTGATCCGCGATATTTACATCGGTGAAAAACAGTTCAATGGAGCGGTCAAAATCGTGCCTATCGACAACGCCGCGGCGCAGGATGACTTTCTCGGCAAGGTATTGAAACTCGATCAAACGCGCTACGCCAATCTGTGGGTCAAGAAATCGTTTCGCGACGCGCTGAATCCGCCCACCGTGATGAACAGCGATAGGGAGATCATTGGGCAGGTGCGCAAGACCCCCGGCGCGGTCGGCTATATCACCAGCAGCCCGCCTGCCGACATCACCGTCATCCAGAAGTATTAGCGCCTGACGGCAGTACCCCTGTTGCCGTGGCGTAAAGTTGATCGCTCCGTGCGGGATGAGATTTCTGGTAACATATTGTTTATAATGCACAATTTCACTCTTCCGGCGAAGCGTCGGCGGTGTCGCGGCGGCGCTCCTGAATGATTAAAGCACACTCCCTACAGCGCCAGATCATCCTGCAGTTCGCGGCCATCCTGCTGCCGCTGCTGACGGTACTGATCTATCAAGGCGTGACGGATTTTCGGCGCGCACAAGCCATGGGCCGGGTGGCGCAAATCTCCACCATCGCGGGCCTGGCAAACAATCACTACGAGCACTTTGTCAACGGCATCGTCGATGCCGTGGACAGCGGCAGTCTCGCGCCCAACGCCCGCAACGCGCTTGATTCCGCGCAAGCCCAACTCGACGCGCTCGCAACGCTCTCACGCCGGCCGCAGATCGCCGCCGCGCGCGACCGTGTGCGGGCGCTGCAATCCGCCATACTGCAAAAATCGTCGATTGCACAACTCACGCCGCACCGCGTCGGCGTGAATGAGGCAGGCCTGTTGATCGCCGCGCTGGCAAAAGAAGCCCGGACGGATGAAGATACCAACGTACGCGAGGCGGTGGAAGCGGCGCGCCTGCAGCTCTATTCCATCGCGATTGCCACGCTGTTGTCGTGCCTGCTGACGCTGTTTTTCATTCTCCGCATGATACGCGGCCTGACCGACCCGTTGCAGCGCGCGACCGCCGCCGCGCGCACCATTGCCGGCGGTGATCTCGACAGCAACCCCGATCTCAATACCGAGGGCGATATCGATGGTTTGATCGCATCTCTCGATCATATGCGCTCGGGGCTGAAGGATTCCCGCGCAAAATTGCTCGACAATCAACTCACGCTGGAAGCACGTGTTGAAGAACGCACGCGCGCCCTCGAAGAAACCACCGCGCAGGCGAAGGCTTTCGCAGTCGAGGCCGAGCAAGCGAACCGCGCCAAATCCACGTTTCTCGCCAATATGAGCCACGAAATCCGCACCCCCATGAACGGCGTGCTGGGGATGACCGAGGTACTGCTGCATACGTCGCTGCAGCCGGACCAGCAACGCTATGCGGAGACTATTTTGCGCTCCGGGCAATCGCTGCTCGGCATTCTCAATGACATACTCGATTTCTCCAAGATCGAAGCTGGCAAGCTCGATCTCGAGCGCGTGGATTTTAATTTGTGGCAAGTCATCGAAGACACCGCCGGCCTGCTGTCTCATTCCGCGCAGCAGAAAGGCCTGGAGATGATCTGCGATATCCACGCCGCGGTGCCCACGATGGCCGCCGCCGACCCGGTGCGCTTGCGTCAATTGCTGAGCAATGTGCTGGGCAACGCCATCAAATTCACCCATCGCGGGCAGGTCAGCATAGCGGTTTCAATACTCGCCCGCGCAGCGCCGCCGGACGGCGGCGCCTGGTACCGATTCGAGATTACCGACAGCGGCATCGGCTTGACTGCCGCCGCGCTGGAAAAACTTTTCCAGCCGTTCAGTCAGGCCGATGCTTCCACCACGCGCCAGTACGGCGGCACCGGCTTGGGGCTGGCGATTTCCAAACATCTGGCGGAACTGATGGGCGGAAAAATCGGCGTATCCAGCGTGCCGGGCGCCGGTTCGACTTTCTGGTTTGAACTGCCGCTGGGGCACGCGGCGGACCAGCCCGCCACCCTGCTCGCTCCCGTGCCGCTGCCGCCGGGCGCGCGCATCCTCATCATCGATGACAACGTCACCAATCTCGCGGTGGCGCAAGGCATGTTGCAAGCACTGGACGCGCAAGTGGATGTCGCGGACAGCGCCGCGCGCGGCCTCGAACTATTAGCCGCGGCCGCCGCCAACGCACAGCCCTACACCGTCGCTATCGTCGATATGATGATGCCGGGCATGGACGGCATTGCCATGGTGCAAGCTCTGCGCGCCGATGCGCGCCTCGCTTTACCCCGGATCAGGGTCATCATGCTGACCTCCGCCGGCGGCGCCATTGAGCGCCGTGACGCGCGTGAATCCGGCGTCGATGTCTATCTCACCAAACCAGCGCGGCGCGGCGAACTGCTGAGCGCGATCGGCGACACCCAATCGGGCAACCCCATCCTTTCGCCCACCATGGCCAAGAAACTAACCGCAAGCGTGGTGCCACGCAACAACCACAGCGGCAATCAACAGCGCCGCCTGTTGCTGGCCGAAGATAACGTGGTCAATCAGCAAATCGCGCTCGCCATGCTCAAGCCCCTGGGCCTCGACATCCAGGTGGTTGCCAACGGCGCGCTAGCGGTGACTGCTATCAGCAACGAGCGCTTTGACATGGTGCTGATGGATTGCCAGATGCCGGAACTGGACGGCTTTCAGGCCACCGGCAGGATACGCGAACGCTTTCCGCACCTTAAATTGCCCATCGTGGCGCTCACCGCCAATGCCATGGATGGCGACCGCGAGCGCTGTCTTGCCGCCGGCATGGATGACTATCTGACCAAGCCCTTCAAGCGCGAACAACTGCTGGCCCTCGTCGGCAAGTGGATGAACATTACGGTATAAAGTATTACCCCGTCAGATCGACCAGCGCCGCAGAGCAAGGGGTCAGTTATTGACATTGCATGTCTTGGGTGCAAGGTCAATAACTGACCCCTTGCTCTCTACAGCGGCTCCGAAAGACGCTGCGCCAGCGCGCGGCCCACCACATCATTGGCACTGGCCCCCGCCGGGAACGGCATCACGATACGCACCGGCTTCGCGGGGTAGTTTTGCGCCGACGCCGAAGCGGCAATCCCAAGGATCAACCACGGCGCAGCGGCCAGTCTCGTCAGCATCATGACCATTCCTTTTGTTGGGGGCGTCTCGTTGGCATATTGGAACGTTGCTACCGTGTTCAATAGAGACAAAAAATTGCCGCCGGGCCGCCATGCGAGCAACATGCGGTGGAAACCGCGACACGTTATCCGGCATAATGACCGGATACCATTCACCGCGCGATCACAGGGAAACGATGGTTTCAATGACCCAGCGCAACAAGCCGGTGCTCAAAGCGCATCAGCGAACGAGATGAAGCTCCTCCTGCTCGCCATCGGCGCGATGTTCCTGCAGCAGACCTTTATCGCGCTCGGCCGGTCGCTACCCGCGGTGATTGCGCCCGCGATCATTCTCGATCTGCGCCTGGCGCCCGCATGGATCGGCGTCTATTTCGGCCTCACGGCGCTCGCCGCGCTCGTGGTGCAGCTCGGCTGCGGCAGCTTCATCGTGCGTTACGGCGCGATGCGCATGAGCCAGATCGCGCTGGTGCTGCTGGCCTTCGGCACCGCGTTGACGACACTGGATACACCACTGATGCTGGTGCTCTCCGCCCTCATCGCGGGGGGCGGCGGCGCGGTGTCAACGCCCGCCAGTTCGCATCTGTTGGCGCGTTGCGCGTCGCCGCAATACCTGCCGCTGGTGTTCTCCATTAAACAGACGGCGGTGCCGGCGGGCCTGCTGCTGGCGGGGATGTTCGCGCCGCAACTGACGGAATGGCAGGGCTGGCGCGCCACCATGCTGCTATCCGCGGTCGCGTGCGTGGTGTACGCCCTGATGCTGCAACCGCTGTGCAAAATTTTTGATACCGACCGCGTGCCGACACGCACTTTTCGGTTATCGGATTTTCGTACGACGCTGACCGCGGTGCTCGCCACCTCGGAACTTCGCGCCCTGTCGTTCGCCTGTCTTGCCTTCAACGGCCTGCAAGCCGCCGTCACCGCGTATTTCGTGGTCTACCTGACCACCATCGGCTACACGCCGGTGGCGGCGGGTTTTTTGTTTTCCGTGGCGGTTGCGGTTGCGGTGCCAGGCCGCATCTTGTGGGGCTGGCTCGGCAGCACGCATGTCACGCCGCGCCGGTTGATGGCCGGACTGGCCCTCGGCATGGCGGGCAGCGTGGCACTCCTCGCCCTGTGCGACACTGGTTGGCCGACGCTGCTGGTCGGGCTGATCGCCTGTGTGTTGAGCGCCACCGCGCTATCGTGGCACGGCATACTGCTGGCCGAAACCGCGCGCGCGGCGCCGGAGGGCATGCGTGGCGGCGTCACCGGCGGCGTACTCTCCTTCGGCCAGGTCGGCGCGTTGGCCTTGCCGCTGATGTACTCCGGTTTGCTGGATGTGACCGGCAGCTACGGTATCGGGTTTATCGTTTGCGGCGTGCCGGCGCTGGTGGTGGGGGTGATGTTGATGCGGCAGGGTAGCGCGGCGAAGCGCTGATTTCGCCCATGCGGGTTTTGTCAATCACAATGGAATTGGGAGTTCACTATGAAACGGTTATGCCACACACGGGCTTCAGGACCACGAGCCTTTTTCATTTTGCTTTGTTCGGCGGCCTCAGTGGTAATACCCGCTGCCGCGGCTGACTATCCCGCCCGGCAAGTGCGCGTGGTGGTGCCGTTCCCGCCCGGCGGCGGCGCGGATACCATTTCGCGCGTGCTGTTCACCAAACTCAGCGAGGACTTCGGCCATCAATTCATCATCGACAATCGCGGCGGTGCATCCGGCACGATAGGCGCCGGCCTGGTGGCGAAGGCATCCGCCGATGGCTACGTGATTTTGCACGACGCCACCGGCCATTCCATCAACCCTGCCATGTTCCCCAGCCTGCCCTACAATGCGGCGCGGGATTTCGAGCCGGTGTTTCTGGCAGGCACGGTGCCGAATCTTCTGGTCATGCATCCGTCGATCAAAGTCACCACGGTAAGCGAACTCATCGCGCTGGCGAAATCCACCAAGGAAGGAATCAACTGGGCGTCTTCCGGCACCGGCAGCGTGCAACACATGGCGCTCGAATTGTTCAAGGTCAGCGCAGGCATCACGCTCAATCACATACCCTACAAGGGCGGCGCACCCGCGCTAATCGATGTGGCGGGCGGCCACACCAAGTTCTACTTCAGCAACGCCGCAGCATCCACCGGCCACGTCAAGGCCGGCACCATACGTTCCATCGCACACACCGGCCGCGGCCGCCTCGCCGCGCTACCGGATATCCCACCGATGGCCGATACGCTGCCCGGTTACGAAGCCTATGAATGGAACGGCGTGTTTGTGCCGGCCAATACCCCGCGCGCGATCATCGGCCGTCTCAATGCGGGCCTGAACGCCGTCATTCGCACCCCCGCCGTCATCGAGCGCATGGCATCGCTCAGCGTGCAGATACGCGCCAATACACCGGCGGATTTTGGCGCCTACGTCAAAGCCGAAACCGAGAAGTGGGGGAAGATTGTGCGTGGGGCTAACATCAAGCCGGAGTGAGGCTTGGGATTGCGATATGTCCCGTGCGACGCGGTTGGCGCTACGGCAAGACTGCTTTGATGCGCCCTGTTTTTTGCTACTATTTCCGCCAGCGCCACCCATGCATCGCTGACATTACGCTTCACGGGAACCATCATGCAAACTGCGGAGCGCATTGCCCTACCCTTGGCTGAACGACTTCAAGCGATGGAAGCCCTTTGGGAATCGCTGTGCCGGGGGCGATTGTGGCGCGGCTGAATAAGTGCTCACTAAAAGTGAATGTGACGCGCCGTCTGTTTCTGGCGTCATTGCCATGGCTGGTCTTTGGCTGTGCGCGCGAAGTTGATGAGGAGGTTTCCGGGCATCAGCGCTACACCGGGACAGCGCCTTGGACTATAGGCGGCGCCAGACCAGGCATGATGTTGGCGGAGCTAAAGCAGCACCGGGGTGAACCGAGAGGTTCCTTTGGCGTCCCGCCAAGGGGGTTTATCTGGGGATCATCAGGAGAACTGGGTGAAATCTCAGTGGAGATGGATGCGGATGACCGCATCCGGCGGGTGCAGGGTACTGACCTAAGAGCGGGTCCGCTGACCTTGCTGGGGCGGGGCGCCAGCAACGCCGATGTTACAGCGGTGTTGGGAAAGGGCGTCAGCAAAAGCATGACGCAACCCGGATCATTCGTGGCACCCACTCCCGGCAAGCAAATCGGCATGCAGCACTATTACCGCAACGGGGTTGCCGAGTTTCGCATCGTCGTCATGAAGAATACCGGCCTTACCGGCATCGTCGCAGAAGCCAAGTAATCTTGGCTCTTTAGCCGCAAGAATATTGCTACTCCGTATCGTGAACAGTACGCACGATGTGGCCAACGATCCGTGACGCGCACGACAGGGAGCACCACCGCCCGTTATAATCCCCCACCGCAGATCACACGCCGCTCACACCGCCGTTGCCTGCCGCCAAGATTCATAGTCCATATTCCGGGAGAAACAAGCATGGGAGCATCCGCACCACACGCATACGGCTGTTTGACGCAGCCGGAAGTTCGCTTTCTTGACGCCGCCGTTGACCGCCTGATTCCGTCCGATGAACTGGGGCCGGGCGGCAAAGAGGCCGACGTGACGTATTACATTGATCGCCAGTTGTGCAGCGTGTGGGGCACGCACGGGCGCAATTACCGCTCCGGCCCGTGGCTGGACGGCACGCCGCAGCAGGGGTTTCAGTCGCGGCTGACGCCGCAGGAAATTTACAAGGTCGGCATTCTTGAAACCAACCAGTATTGCACTAAACAATATGGCAAGAACTTTGAATTCCTCACCGGCGCGCAGCAGGATGAAGTCTTGCAGACGCTGGAGCAGGGCAAGGTTGCGCTGCCGTCGCTGTCGAGCAAGCTGTTCTTTGACATCCTCTGGCGCAACACCGAGGAAGGCTTTTTTGCCGATCCAATCTATGGCGGCAACCGCGACAAGGTGGGCTGGAAGCTGCTCGGCTTTCCCGGCGTTGCGTCGAGCGCCTACAACGGCCATATCGATAACCCCGAAATCTATCGCGCCGAGCCGGTGAGTATTCTCGACATCGAGACGAAGAAAGCGCAGGTGGATGCACAAGGCTACGCAAAGCACATCATGATCAAACCTATTAAATCGGCAGGGAGCAACTAATATGTCCGTCACCAAATTAAAACCTGTCGATGCGGTGGTCTTGGGCAGCGGCGTTGCCGGTTCGATCATCTGCATGGAACTCGCCAACGCGGGACTGAACGTGGTGTGTATTGAACGCGGTCGCATGATCGAGCCGCAGAACGATTTCGTCATGCCGTACACGCAGGACGAGCTGAAGTTCGACCGCCACAGCGACATTTTTCAGAACCTGTCGCGCGAAACCATCACCTTTCGCAACAACATGAATGAAACCGCGCTGCCGATGCGCGAACTGGGTTCGTTCAAACCCGGTGAAATCGTCGGCGGCACGGCGGTACACTGGGGCTGCAATGCGCGGCGCTTTTTGCCCTACGATTTTGAAATCCGCAGCCGCATGACGGCGCGCCACGGCAAAAACTTTTTCCCCGAAGATTGCACCAGTCAGGACTGGGGCGTGACCTACGACGAACTCGAACCGTACTACGATCAGTTCGAGCACATCTACGGCGTCGGCGGCAAGGCCGGTAACCTGAACGGCGAAATCCATCCCGGCGGCAATCCATTTGAAGGCCCGCGCTCACGCGAGTATCCGAACCCGCCGACGCGCAGCACGCCGCAGGGCGCGATGTTCGCCAAGGCCGCCAGGGAATTGGGCTATCACCCGTTTCCGGGGCCGGCCGCCGCGATGACGCGGGATTACATGAACCTCTACAAGGTGATGATGGGCGAATGCCAGCGCGGCGGCTTTTGCAGCAGCCATGCGTGCGCGGCGGGCGCGAAGGCCAACCCGCTTACCGCCGTGTTGCCCGCGCTGTTGAAAAAAGACAATTTCGAGATGCGCCCGCTGTGCAATGTCATCAAAGTCAACAAAGATTCCACCGGCAAGCAGGCTACCGGCGTGACCTACATCGACGCGCGCGGGCAAACGGTGGAGCAGCCCGCCAATATCGTGGTGCTGGCGACCTACTGCTTTAACAACACGCGCCTGTTGCTGCTGTCGGGCATCGGCAAGCCGTACGACCCGCAAGCGGGCACCGGCGTGGTGGGCCGCAATTATTCGTATCAAACCGGCGGCAAGGTTGAGGTGTTCTTTGATGATCGCGAGTTCAATCCGTTCATCGGCGGCGGCATGACCAGCGTGCAGTTTGACGATTTCAACGGCGAAGAATTCGACCGCTCCGAACTCGGCTTCGTCGGCAGCGCGTATATCGCGGTGTCGAACGCCGGCGCAACGCCGATCAAGACCAAGCCCGTGCCGCACGGCACGCCGCGCTGGGGCGGGGCATGGAAAAAAGCGGTGGCGCACAACTACCGCCGCTCGTTCAGCATCAGCATTCATGGGTCGTGCCAGAGCTACCGGCAACATTACCTTGACCTCGATCCGACCTACCGCGACGCGAACGGCCTGCCGCTGCTGCGCATGACCTTCGACTGGCATCAGAACGAGCAGAAGATGCTCAAGTTCATGAACGAGAAGTGCGTGGAAATCGCCAAATCGATGTCACCGTCGAGCTACGCCGCTCGCGCCGTGCCGACCAAATACAGCCTCGTCCCGTATCAAAGCACCCACAACATCGGCGGCGCGGTAATGGGCGCGGATCCCGCCACCAGCGTGGTGAACAAACATCTGCAATCGTGGGATGTGCCGAATCTGTTCGTCGTCGGCGGCAGCGCCTATCCGCAGAATGCAGCGGTAGGCCCCACCGAAACCATCGGCATGCTGGCCTGCTGGACCGCCGACGGCATCAAGGATATTTACATGAAGCGGCCGGGGCAGTCGATGGTTTGATGTTGCGTTGCCTGAGCTACCGTTACATTCACTTCAACCTGCCAACCTATCCACGTCATTCCCGCGCAGGCGGGAATGACAGGGTTGGTTTATCGCCCCATAGGAGAACGCTCGCATGCCCTGGATCGAAGCCAACGGCGCCAGTCTGCGTTATGCGTTAAGCGGCTCCGGTAACGACACGCTGGTGCTGCTGCATGAAGCCGGCGGCTGCATAGAAAGTTACGACGACGCCTTGCCCGAACTGGAAAAACACTTTCGCGTGCTGCGTTATGACCAGCGCGGTTTCGGCTTTTCGGAAAAGGTGCGCAAACTCACTTTCGAGGGCGTGGTGGCCGACTTGGCGGCGCTGCTGAATGCGCTCGACATCACCGCGCCGGTAGTTGTGGCCGGCTGCGCGATGGGCGCGGATTATGCGGTGGGTTTCGCCGCGCGCCACCCCGCGCGCGTGGCGAAGCTCGCCATCGCCAGTCCCTATATCGGCAGCAATCTCGCGCGCAGCCCGCACAGCATTGAACGCGCCGCACTGGTCGAGCGCGAAGGCATCCGCGCCGCCATGCAAGCCAGCCACGACCGTTCATACCCGGAGCATCTGCGCGCACGGGATCGTGAACGCTTCGCGCGCTATCAGGCACGCTGGGTGTGCAACACGCCCGCCTCGTTCGCGGCGCAGGCGCGCATGATGCAGAACGTCGATCTCACGCCCGAATATCCCAGGATCAAGGCGCCCACGCTGGTAATCGGCGCGATACACGACACGCAGCGTCCGCCCGAAGTGGCCCAGCGCGTGGCCAACGCCACCGCCGGCTCGAAATACCTGCTGGCCGACACCGGGCACTTCATGAACGTGGAAACGCCGCAGTTGTTCGCGGACACGATGCTGGCGTTTTTCAAGGGCGCGCAGGCAACGATGAGCAGGTAATCGACCTTTTCCTGGTGCAGCGCTTTGAGCAACGTCTTGAGGTTGTCTACGCTCGCGGGCCGCGCCACTTCGCCAAAGACGCCGGAATCCGTTTTCTCGGACGCGGCGCCATCGGCGCCGCCATTTTTCATCGCCGGTCATGATCATTTCACGGTGGCATTTCACACGATTCCGCTGCGCCGTCACGAACAACAAAAGCGTACGGCTTTCCGCCATCAGGCGGTGATGAAGCTCTATCAAGTAAATCGTAACTATTTGTTTATATTGATAATTTTATAAGGTAATTTCATGACTCAAAATGCCTTACGCAACACCGGCTCCATCGACGCCCACTCGCACTGGGCGCCACAGGGTTATATCGATTTCGCCAAACAACAGGGCGGCGCGATCTCCGGCGGGCCGATTGATCCGAAAATGCACGATCTCGACGCGCGCCTGAAATGGATGGACGAGCGCAACGTAAAGACCCATGTGCTCACGCTGTCGGGCAGCATGCCGTGGCAATGGGCCACGCTCGAAGCCGCAGACCCATTCGCGCGCATCGTTAACGACGCCGCCGTTGAAGCGCACAAAGCCTACCCCGACCGCTTTGTCGCGGGCGCGGCGATTCCCATGCGCGATGTCAACGCCGCGTTGAAGGAACTCGACCGCGTGGCCGGCTCACCCGGCATGCGCGCGGTGCATCTGCCCAATTCGGTGGAGGGCATCGATTACATTTTCGAGCCGCGCTATCTGCCGCTACTTGCGCGCTGCGAGGAACTCGGTTATCCGCTGCTGTTTCACCCGCTCGACGGCCAGCCGAATCACTACGGCGGGCCGGAACGCCTCGCCGGCACGAATTTTATTTACAACACGCTGGGCTTTCCGTTCGAGACCGCCACCACCGCCACCAAGTTTATTTTCAGCGGCGTGCTGGATAAGTTTCCCAAGCTGGATGTGGTGCTGCCGCATTCAGGTGGTTGCTTTCCGTATGTCGCCGGACGCATAGAACACAGCATCAAAAAAGGCGCGGTCGAAGTCGCATCCAAACTCGCGCGCCCGTTCCGCGATTACATCCGCCGCTTTCACTATGATACGTTGGCGTATTACCCGGAAACGCTGCGCTTCATGATCGAACTCGTCGGCGTGGATCGCGTGGTGATCGGCACGGATAACTATGCCAAGATGGATGTCGAGCAGCCGAATGCGCTGGTGGAATCGCTTAATCTGCCGGCGGCCGATTTGCAGAAAATACTGTATGGCAATGCGGCGAAGTTGTTGCGGTTGTGAACAACGATTGTCAAACGCCACCGTCCGTTGCGATGGGTTGCACCATCCTGCGCAAACCACGGTGCTTCCGTAGGATGGGTGCAACCCATCACAACCGCACGCACCACAATGCACAGAAAAGGATTGCCTCAATGAATTCCGACGTACAGCTCCCCACCGAACAAACCCGCCAGTGGCTATTCAACCTCTGGCGCGCCGCCGGCAGCAGCGAACACGAAGCCCAACTCACTGCCGATCATCTCGTCGGTGCCAATCTCGCCGGGCACGATTCGCACGGCGTGGGCATGGTGGCGCCGTATGTGCGATCGCTCCAGGCCAACGAGTTGCAACTCAATCAAACACTGTCGATCATCACGGACACCGACACCCTGCTGGTAGTGGACGGCAACCGCGGCATCGGGCAATCAATGGCGTTTCAGACCATGACGCTTGCCATCGAACGCGCCCAAAAGCACGGCGTGGTGATCGTGGGCCTCAAGAACACGCATCACATCGGTCGCGTCGGACATTGGGCCGAGCAGGCGATTGCCGCGAATCTCGCATCGGTTCATTTCACCAACGTGGTGAGCCGCGCTATTGTCGCGCCGCACGGCGGCCTGCAAAGCCGCTTCGGCACCAACCCGCTCACCGTCGGCCTGCCGCGCCGCGACGGGCCACCGATACTCCTTGATTTCGCCACCAGCGCGATCGCGGTGGGCAAGGTGCGCGTGGCCTACAACCGCAAGGGGCCGGCGCCCGCAGGCGCGCTGATCGATCACGAGGGCAACCCGACAACCAACCCAGCGGTGATGTACGAGGAGCCGCTGGGCGCGCTGCTCACCGCCGCCGGCCACAAGGGTTATGCGCTGGCGATGGTGTGTGACTTGCTCGGCAGCGCGCTGTTCGGCGGCGTGACACCACAACCCAGCCGCCTGCGCATACCGGGCCTTTACAACAACATGCTCGCCATTGTGTTCGACCCGGCGCGCTTCGGCGCGGGCGAGCATTACGAGCGTGAAGCAAGTGCGTTTATCGAATATGTGCAGTCGTCGAAGCGCACCGACCCGGATGCGCCCATCGAAGTGCCGGGCGACGCCGAACGGCGCTTTCGCGTGCAGCGCGCACAATCGCTGCCGGTCGATACCGGCACGCTGCAAACCATGGATGATGCCGCGCGCGCGATCAACACCTTGCGCGGGGTGTCATTGCCGCCGGCGTCGTCGCTGATCGCGCGTTAGCCGCGCCGTTCAGTCCACCTTCACATTCGCCGCCCTCACAATCGGCCCCCACTTGTTGTAATCGGTTTTGAGCATCGCTGCCAGTTGTTCCGGCGTGCCGGGCGCGGGATCGGCGCCGCGCCCCGCGAGGCGCTCGCGCAACTCCTTGTCGGCAAGCGCTTTGTTCAGTCCCGCGTTAAGGCGGTCGATCACGTCGCGCGGGGTTTTGCCCGGCACGAAGACGCCGTACCAGTTCGAGGCATCGACCTTGGGCACGCCCTGCTCCGCCATCGTCGGCAAATCCGGCAGCAATGCCGAACGTTTGGCCACGGTGATCGCCAGCGCGCGCAGCCGTCCGCTTTGCACATGCGGCAGCAGCACGGGCAAATCGGCAATCATCATCTGCGTGTGGCCGCCGAGTGTGTTGGTCACTGCGGGCGCCGCGCCGCCATAAGGCACATGCACGATCTGCGTGCCGGTTTCGACCTTGAACAGTTCCAGCACCAGGTGCGGCAGGCCGCCGTTGCCGGTGGAGGCCGCATTGATCTGGCCGGGCCGTGATTTCGCCAGCGCAATCAGTTCCTTGACGTTTTTCACCGGCAATGACGGATGAACCACCATCAATTCCGGCGTGGTGGTCACCATGGAAACCGGCGCAAGATCGCGAAACGCGTCAAACGGCAGCTTCAAAAAAACATGCGGATAAATGCCCAGCGACGTGCTCGACAGCACCATCGAGTAACCATCGGGCGCGGACTTCGCCACGTTGTCCACGCCGATCACGCCGCCCGCGCCGCCGCGGTTATCAACGATCACCGATTGGCCCATCGCCTCGCTCAACTTGCCCATGATCATGCGCGCCACGATATCAATCGGCCCGCCCGGCGGGAACGCGACCACGATGCGCAATTGCTTCGAGGGATAACCCTGTCCTGCGCCCGTCGAAGGGGCCTGCGCGCCCGCGAGCGCCGGCGCCAGACACGATGCCGCTGCCAGCAGTTTCAGCTTTACCGCCATGTTGAATTCCTCACGACTTGAAAGTTCCGATTGTGGAACAACTCCCGCCGCAACTCAATCGCGGGTTGAGCGGGGTGGCGCTGACTGCTACCATTCGGGGTATTCGAGAGCGCTGCCGCTGCGCCCGGATGCCCTGCCCTCTGCGGCACATTTTCCCGTTGAAACTCACTACTCCCCAAGGTAATCGCTATGGCAATCACATCGTACGAATTTGACGTTCTGGTTGTCGGCAAAGGCAATGCCGCACTCTGCTCCGCCCTGTCCGCGCACGAGCACGGCGTTAAAGTCGCGATGCTCGAAGCCGCCTCCGAAGACGAGCACGGCGGCAACAGCCGCTTTGCCGGCGGCGTGATGCGCTTTGCTTACGACAAGGTGGATGATTTGAAGCGCATTACCGATGTCACCGACGAAGAAATCGCCACCAGCGATTTCGGCACCAACACCACCGACGAGTATTACGACGACCTGTATCGCCTGACATCGTATCGCTCCGACCCCGATCTGTCGGAGATATTGATTACGCAAAGCCAGGACATCATGGCATGGCTGCGCTCCAAGGGCGTGAAGTTCCTGCTCAACTTCGGTCGCCAGTCGGGGCTGGTCAACGGCAAGCGCAAGTTTTTCGGACGCATGCCGATCGAAGCGCACGGCGGCGGCGCGGGGCTGGTCGATTATCTCGACAAAGCCGTCAAGGCCAAGGGTATACAAGTGTTTTACAACACGCGCGCCGTGTCGCTAATATACGACGGCGAAAAAGTCTCCGGCGTGCGCGCGCAGATGAACGGCAAGATGACCGAGATACGCGCGAAGTCAGTCGTCCTTGCGTGTGGCGGCTTCGAGGCCAACCCCGAAATGCGCACGCGCTACCTCGGCCCGGGCTGGGAACTGGTGAAAGTGCGCGGCTCACGCTTCAATCAGGGCGACGGTTTGAAAATGGCGCTCGATATCGGCGCCGCGCCTTACGGCAACTGGTCGGGCAGCCACGCGGTGGGCTGGGATCGCAACGCACCGGAGTTCGGCGATGTCAGCGTCGGCGATCAGTTTCAGAAACACAGCTACATCTTCGGCATTCTGGTCAACGCCGACGGCAAACGTTTTGTCGATGAAGGCTGGGATTTCCATTCGTTCACCTACGCCAAATACGGTGGCGAGGTGTTGAAGCAGCCCGCGCAATTCGCGTGGCAGGTGTTCGATTCCAAGGTCACCAAGCTGCTGCGCTCGGAGTACCGCATCAAAATGATGACCAAGGTGTCGGCCAACACACTCGAAGAACTCGCCGCCAAACTCGAAGGCGTGAACCCGCAGGCCTTTCTGAAAACCGTGCGCGAGTACAACGCCTCGATCAAAAAAGAAGTTCAATTCGACCACACCATTAAAGACGGCAAATGCACCGTCGGCATCGAGCCGCAAAAATCCAACTGGGCGCAAGCCCTCGACGCGCCGCCGTACGACGCCTACCAAACCACCTGCGGCATCACCTTCACCTTCGGCGGCCTGCGCATCATCAAGGAAACCGGGCAGGTGATGGACGTGCATCTGAAACCGATTCCGGGTTTGTATACCGCCGGCGAAATGGTCGGCGGCTTGTTCTTCTTTAATTATCCAAGCGGTACGGGCTTGGTGTCCGGCGCGATCTTCGGGCGCATCGCGGGCGCGGGCGCGGCGCAGGCGGCGAAGGTGTAGGGCAGAAACCTTTTATCCACGGATGAACGCAGATACACACGGACAACTTCAAAAACGATTTACCGCGGAACACACAGACCATGCGGAAAACACCGGGAATTTCTTCCGCGTGTTCCGTGTGTTCCGCGGTTAAATAGTTTTAACATATTGTTTTTATTCACTTTTAAGGCACATCATGAGTCACGAAGCATCGAACGACAATCCCTACACCCGCGGCATCGCGCAATTTGTGTCCGGCCTGACCTACGACGCGATCCCTGCCGAAGTCAAAACCCGCATCAAGTTGCTGATGCTCGATTCGCTCGGCTGCGCGCTCTACGGCGCCGATCTTGAGTGGAGCCAGATGCTGCAAAAAACCTTGACGCGCGTGGACAGCTCGCGCATGTGCAATGTGTGGGGCACGAACCTGAAGCTCTCCGCGCCGCACGCCGCATTGATTAACGGCACGCAGGTGCAGGGCTTTGAACTGGACGACGTGCATCGCGCGGGCGTGCTGCACGTGGGCGCGGTGGTGTTGCCGTCGCTGATCTCGATCACCGAAATGAATCCGGGCATGAGCGGCAAGGAGTTTCTGACTTCGGCGGTGGCCGGTTACGAAATCGGCCCGCGCGTCGGGCTGTGCATGCGCCCTGACCACATCGCCCAAGGCTGGCATTCGGGCGCGACGCTAGGCGTGTTCTCGTCGGCCTCGGGCGCCGCGCGCGCATTAAAACTCGACGTGGACAAAACCGTGCACGCCCTCGGCATTGCGGGCACGCAGGCATCCGGGCTGATGGCCGCGCAATACGGTGCGATGGTCAAGCGCATGCATGCGGGCCGCGCCTCGCAATCCGGCCTGTACGGCGCGCTGATCGCCGAATCGGGCTTCACCGGCATCGTCAACGTTCTAGAGAGCGAATACGGCGGCTTTTGCAGCACGTTTTCGCGTTCGCAAGATCGTTTTGATCTAAAGGAACTCACCGCCGGTTTCGGCAGCGTGTGGCAAACCATGGGTGTCGCGCTCAAGTTCTACGCCTGCGTCGGCAGCAACCACACCACGCTCGATGCCATCCGCGAGATGCAGGCCGAAAAACCCTTCGGCGCGAAGGACGTGAAGAAAATTTCCGTGCATGGCTCGCAGGTGACCATGGATCACGTCGGCTGGAAATATGCGCCGCTGGGATTAGCCTCCGCGCAAATGAATCTGCCGTACTGCATCGCGACGTGGCTGCTCGACGGCGATTGTTTTGTCGATCAATTCACCGACGCGATGGTGGCGGACCCGGCGCGCATGAAGCTCGCCGAAATCGTCGAAGTGCATCACGACGACGCCATCACCAAGCTCGGCGCGAAAATGCGCCACAAGGTGCGCGTCGAAGTGTTGTTAAACGACGGCACGCGCATGGAGCGCACCATTGAATCCGCGCGCGGCAGCGAGTACAAATTCGCCAGTGAAACCGATATTGTCGAAAAATTCGAGAAGCTCGCGGTCAAGGCGCTGCCCAAGGCGCAGGTCGAACAACTGCGCGACGCGATGCTGGGGCTGGACAAACTCGAAGACGCAACGAAAATCGCGCAGTTGCTGGGCAAGCGTTAATCGCCTGCAAACCCAAGACTGACGAAAACACCACCGTCGTCCCCGAGAAGGCGTCCCGGATCCCATCCGCGCCGTCGTTTACCCGCCCTTCTTTGCCTCCAGCTTCGCCTTCAAATCCGCGAACGGATTGAAGGTTCCCGCCTCGTGTACGCCGGCGGCATCGGTGCGTCCGGCGCCATCCTTGAGCTTGGAGTGTTCATGCTCGTGGCAATAGGTGCAGAGCAACTCCCAATTGCTGCCGTCCGGCGGGTTGTCATCGTGGTTGCCGTTCTTGTGATGCACTTCCAGCAGTTGCAGGTTGGCGTGTGCAAACGTGCGCGCGCAGCCGCCGCACACCCACGGATACAGCTTTAGCGCCTTGTCCCGATAACCCGCCGCGCGTTCATCGGCATTACGCCGGGCGTCGCGCACCACCTGATCGAGTCTGTCGTTTGTTTGCGCCAGGGGAGCCTCCCGCGTTGCTCTCGTTCCGCACCTTCCGCGCCACCAGTGCAAAGCCCCGCGAAAATCCGCAGGGCTTCACAAGGCGGCTACGAGCTGTAGCCTTTAGTCGTCACGTCACCGTGACGTATGCCGGTCCGCCATCGCTGACATGACCGACTTTAACACTGCATGAGCGGAAGTTTCATCGATAGATGCGCCTCCAAAAAAAACAGCAAGGATTTCACGCTACTGCTTCCCTCTACCACACAAGCTACACCCGTCACACCGAGGCACGAGTAGCGCAAGGCACGCAGCGCCTGGAACGTAGGGCACATCGCACATCGCACCGCTTGGCTGTGCCCCGGTACCCGGCTCGAAACAGTCCCCAGACATATCGTGTCGAGGGTGGCCGCCACTCGTTCGCATCAGGTACACCCGCAGCATCGGGGCGCGCACAACAGCGAAACACCAAAGCAACAACCAAATCATCAATCATTAGTTTGAGGATCCATTCCGAACCGAATCACCGAAGCAGTTTTAGTTGACGCCTTTATCCATCGCACGTCAAGTCCCTTCAACGAATATTTTTTTCTAACTGAAACTGCCCCCCGCTCAGTTAATTAAACTTGGCGCCGCTGCGTTTAACCACTTCAGCCCATTTTTTAACATCGGCCAGCATGAATTGGCGAAAGGTTTCGGGGTCGTTGCTCACGGCTTCGGCGCCATCGGCGCTGGCGCGCTTGACGAACTCCGGCGATTTTACGTAAGCGGCGATATCGGCGTGTATTCTGGTGAGCAGCGGTTTTGGCAAGTTCGCGGGCGCCATCACACCATACCAGCCGACCACTTCAAACCCCGGCAGCGCTTCCGCCATGGCGGGAATATCCGGCAGCGCCTTCAGGCGCTTGGGCGCGGTGACGGCAACGGCACGCAGCTTGCCGGAGCGCGTTTGCACCAGCGCGCCCGCCAGGCCGGAAAAATTAAAGTGATACTGGCCGCCGATGAGATCGATAATCGCCGGCCCGGTGCCTTTGTACGGAATGTGCTGGGCCTGAATGCCGGTCATCATTTTGTACAATTCACCGGCCATATGGCCGCCGCTGCCGATGCCTGCCGAGCCGAAGTTGATCGGCTCTTTGCTGGCCTTGCTCCAATCAACAAACTCCTTCAGCGATTTGGCCGGATGCGACGGGTTGACGATCAACAACAGCGCCGCCTCGGTCATCTGCGTGATCGGCGTGAAATCGTTCACCGGATGGTAGGGTAGCTTCGGCATGATCGCTGCGTTCACGGTGTGCTGGTGGTAGGCCAGGAATAACGTGTAGCCGTCAGGCGCGGAACTTTTGGTGATCTCGGCGGCATTCACGCCCGAAGCGCTGGCGCGATTATCGACGATGACTTGCTGCTTCCACACCTCCGTCAGCCGGCCCGACAAAAGGCGCGCCAGATAATCCGTCGTGCCGCCGGGCGCGGCAGGCGTGATAATACGCACCGGACGGCTGGGGTAGGCGTCGGCGGCAAGCGCAGGCGCGGCCGCAGTGATAACGCAGCACACTGACACGAGTGCGCGGGCAATACAGCGGTGAAGCGTCAGGTTCAGCATTTCAATCCTCGATACTCAATAATGTTGGAGCGCAATGGTACCGCAATGCGAACGCACCTGCCGCCGGTTCGCGGCAGTCTATCGCGCCATACGCAGTAAAATATCGGGAATCACGCTGAAAACCCCAAATGAAACCCTATTCGAAACCCAATTCCACCCTTGAATATCACACCGATGTGCTCATTATCGGCTTTGGCGCCGCGGGCGGCTGCGCGGCCATCGCGGCGCATGCGGCGGGCGTCGAGGCCCTTCTGCTCGAAAAGCAGCCGGAAGCGACGCACTACTCCAACTCGCGCATGAGCGGCGGCGGCTTTCACAGCCCCAGCCCCGACGGCGATTTTGAATCGATCAAGGCCTACGCCAAGGCGATGTTCAGCGGCGAAAATCTGCCGCACAAGTTCGAAGGCGAGCAACCCGAATTTTCCGACGCGCTGGCGCATGCATGGGCGACCTATGCACCGCAAAACGAAGCCTTCATGCGCGGACTGGACCCGCAGTTCAAAACCTTCAGTAGCGCCGGCGCCGCGTTTCCGGAGTTTCCCGGCGCCGACCGCGCGCAATATGCGTGCCTGCGTAGCACCTACATGGGCAAGGAATACGACGCCTCGCTGGCCGGCATCACCAAGGATGCCGCCAAACCGCTGAAAGAATCGGGCGAAGCGTTTCACGCCTGCTTATTGACCGGCGTACAATCGCGCAATATCCCGATTCACTACGACACCCCGGCGCAAAGCCTGTGCGTGGATGAGGATGGCGCCGTGACCGGCGTGACGGCGCTGCGCGACGGCCAGCGCACGATCTACCACGCGCGGCGCGCGGTCATCATCACCTGCGGCGGCTACGAGTACAACGCGCGCATGCGTAAGGCGTTTCTCGATGGCCCCGGCAAGGATGGCTGGGCGTTTTACGGCACCCCCGCCAATACCGGCGACGGCATCCGCATGGCGCTGAAAATCGGCGCGGCCCTGTCCAAGGTGAGCAGCATCGCGGGGCGCGTGATTTGCGCGATACCCGAGCGGCGTCATGGCCTGAAAATCGGACTTAACACCTCCAGCGTGGGCAAGCCCAATGAAATCGTGGTCGATAACCTAGGGCGGCGCTATGCTGCGGAACGCCGCATTACCAAAGACCCCAGCCGCTATATTTTTTACAAAGAGGCGCTGCAATTCGACACGGTAACGTTAACCTATCCGCGCATTCCGTCGTGGATGATTTTTGATTCCACGCTGATGCAAGCCGGCGCCCTCGTCAGCGCGTCGGCGGCGGCCTACAACGGCATCGACTGGGACAAAGGCAATCTCAACGCTTTGCGTAACGGCTGGATATTGCAGGGCGAAACCCTCGCCGAACTGGCGGCGAAAATACGCGCGCATCCTGAAAATAAGGAATTGATGGATGCCGCGGCGCTGACGCAGCAGGTCGAGACCTGGAACCGCCACTGCGATGCGGGCAACGACCCGGATTTCCATACCGATCCCGATACCATGGGGCCAGTAAGGAAACCGCCGTTCTTCGCGATTCCGCTGTATCCGGGCGGCCCCAACACCAAAGGCGGCTTGCGCGCCAATGCACGGCGCGAAGTGCTGGATTGGGACGATCAGCCGATTCCGCGGCTTTATACCGCGGGCGAGATTTCGTCGGTGTTCCAGTTTGTATATCAGGGCGGCGGCAATCTCGCGGAGTGCATCGTGTTCGGGCGCATCGCGGGCGCCAACGCGGCGGTCGAAGCGCCGCGCGCGCACGCACACAACAGACCGCCAGCGAATATACGGGTGGCGGGTAACAACTGAACCCCCTGCCCTCCCTGACACCCCCTGATCGCCGCGACACACCAAGGAGACTCCATCATGCGCCACGTCCTGTTCACCACTGCCGCCTCTGCTCTGGCCATGGCGCTATCGCCGCTGGCCGCACAGGGACAAACCGCCTATCCGAATAAAAGCATCCGCCTGATCGTACCCGTGACCACCGGCGGCCCGAGCGACATCGTGGCGCGCTTGCTCGGCGAACGGCTTGCCGCTTCACTCGGCAAGCCGGTGGTGATCGATAACCGCCCTGGCGCATCCAACACCCTCGGTGCCGCGTTGGTAGCGAAAGCCGAACCCGACGGCTACACCCTGTTGCAGGCCGCGGCCAATATGGCGACGGTGCAGATTCTGATGACAGACCTGCCGTTCGATCCGGTGAAGGATTTCACCGCCGTCTCGCTGACGCATCTGACGCCCTACGTGCTCGTGGTGGGCGGGCAATCGCCGGTAAAAACACTGCCGGAACTTTTAAAGTTCATTAAAAGCAACAGCGGCAAGATTACCTACGGCACCACCGGCCTGGGCAGCCCGCAGCAATTGGCGACGCTGCTGTTCGCACAGGTGGCGGGCGGGTTGGCTAATATGACCGAGGTGCCGTACAAGGGCAGTTCCGCCGCGCACCCTGATCTGATCGCGAACCGCATCTCGTACATGATTGATCCGCTCGCCGCCGGCGCGCCGCACATTCGCGCCGGTTTGCTGCGCGCACTCGCGGTCACCACGCCGCAACGCAATGCGGCGTTTCCTGATTTACCAACGGTCGCCGAAGCCGGCGTGCCGGGCTATGATTTCGCGAGCTGGGGCGGCGTGTTTACACCCGCCGGCACGCCGCGCGCGGTGGTGCAAAAGCTGAATACCGAGATTCGCGCGGCACTGGCAAACCCGGATTTGAGCAAACGTTTTGGCGACATGGGCCTGGTAACAAAATCCAGCAGCCCGGAGGAATTCGCCAAATTCCTGCAAGCCGAAATAATCCGCTGGGGCGCGCTGCTGGCGAAGAAGCTGTAACGGTTCGCGCCGCGGCACGGCGGATAACGCCACTGCCCTCTCACGTGCCCGACTTCGGGACAACTGCATCAAAACGCTTCAGGAATGAATTGGTTACGAAAGTCTCGCGAAAGAACGTGAGCGAATTCGCCGGCGCCAGCACCGGGCGATGGTAGATATCTTCGCGGGGGACTAGACATGGTGTGCCGATGATTCACTTGTTTTTACCCCTGGAAATTGCACACCGCAAGCCCGTAAGGAGCAAAGCGTATTACAGGATCAGCGACAATCTCCCAGTAATACGCTTCTTGACGTACGATAATGAAAGATCTCTCGTTTTTGATGCCCGCCTTTTTAATCCGTTAAATCCTCGATACCACGCGCAACAAATCTCGTAGGGCGTCAATAAGCGAAGCGCATTGCGCCCGCGGGCTGAAGTTGGCGCGCTACAAAGCGATATTCCCCGCCCCGGCCAAGACCGACGCCATCGACGCGCGGAACTGTCCGCCGCCAAGGGGTAAAATCCAGCTTTCCACCACCTTTTCTCCCGTAGAGGATTACCTGCAATGAATGCAACCACTCAGCGTCGCGGCCCGCTCGCGCGCTTTCGCGTCATCGATTTAACCCGCGTGCGCTCCGGCCCCACCGCCGTGCGCCAGCTCGCCGATTGGGGCGCGGATGTAATCAAAATCGAAACCCCGCCGGGACTGAATCTGCCCGAGGCGTGGGGCGGCTCGCGCACCGGCGCGGATTTTCAGAACCTGCATCGCAACAAGCGCGGCTTCACGCTGAATCTCAAGGAAGCCGACGGCTTGAAAATTTTCAATCAACTGGTCGAGCGCTCGGATGTGGTCGCCGAAAACTATCGCCCGGATGTGAAGTTTCGCCTCGGCATCGATTACGAGTCGCTGAAAAAGATCAACAAAAAAATCATCCTCGCCAGCATTTCGGGCTTCGGCCAGGACGGCCCGTACGCCAAGCGCCCCGGCTTCGATCAGGTGACGCAAGGCATGGGCGGGCTGATGGCGATTACCGGCGAGCCGGGGCGCGGTCCCATGCGCGCGGGCTGCGCGGTATCGGATTCGGCGGCGGGCTTGTATTGCGCGATGGGCATTTTGACCGCGCTGCTCGAACGCGAAGTTTCCGGCGAGGGGCAGTGGGTGGAAGTGTCGCTGCTCAATGCGATGATCGCGCTGCTGGATTTTCAGGCGGCGCGCTGGACCATCGATCACGAGGTGCCGCAGCAAGCAGGCAACGATCATCCGACATCGATTCCCACCGGCGTGTTCCAGACCGCCGACGGCTATATGAACATCGCCGCCGGCGGCAATGAAATGTATGGCCGCCTGTGCAAGGCGCTGGGCCTGGAGCATCTCATCACCAAGCCCGAGTACGCCGACAGCAAGGCGCGCTCGAACAATCGCGCCGCGCTGAACAAGGATTTGCAGGACGCGATGATCCAGCACACCAGCGCGCACTGGTCGGCGCGCTTTGAAGAAGGCGGCGTGGCGGGCGGGCCGATTTACAAAATGGACGAAGTGTTCGCCGACCCGCAAGTGCAACACAACCAGATGTCGACGCCGATACACCATCCGCAGTTGGGCGACATCGGCCTCGTCAATCAACCCGTGCGCCTGTCGCGCACGCCGAACGAAATCCGCAGTGTCACGCCCGATTGCGGCCAGCACACCGATGAAATTCTTCATGAGCTCGGCTATCAGGACGGACAAATCGCGGATTTGAAAAAACGCAACGTGGTGTGACGCCCTGCGATTTTTTACATAAGTATTTGTTTTTAAACAACTTTTAAAGGATGGGTCATGCCCACGATAGAACACAGCGGCGCCAGCATTTACTACGAGGAACACGGCAAGGGCTTTCCCATACTCACCTTTGCGCCGGCGGGATTGCTGTCCACCATCGCCGTGTGGGACGGCGCGATGGCGCCGGTGAAACCCGTGGCCGAGTGGTCGCCGGAGTACCGCGTGATCGTGATGGATCAGCGCAACGCGGGCGGACGTTCACGCGCGCCGCTGACCGCGCAGGACGGCTGGCACGGTTTTGCCGCGGATCACCTCGCCATACTCGACCATCTGAAGATCGAGCGCTGCCATCTGTTTGGCCAGTGCATCGGCGGCTCGTTCATCTTCAGCCTGCTCAAAGCGCAGCCGCAACGCTTCGCGAGCGCCGTGATCGCACAGCCGATCGGCCGCGTGGGGCCATTTAATCCGGCGCGTCCGGCGCGTTTTAATGAATGGGCTTCGAGCCTGACTGAAAGCCCCGGTGATGCCGTGCTGGATGCGTACTACCGCAATCTCTACGGCGCGGGGTTTGTCTACAGCGCGGATCAGGCATTTGTTTCCAGCGCCAAGACGCCGTGCCTGCTGCTCGCCGGCAACGATGACGCGCACCCGCGGCCGATTTCGGACGAATGCGCGAAGCTGCTGCCGAACGTCGAATACATCCTCGACTGGAAAAACGGCGAGCCGCTCGCGGCGGCGCGCCCGCGCATCAAGGCGTTTCTGGCGAAGCACACGCCGCGCTGACGGTCACGGCGCTGCGCGCCGTTCGTTGCGTTACCGCAACAGCGTCGTCAACGCCGAGACGTTTTGCACGTCGCGAAATTCATGGATGAGCCGGATGCTGTGTTCCATTTTTTTCGCGTCGAGTGCCGCCATCGCCACCAGCGTGCGGTATTTGCTGTCCACATCCGCCCACGCGATGCCGCGCACGCCCGAGCCGCGCGGCGCGTAGACGGTGCCGGTGTGGCTGCGGCCGTCCTTGGTCTTGATGGTGACCTGAGCGCCCTGGTAATACTTTTCTGCATCCAGCGTGATGGGCTCGCCGACTTTCACCTTGTCGATAAGTTGGTGAATGACCGGATCGAGAAACTTTCTCTCGCTCGCATGCACCCAGGAAAAATCGCGGTCGGCGACGGCCGCAGCGGCGAAGTAAGCCGGCGTGTGCGCCACGTCCACCAGGTTTTTCGGGTGCCGGGTTGGGCCGGGCGAGCCGGGCGGGCCGGTGCGCAATTTTTTGTTGATGGGCCGCGCGATGATGATGCTTTCGACTTGATCGGGCGTCACATTGCCTTCGCGCGCGGCAATGGCGGCGGCTTCGGCGGTGGTGTGGTGCGGATGGCCGCCGGGCACGAGCTTGATCGCCATGTCGGTGATGACATCCCACTCGCTGCCCCAGTCGCGCGTCACCGCGTCAATGTTTTCGCCGCCGTAAATCTCGAAGAAGCCCTTTTTGGCTTCAAAAATGGATTCCTCGACGAGGTAGCCTTTTTGCGCGGCGAGCGCGGCGTTGATGCCCATCAGCGCCGCGTTGCCGGCGAAGTATTCGCGCGCCTCGCTGCTGTCAGCGGCGGTGGCAAGCCCCGCCGTGGAGACCGCCGCCAGGGCCAGTGTCTGCGCCACCTGTTGCTCGTCGAGCTTCAATATACAGGCAGATGCGGCTGCCGCGCCGAAGGTGGCAATCACCGCGCCGTGAAAGCCGCGATCACGATGCGCGGGCGCCACGGCATCCAATATGCGTCCGCCCGCTTCGTAGCCGAGCACCATGGCCCGCAGCACGTCCCTGCCGCCGGCGCCGTTGCGCTCGCCCAGCGCCAATGCGGCGGCGGTCAGTTGCGTGCCGAAATGCACGATGGTGCGTAAATCGCTGTCGTCGGATGCAGCGGCGTCGCTGGTGAGCGCGTTGACGCGGCATGCATTCACCGCCGGAATGTTTGCGCCCGCGTCAAACCAGATCGAGGCTTCCGGCGCGCCGCCTTGCTCGCGCGCGAGTTCACGCACGATGCGCGACGAGCGGATGTTAAAGCCCATGGCGGCGCTGGCGATGGTGCTGGAAATCATCATCGCGGCGTGATCCACCGCGAGCGCGGGCAAGTCGTTGTAAGTGGTGCGGACAAGGTGCTGCGCGAGAGATGCGGCGATAGTCATGCGATGGGCGCTCCGTTAGACAAAGAGAAGGCACGGCAAAGGGAAGACAAAGTGTAGCGTGATTGCGCACCGGGCGGCATTCGCTGTTCTTGTCGTCGCACGCCGGACGCATCGCCGGCATGCCGCAAGTGGAAGCGCTGATGCTGCCGCGCGAATTGACCGAACACGCGACCCAGCGCGCCCTTGTCTACAGCCACCCGTGGCGCGTAGGCGATCTGGTGATGTGGGACAATCGCGTCACCATGCATCGCGCACGGCCATACGACGATTTGAAGTATCCGCGCGACATGCGCCGCAGCACCATTACCTGCGGCGCGCCGGCGTTGGGGTATGCACACGCGCCGGCCTGATCCGACTGCTTTCCGCTGCGGTAATTAATTGTAAGTATTTGTTTTTAAAGGGTATTTTTAATGGATTCGATGTTGTTCTCGCCGCTGCCACTGCGCGGCATCACGTTGAAAAACCGTATCGTGCTGTCACCGATGTTGCAGTACTGCGCCGACAACGGGCACGTCAACGATTGGCATCTCATGCATTACGGCAAGTTTGCCGCCGGCGGTGCGGGGCTGGTTTTCGTGGAATCGACCAAGGTGGATCCACGCGGATGCTCGACGCCGCGCGACTTGGGCCTGTGGAAAGACGATTTCATTGCGCCACTCATGCGCATTACCGATCTCATCAAGGGCAATGGCGCGGTGGCAGGCATACAACTGGGCCATTCCGGGCGCAAGGCGCGCCGCAGCGTGCCGTGGGAAGGGCGTGTGCCGCTGGCGCAATGTCC
>JANPOH010000220.1:0-7481 GCA_031427895.1 Betaproteobacteria bacterium
CAAAATCTGCTCGCGCTGCATGCGTGGCGCCATCTTGGCGGCATACGCCAGCGCGTGACTCGATTCGAGCGCGGGAATAATGCCCTCCATGCGGCATAAATCATGAAACGCCTGCAAGGCTTCGTCGTCGGTAATGGAAACATACTCCGCGCGGCCAATGTCTTTCAGCCATGCGTGCTCGGGGCCCACACCCGGATAATCGAGGCCCGCGGAAATCGAATGCGTTTCAATGATCTGGCCGTTTTCGTCCTGCAACAAATAAGTGCGGTTGCCGTGCAGCACGCCCGCTTTGCCGGCGGTCAGCGTAGCCGAGTGTTTGCCGCTTTCCAAGCCGTAGCCGGCAGCCTCGACGCCAATCAGGCGCACATTGTTTTCGTTGATGTAAGGATAAAAAATGCCCATTGCATTGGAGCCGCCACCGACGCAGGCAATAATCGCATCGGGTTGACGCCCTGTCATCTCCGGCATTTGTTCCAGCGCTTCGATGCCGATCACCGACTGGAAGTCGCGCACCATCATCGGATACGGATGCGGCCCGGCGACGGTGCCGATGATGTAGTAGGTGTTTTCGATATTCGTGACCCAGTCGCGCATGGCTTCGTACAGCGCGACCTTGAGAGTCTTTGAGCCGCTTTCCACCGGCACCACGGAGGCGCCCAGCAGTTTCATTCGATAGACTTTCTGCGCCTGGCGTTTGACGTCTTCGGAGCCCATGTAGACCACGCATTCCATGCCGTAGCGGGCGGCGATGGTGGCGGTGGCGACGCCGTGCTGGCCGGCGCCGGTTTCGGCGATCACGCGCGGCTTGCCCATGCGCTTGGCGAGCATGGCCTGGCCGATGACGTTGTTGATCTTGTGCGCGCCGGTGTGGTTTAAATCTTCGCGCTTTAAATACACCTGTGCGCCGCCGAAATGATCGGACCAGCGTTTGGCGTGATACACCGGGCTGGGGCGCCCGACATAATGCTTGAGCTCGTAGGCAAATTCTTTTTTGAACTCGGCGTCGTGCTGGTATTTCTCGTATGCGGCGCGCAACTCGTCGAGCGCGTCGATCAGCGTCTCGGCGACAAAGGTGCCGCCATACGGCCCGAAATGTCCCAAACCATCGGGCAGGTCATACATTTGCATTACGAACTCCAGTGACGAATGCCGCGATTTTCGCGGCGTCTTTGATGCCCTTATTGGCCAACCCCGGAATTTCCACGCCGCTTGAAACATCCACCGCCCACGGCCTGACCGCCTGAATCGCCATCGCGACGTTCTCCGCGGACAATCCGCCGGACAGCACCACCGGCAGCGGCAGGTTTTTCGGGATTAACGCCCAATCAAAGACAGCGCCAGTGCCGCCGTGCGTGCCTTCAACATAAGCATCCAGCAATAACGCTTTCGCGTCGTGATAATCGCGGGCGTATTGTAACAAATCCAGTCCCGGCCTCACGCGCGCCGCCTTGAGGTACGGCGCATTGAATTGGCGGCAATACGCCGGCGATTCGTCGCCGTGAAACTGCAACAGATCGACGCGCGCCGCCGCCAGCGTTTGCGTCACCTGATCGGCGGGCGCATCGACGAACAGCCCCACGCTGGTCACGAACGGCGGCAAGACGCGCAGGAGTTCGGCACCGCGCGAGGGCGTGACGTGGCGCGGACTCTTCGCATAAAACACCAACCCGATGGCGTTCGCGCCGGCGTGCGCGGCGGCCAGCGCGTCTTGCTCGCGCGTAATGCCGCAGATTTTGATGGCCGTCATGACGCTTTCTCCAGAGCTAACCGCGGCAGGGTTACGCGCTCGCGTCGCGGCAAATTCCATTCGGCATCGTAATCCACGCCCGTGAGATACAGCCCCGCCGCGTCAAACGTCGGCGCGGCGAAGGTTCGATCCCGCGCCGCGAGCAATTCGCGCATCCACGCCGGTGCCTGCTTGCCGCCGCCGACGTAAATCAGGCTGCCAACGATGTTACGCACCATATGATGTAAAAAGCCGTTCGCGCACAAGTCGAAGGTGAGATACGCGCCTTGCATGTTGATTTCCAGTTGCGTCAGCGTGCGTACGGGGGATTTGGCCTGACACTGCGACGAACGAAACGCGCTGAAATCGTGCTCACCCAGCAAGTGCGCCGCCGCCGCGCGCATGCGCGCCATGTCCAGCGGCGCATGGTACCAGCCCACGCGCCCGTGATCGACCGCGGGCCGTACCGGGTGATTCAGCAGGACATAGCGATAATGCCGCGCCGTCGCCGAAAACCGCGCGTTGAAGGTATCCGCCACCGGCTGCATCCAGGTCACCGCCACCGCGGGCGGCAGCAAGGCGTTGACGCCGCGCACCCATGCCGATGCGGGCCGTTCGACCGTACAATCGAAATGCACCACCTGCGCCAGTGCATGCACGCCGGCGTCGGTGCGTCCGGCGCAAATGGTGGCGATCATGGCATTCGTGGCAAGGTTCGCCGGGCGCGCAACGGCATTCGCATCGGGCAACGGCAAGCCGGCGATCTGCGCCAGCGCGGTTTCAAGGCAATCCTGCACCGCACAGCCCTCGGCCTGCGTCTGCCAGCCGCAGAAGCGGCTGCCGTTATATTCGACGCCCAGCGCGATACGCATTATCCGGTTATCCAAAAGAACAGACCGCGGCAGTATCCCGCCGCGGTCTGGGTATACCTGCGAGTCTGCTTACTTGATCGAATCCAGCACTTTCTGTGCTTCGGCTTTCTGCCCATCATCACCTTCGCGCAGCACTTCGCGCAGAATCTCCTTGGCACCGTCCTTGTCGCCCATGTCCTGATAGGCGCGCGCCAGGTCGAATTTTTGCTGCACGTCGTTCCAATGCGCGCCCTTCTCGCCGCCACCGTTCGCGGGCGCAGCTTCCTTATTGTCGAGATCCAGACTGATGCCCGACATATCAATATTGAAATCCAGTCCGCCGTTAGCGGCGGGCGCAGTGGGCGCAGTGGGCGCAGTGGGCGCAGCGGGCGCAGCCGGTGCATCCAGCGACGGCAGGTCCAGACTGAAATCCATCATATTTGAGTTCACCGTCGCATCCGGTTCAGCAGCCGGGGGCGGCATCTCAACGGCGGCCGCAGGAACACTGATCTCCGGCAGGTCCAGATTAAAATCCGGCATGACGGGCGCGGCGGGCGCGGCGGCAGATGGGGCAGTCGCCATCACCATCGTCTTATCCATGCTGCCATCGTCGGCGGCCCCTTGATCTTCCAGCAGAATATCCGTGGTGGTGCCGAGGCTGTCATCGCTGGCGCCGAGATCGAGGTCTACCGAGGCGCCGGCATCGCCGCCGCCGATATCCACCGCCGCGCTGGTGGACGGGTAAAGCGCGTTAGCCGGATCAACGGCATGCCCCATGCCCGCGACTCGTTCCCAGTTATCACCCACGCCGCCGGTCAGCGTATTGAATTCGCGGGCAAGCTTGTTAAACGCCCCTTTGTCACCCCGTGCGGCATAGACTTCCAGCAGTTTCACCTGCACGTCCTGGCGCAGCGGGTCTTTGCCCATCGCCTCTTTGAGAATTTCCTCGGCCTGGCTGTCGCGACCGTGGTCGATATATACCTGCGCTTCTTCAATCGGATCCACTACGTCAGTGACATTGGCGGTGTCCGGCACCGGCGCTGCCGCCGCTGCCGTAGCCACGGCGGCGGTAGCCACGACCGCTGGCACTGCAACCACGCTCCGCGGCAGGGCTTCTGTTTTAGTGAACGCGGGCTCTTTCACTTCGTCCGGCTCGCCCTTCTTGCGCCTGCGGAGCGCCCAAAAACCCAGACCCGCCAGCACTGCGGCGCCCCCGCCGATAGGCAGCAGGTTCGCCATCACCGTATCCATGAGGGTAGGCTCGGGCGGCGGTGGCGGCGCGGCCTTCAAGGGCGCTTTCGCTACCGGCTTGGGTGCGTCGGCCTTGGGGGCTGCGGCTGTTTCCTTGGGCGCGTCGACTTTGGGTGCATCGACGTTGGGCGCTTCGGCCTTCGGTGCATCGGGCTTCGGCGGCTCCACTTTAGCGGGCTCCGCTTTCACATCGGCCTTCGGCGCGGCCTTGGCATCCGCTTTCGCATCGCCTTTGCCTGCCTGCTGTGCCGCAGCCAAGGCCGGATTCTTGAGCTCGGCCAGCTTCTGCATTTTCTTGACGGTTTCTTCCAGAATCGCGACGCGTTCCTTGGCTTCCGCCAGCGCCTTGTCGCGCGCGGTCAGGTCTTCTTCAAGCGCACGCACCCGGTCGGTTGCCGCCTTGCCGTCTTTACCCTTGGCCGCGGCGCCTTCGCCCTTGGACACTACAACCACATCCTTGGCGCCCGTGCCCGCTGCTTTGTCATCCACACGCGCGGTAATTTTGCCTTGGGTCGCCGGCGCAGCCGCCGAAACAGCAGCGGCAGGCGCGGTATCGGCCACTTTGGCGCGATAAGCATTCCAGTTGGCTGACTGCGCGCGCACTTCTTGGGACGCTACACCCGGCGCGATGGCCGCGAGTTGATCGGGCTCCGGCGCTTTGAGTATCTTGCCCGCTTTGACCAGATTGATATTGTTGTTGATAAACGCATCGGGATTGGCACGCAGCAGGCCGATCATCATTTGATCCAGCGAGATGCCTTCGGGTTTCATCTCGGCGGCTATCCGGCCAAGCATGTCGCCCTGCTTCACTGCGTATTCGCTGCCGCCGATCGGGCGCGCGGCAGGTGCGGGCGTGGGTGCGGGGGCCGAGGCCGGGCGCGCGGCAGGTTCCGCTGTTGCAGGCGCGGGCGTTGCCACGGCAGCAGGCGCTTTGGCGGCAGGCGCCGGTTTCGCCGTGCCGGCGACGACCGGGGCCGTCACTGCGGGCGCGGGGATGTCCAGCCCCGGCGGATCCAGCAACGCGGAATATTCGCGCACGATTCTGCCGCCCTGCCAAGACAATACCAGCAGAATATCCAGGAAAGGTTCGGCCACCGCCCGCGGCGAGGTTGCCCGAATGAACGGACGGCCATCGGGTCTGCGCTCGATCGATAACCGCATGCCCAACAGCGCGGGATTGTATTGAAGATTTGCGGTGCGGTAGGCTTCCGGCCCCGCAACGGCAACCCCCAGCGTCGCCAGTTCTTCTTTCGACACGTTGACCAGATCAATCTCAGCCGCAAAGGGTTGTCCAAGCTGCGACAACACGTTCATGCCCCCCAATCCGGCCGCGCTGACGATACCCGAATAGGGCATCGACACGATCAGGCCGGCGGCCACCCATTTTTTGAGTTTAAATTCCCGCACAGCGACACCTCTGTATTTCTAGGATATTTTTGGAATTATCAAATTAACATCAATTAGTTAGCGTTTCAAGCTAAGGTTTTCGATGAATATTTAACGCCCGCAGCGCAAACATTACTGCATTTTCGGTAATTCAGATGCCGCCACCACTACCCATAGTAGAGATGACTACTTCAATCGATTCAATTATTTACGCGGCATTGTGCATAAAATACAACAATAAACCGCATCAGGCCGTCACATTTACAGCGTAAGTATTTGTTTTATTTGATATATTTACATCAGCGCCCAGTATTATCCGTAACATGCGCCGCAGCGGTTCCGCCGCGCCCCACAGCAATTGGTCGCCGACGGTAAATGCCGACAGGTATTCGCCGCCCATCGCCAGCTTACGCAGCCGCCCCACGGGGATGTGCAACTGCCCGGTCACGGCGGCAGGCGTGAGTTCGCGCTCGGTGATTTCGCGTTCGTTGGGCACCACGCGCACCCATTCATTCGCTGACGCGATGATCTGCGTGATCTCGTCCAGCGGCACATCGCGCTTTAACTTGATGGTCAGCGCCTGACTGTGGCAGCGCATTGCACCCACGCGCACGCATAAGCTGTCGATCGGCGTTGCCGCGTTGCTAAAGCCCGGGCCGCGCCCGAGGATTTTGTTGGTCTCGGCGCCGCCCTTCCATTCCTCAAGGGACATGCCGTTTTTCATGTCCTGATCGATCCACGGAATCAGGTTGCCCGCCAGCGGCACGCCGCGAAAATTCTCGCGCGGCAGACTGCCGTCGTTTTGTTTCGCCAGCACCTTACGGTCGATTTCCAGAATGCTTGAGGCCGGATCGGCGAGCAAATCCGCCACCGCGCCATGCACCAGCCCAAACTGCGTCAGCAACTCGCGCATATGCTGCGCGCCGCCGCCGGAGGCTGCCTGATACGTCATGCAGCTCATCCACTCGACCAGATCGTGCTGGAACAAACCGTGCAAGCCCATCAACATGCAGCTCACGGTGCAATTGCCGCCGATGTAATTTTTAACGCCCTTGGCCATCGCGGCGTCGATGACCGACGCGTTCACCGGATCCAGAATAATCACCGCGTCGTCTTTCATACGCAGCGTTTTAGCGGCATCGATCCAGTAGCCGTTCCAGCCCGCCGCGCGCAGTTTCGGATAGATTTCAGTGGTGTAATCGCTGCCCTGGCACGAGATCAGCACATCCATCGCGGTCAGCTCGGCGATGTTTTTTGCGTCTTTGAGCAGACCAGCAGGCTTGCCGATATCGGGGCCTTTGCCCCCCGCCTGCGAGGTCGAGAAAAACGTCGGGTCAATTAAATCAAAATCGCGCTCGTCGCGCATGCGCTGCACGAGCACCGAGCCCACCATCCCGCGCCAACCGATTAACCCGACCTTTTTCATAAAAATACCATTAAAAACAAATAGTTATCTACAGCGCCGCGACCACCGCATCGCCCATCTCGCGCGTACCCACCTTGGTCGTTCCCGGCTCGTAAATATCGGCGGTACGCAAGCCTGACGCAAGGGCGGATTTCACGGCGGCCTCGATGCGATGCGCCCATTCATCCTTGTTGAACGTATAACGCAGCATCATGGCCGACGACAATATCGTCGCCAGCGGATTGGCGACATTTTTGCCCGCGATGTCTGGCGCGGAACCGTGACTCGGCTCATACAAGCCCTTGCTGTTGGCGTCGAGCGATGCCGACGGCAGCATGCCGATGGAGCCGGTGAGCATTGACGCCTCGTCCGACAGAATATCGCCGAACATATTGCCGGTGACGATCACGTCGAACTGCTTGGGGTTACGCACCAGTTGCATCGCCGCGTTGTCCACGTACATGTGCGACAGCGCCACCTGCGGATATTTTTTCGCCACGTCGATGACGATCTCGCGCCAGAAACGGCTGGTCTCCAGCACGTTTTCCTTGTCCACCGAACACAGTTTTTTGCCGCGCTTCATCGCGGTCAAAAAACCGATCTCGGCGATGCGGCGTATCTCCGGCTCGGAGTACAACATCGAGTCGAACCCTTCGCGCTCGCCGCGCGCATTGTCGCGACGACCGCGCGGCTCACCAAAATAAATGTCGCCGGTCAGCTCGCGGATAATCATGATGTCCAGCCCCGACACCACTTCGGGCTTTAACGACGAGGCACCGACGAGTTCGGGATACATGATCGCCGGGCGCAGATTGGCAAACAACCCCAATTCCTTGCGCATACGCAAAATGCCCTGTTCGGG
>JANPOH010000221.1:0-14007 GCA_031427895.1 Betaproteobacteria bacterium
CTTGCGGCGCTGGAAATGCATCGCGCCGAATTGTCTGGCGTAGTGGTCGAATCCACCTACAACTGGTATTGGCTGGTCGATGGCCTGCAAGAGGCGGGATACCGCGTACACTTGGCCAACACCGCCGCCATCAAACAGTATAAGACTAAAGGGGCCAGGCTCGCATTTCCCACTCGCGCGGCAGATCGCTCACCGCCACCGCATCCACCCGCATCGGCAAATCGCTTTCGCTAAACGCCTCCTTGAGCGCGTAGGCCTGATGCGGTTTCAGCGGCGGGCCTTCCAATGCAAGGTCGAGATCGGAGTGCGGTTTCAACCGGGCGCGATCGGCGGCACTCAACACCACGCGCGAGCCAAACACATACGCGCGATGATGCGGCGCGTGCGCCCGCAACACGGCGCGTACCAGCGCCACATGCTTCGGCGCCAGCATGAGTTTGCCGTGTTTTTTTGCAACGGCAATCATTTCGCCGCCTTGTCCAGGCGGGCATGCAGTTCCTTCGCGTCACGCAGAAACCGGCGCAGCGCGCCAAAAACTTTTTTGGCTTTTACCGGGTCGTAAACGTGGCTGGTAATGTTACGCAGTTCGCGATAACCAAACACACGGCACTTCGGATTTGATCAGCGCGCGTTCCACGCCCATGCGTATTCTGTCGCGATAACCGAGCGCGTCGATTTCCGACGGCGAATCGGACATGGCAGTTAGCTGACGCCGCAATGATTTGACGCACAGCTCATAGGTGTATTCAAAGCGCTGAATCGACGCATCGCGCACGAACTCATCCTTGGGGCGCAGCTTGGCCGCTTGCAGCGCATTTGCGAGCGAAGCAATCGCCTTGGACAACGATGTAAAGTCGATTCGAGTCATGGGCTATTTTGCTGTGCATCGGGTGATTAAGCCAGGTGTAGTCGGGTTGGACGCAATAGTCCGCAAGACACAAAAACTCCATAAGTATTTGTTTTTATTGTTAATTTACAGATTTCTGCATCTTTGTCGGCATCTTCTCTTCTACTCTTTCGGCCGTGCGGCAGGAACATTCTCACGGGGTCTTGCAAGACAACACGCACCCAGGCACGACTACCCCGCCGTCACCCCTTCACCTTAACCAGTTTCTGCAAACACCGAATCCGCTTGGGCTTCGGCACATCCGGAAACGACCGCGAGAACGACACGTAGCCGACTTCGCCCACGTAAAGATCGCCGTGTGAATCGACTGCCATGCGGTGCGGAGAAATAAACTGCCCCGGCCCGGTGCCGCGCGCGGGGTCGGCTTGCACGGTGGCGAGCAGCTTGCCCTTCGCGTCCATCACGCTGATGCGCGGGCCGATATTCGGGTGGTTACGGTTCATCGACAGATGCGGCCCCAGTTCGGCTATGTGGCACAGCGGGCACTTACCACTGGCGCCGCTGGTCATGAACAGGCCGCTGGGGCGATGCAGGTTATTCCACTGGGTTTCGTAACAGCCATTGCCGTATGCGTGCAACGATTAAACGGCTCGCCGCTCATATACGCGGACGACTTGCCGGGAATGCCGATGGTCAGCAGCACTTTGCCATCCAGCGTGCATTGACGCATGGTGTGATCGCCATCATCCGTGAGAAAAATGGTGTCGCCGCTGCCCATGCGGTTGCTGCTCATGCTTGATTCCTGTTGAGGGTATTGATTCTTGTGCCGTGATTGCCTTGCATTGAATCGGCGCTACGCTTGCTGGATTCCGCCGGCAACGGAGTGTAAACCGTAACGAATCGCAGAGTGGGAGACGCGCAAGCGATGCCGCCGTGCGTGGTCACTTCAAAAGGCGGGATGGCTCGCGCCCTGCCTCCGCTTGCATCACACCCGGTATTACCCGTCCGAACGGTGTAGCATGGACACACCCTTACCGGAGGAATTGGCCATGACCATCCGCACACCGCACGACGACAAAGCCCATGAGATAGACCTCGATGAAGTCGCCACGCTGATTGCGGCGCTGGAGCGCGATCTGCAAACCATTCAGGGCAACCCGCAAGACGTGCAACGCCTGCGCGACGAGGTGGAAACACTCAAAAACCTGCTTCAGTCTCCCGTGCGCCGGCATCACTGGGTGCGCGATGCGCTGCACGGCATCCGCGAAAGTTTCGACGATGCGCTGGACACCGCCGTGGCCGAGGGCGTGCAGGCCAGCCGCCACATCGCGGAGATCGGGCGCATATTGGGCATGTAAGCGGGGCGCGAGCGGCACGGATTTACCGAAAAAGCGCACCGCGCAGAACAGACGGCACGCCAAAAATGCGAAAGCGCCTTCCCCGGTAAGAGAAGGCGCTTTCAACAAGTGCCGTTGTATCACCGCCGGAAATGCCCGGCGGCTATTGCGAATTAGCTCGCCTAGTCGCGGTCACTCTTGCCTTTGCCGTGGCCTTTTTTCTCGGAATGCGCCCAGTCTTTTTTGCCTTTGCTGCGTGAATCGTCGCCACTGCTTTGTGTCGGTGCCGCAGGTTGCGTCTGCGCCTGGGTTTTCTGACGCTCGCGCTCGCGCGCTTCGCGGCGGAGGCGCTCATCGTCTTTTACTTGCGACTGGCTTTTTTGCGCCTGATCGCGAGTGGTTCGCATCTGCTGACGATCCGCCTCGGCTTGCTTGCGATCCTTTGCCACTTCCTGTTGCTGCGCCTTCAGTTTAGCTTCTGCCGCCTTGATCTTGGCAGCGTCGCCGCTCTTGCGCGCATCGTCCAGCGCCTTTTGATCCTGAGCCAACTGTTCGCGCTCGCGCTTAACCTCTGCGCCGCTGGCCTGCCGTTTTGCACGATCAGCTTCTTGCGATCCGCCTCAGCCTTGGCGCGGTCAGCCTCGATCTGCGCCTTGGTGGGGGGCGGTTTCGTGGCCGCGGCGGGCGCCGGCGTGACAGGCGCTGGCGCGGGCGGCGCCTGCGCCAGTGCAACGGATGTCGAAAAAGAAGAAATTGTTAATATAATCAAATACTTGGTTAAGTTCATCGCAGTCTCCCTGAGTTGGTGTTAATCCGCTTGCGGTGGTCGCCATGCGTGTAGATCAACGCTGCCGTGACTTCACACGTTGACCCCATCACGCCGCAAACGCAAACCGCGTGTCCTGCACCGTGACGATGCGCGCACCTTTTGCGCCGGCAATTATGCCGTGCGACACCTTCGGCGGCACGTGAATCACAAAGCGTTCGGCGACGCGATGCGCGTTGCCCGCCACGTACGCATGCACATCCCCTTCGGCCACCAGCGTGAATTGTTCGTTCTCATGCACATGCGTGGGCAGCACCGCGCCGGGCGCAAGATCCATCACCGCGACTTGCAGTTTTTCGCTGATGAGCAATCCGCCCTTGACGCCCGTGGGCCATGTCATCTGATCCGGCGGCGCCATTTGCGCGCTGGTCTTGCGTCCGGGGCGCTCGATTAAATGGTTGAAATCGTAAATGTAGCGCGTGGCCGCGCCTTCGGGATCCGTGCCCGATTCGGTCATCATCCGTGCGGTGGTGCGGCGCGGCTCATGCGCGCGCTTGCCGAAGCCCGGCAGATACAGCGGGCCGTCGTGCTTGCCGTCCACCGGCGGGCCGGTGATGCCGTGGCGCGTGTCTTTCATGGCAAAAAAAACCAGGTCCTCGTCGGGGCACGCCTGCCCGGTATGCACCGACATCGACGGCGTATGCACGATCATGCCTTTACTGCCGAAGGTCTGCTTCTCGCCGGCGATATCCGACACCATCACGCCCTGCACGATGTAGTTGAACTGCTCGTTCGGATGCGAGTGCGCTTTCGCGCCCGAGCCTGCCGCCTGCATCGCCAGCGCCACGGCCACGTGTTCGCCGTAGAGCACGGCGCCGATGGTCGAGGATTTGGCGGTTTCGAGGGTATCCCCCGACAACAGCCGGCGCGGCGCGACCTTGGCGCTGGTCGGGTTGTCCGGTGCGATGTCGAGTGTGTGGTAGCCGTAAATGTATTGCATGCTTTGCTTGCGCCCGTGAATGATTCAGTGCCAATATAACCGCAAACTACGCGAGGAGGAAGGATGCGCACGCACGGGTTACGGGTGTTGCTGGGAGGAACAATCTCAATCTGTATTTTGGTCTCTACGGCGGCACAGGCGCAGACCTATCCTGTGCGCCCGATCCGCATGGTTATCTCCAACGGCCCCGGTTCGGCGGGCGACATTTTGGGCCGCATCGCCTTCATGCGCGCGGCGGAAATCCTCGGCCAGCAAATCGTCGTCGATAACCGCCCCGGCGCGGGCGGCACCATCGGCGTGGAGATTGTCGCGCGCGCCGCGCCCGACGGTTATACCTTGCTCGCCACATCCTTCGCCACGCACTCGGTGGCGCCGCACACTTACAAGAGCGTGCCCTATCATCCGATCAACGACTTCGCGCCGATTTCGCTGTTCGCCATCACGCAGGCGGGGCTGTGCGTGAATGCCGCGTTGCCGGTGAAAACCACCCGCGAGCTGATCGAGCTCGCGCGCACGCGCCAAGGCAAGCTGCTGATGGCATCGGCGGGCATCGGCTCCACCAGCCACCTCGCGGGTCTGATGTTCGCCACCGCCGCGAACATTGAAGTCACGCACGTGCCGTACAAAGGCGGCGGGCCGTCGGCTGCCGCGCTGGCCGCGGGCGAAGCGAACTGGACGCTGGGGCCGCTGGCGGCTTACGTCGCGCCGTGGAAATCCGGTCGCGCGCGCTGCATCGCGGTCAGCGGCGAAAAACGCTCGGCGATTTTCCCGGAGCTGCCGACCATCGCCGAATCCGGCGTGCCCGGATTCAGTTTCCTCGGCTGGAACGGCGTGATGGCCCCCAAGGGCGCGCCACGCGCCGTTATCAACCGATTCAACAGCGCGCTGGTGCAGGCGCTGAAAACGCCCGAAGCCCGGCAACTCTACGCCGCGCAGGGCGAGGAGCCGGCATGGACCACGCCGGAGGAATACACGAAGATCATTCGCGACGACTACGAGCGCTACGGCAAAGTGGTGAAGCAGGCGGGTGTCAAAGTGGATTGAAGTGGATTGAAGTGGATGGAAGTTAATTGCAGCACGCGCCACGCACCAGCCAACGGAGGAAGCAGGCATGATGTCGAGATTACCGCGAATAATCCGCGCGTCGACCACGGGTGCCGTGATGCTGCTGTCGGCGGCCAGCGCAACCGCGCAGACCGCTTCGACACGCTCAGGACAGGCCTACCCCGACAAACCGATACGCCTGATCGTGGCGTTCGCGCCGGGCGGCACCAATGACATCCTCGCGCGCATGGTCGCCACGCATCTTAGCGGGACGCTCGGCCAGAACGTGATCGTGGATAACCGCACCGGCGCCGAAGGCATCATCGGCACCGATCTCGCGGTGAAAGCGCGCCCTGATGGTTACACCCTGCTGCTGGTGTCTTCGGCCTATGTGATGAACCCCGCAGTGCGCAAGCTGCCGTACGATACGCTCACGGCGCTGGATTTTGTCGCCAAGCTCGGCGCGAGTTATCTGATTTTGAGTGTCAATCCTTCGATGCCGGTTAACTCCGTGAAGGATTTGCTGGCGGTGGCCAAAAGCAAGCCCGGCGAACTGGTGCTGTCGAGTTCCGGCGGCTTTATGCATTTTGCCTCGGCGCTGTTCACCAGTTTGTCTAAGCATGATTTCAACATCGTGCTCTACAAGGGCGGATTCCCCGCCATGATCGATGTCATCGGCGGGCAGGCCCACGCAAACTTTGCCGTAAGCGTGCCCGCGCTGCCGCATTTGCGTTCGGGCAAGTTAAAAGGGCTGGCCGTCGGCACGCTGAAACGTGCCGAGTTGCTGCCGGATCTGCCGACGCTCGATGAAGCGGGCGTGCCCGGCTACGATGCATCGAACTGGTACGCCATCGCCACCGCCGCCGGCACGCCGCGTCCCATCGTGATGAAACTGCACGGCGAAATTGCCCGCTACTTTAAGATTCCCGAAGTGCAAAAACAGTTAACCACCATGGGCGCGGTGATCGACGTCAAAACACCGGACGAAATGCGCAAGATCATTCCCGCCGAGATCGCCAAGTGGACCAAGGTCGCCATCGACACGCGCATGCCGCGCGCGGTTGACTAAGAGTGCCTGACAAAATGACCGTTACCCTTCGACAGGCTCAGGGCGAACGGTCATTTTGGGAGCCGTTCGTGGTGAGATTGTCGAACCACCAGCGATGCTGCAATCCATTTTATTAGGCACTCTAAACAAAGGAAACGCCATGATAAAACCCGCGCAAATTACGCTGCGCTGTTCGATAGCGGCCCTGGTCCTTGTCGCCGGCAACGCGACGGCGCAGACCTGGCCCACGCGCCCGATCCGCCTGATCATGCCGTTTCCGCCCGGCGGCGCGACCGACGCCAACGCGCGCGCGCTGGCCAAGGAGATGGAAGCCTTTCTCGGCCAGCCGCTGGTGGTGGATAACCGCGGCGGTGCCAATGCCATTATCGGCAGCGACCTGGTGGCGAAAGCCGCGCCCGATGGTTACACCCTGATGCACATCTCGATGGCGTTCGCGATCAACCCCAGCACGCACAAAAAATTGCCGTTCGATACGTTGCGCGACTTCACCCCGATCACCAACCCGGTGGTGGGACACGGTGCGATGCTCGTGGTGCATCCGTCGGTGCAGGCGCGCTCGGTCACGGAGTTGATTGCGCTGGCGAAAAAACAGCAACTCATTTACAGCTCGCCGGGCGTGGGCAACGTGCTGCACCTGATTACCGAGGCGTTCAGCCAGCGCGGCGGCATCCGCATGCTGCATGTGCCTTACAAAGGGTCGGGCCCGGCGCTGATCGCGGTGCTGGGCGCGGAGACGCAGGTGATGGTAGTGCCGCCGTTAACCGCCATGCCGCATATCAGGACGGAACGGCTGCGCGCGCTGGGTTACAGCGGCGCGAAACGGCTGGACGCCATGCCGGATATCCCCACCATCGGCGAAGCCGGCCTGCCCGGATTTCAACTCGACACCGGCTGGCACGCCTGGTTTGCACCCGCCAAAACGCCCGGCCACATCGTTGAGCGCATCTACGGCGCGATACAAAAGTCGCTGCAATTGCCGAAACTGCGCGAGTATTTTCTGACCGGCGGCTACCAACCCGTCGCCGATCCGCCCGCCGTGTTTCAGAAAAATTTTCCGCTCGACGTCCAGCGCTGGGGCGAGATCGTGCGGGCGGCGAAAATAACGCCGGAATAAAACGCCGCGTTCAGGACATTCATGAATTACCAAACCATCCTCGACCGGGTACACGCCGCGGTCAAACCGCTCATCGGCACGGGCAAGGTCGCGAGTTACATCCCCGAACTCGCCAAGGTTTCGCCGGATCACTTCGGCATCGCCATTGTCGATCTCGAAGGCAAGGTTTACCAGGCGGGTGACGCGGACGTGCCATTCTCGATTCAATCGATTTCAAAATTGTTCGGACTGACGCTGGCGTTTCATCTGGAGGGGGATTCGATGTGGTCGCGCGTCGGGCGCGAGCCTTCGGGCACGCCGTTCAATTCGCTGGTGCAGCTTGAACAGGAACGCGGCAAGCCGCGCAATCCGTTCATCAATGCCGGCGCGCTGGTCATCACCGACATGCTGCTGTCGCAGCATGCGGCCAAGGGCGGCGCGGAAAACGCGCTGGTCAAATTCATCCGCAAGCTCAGCAACAAAGCGGACATCGGCTACGACCGCGCCGTGGCGGAATCCGAGCAGCGCACTGCGCACCGCAACGCCGCGATGGCGAACTTCATGAAGAGCTTCGGTAATCTCAATAACGATGTGAAAGATGTGATCGAAACCTATTGCCGCCACTGCGCGATTGAGATGAATTGCGTTGATCTCGCCCGCGCGGTGACTTTTCTCGCCAACGGCGGCGTGGTGCCGTGGTCGAACGAAAAAATTCTCGATGCCAGCGCCGCCAAGCGCATCAATGCAGTGATGCTCACTTGCGGCACCTATGATGCGGCGGGCGATTTTGCCTTTCGCGTGGGGTTGCCGGCCAAGAGCGGCGTGGGCGGCGGCATCGTCGCGGTGATGCCGGGCGAATGCGGCATCTGCGTGTGGAGCCCGGCGCTAGAGGCGAGCGGGAATTCCTACGCCGGGTCGATTGCGCTGGAGATGCTGACATCGATGAGCGGGCGGTCGATTTTCTAATAGCCTTGTGATGTAGATGCCTTCCGGTGCAGGCTCGTAGAAAATAGTGGGGAGCGTCTTCGTTACGAAACCGCTGAGTGTCGCCGCAAGCGCCTTGCGCTCTCGCCCCATTCCTGGCACACGGGCTGGCAATGAAAGTCGCGACGATTAAACGACTGCGCCATTCGCGACTTACACTCAAACAAACCCAATAAAAACAGATAGTTAAGAACACTCATCCCTTGTTAGCGCATCCGCAACACCCGCGCCCCACGAATGAGAGAATTGCTTTTTATTCTTTTCGTGCCAGAAAAAAGTTCGCGAGTAAACAAACGCTGCACCCCCACGGAGAAGGCGATGTTAAAAAAACCCATGCTGCTCAAACTTACCGTTCCTCTCGTTCTAATAGTAGCGACCACCACGCTCCCAACATACGCCCAAACCTACCCCGCCAAAACCATCCGCGTTATCGTGCCGCTCGCCGCGGGCGGCCCCGGTGACGTGCTGGCGCGCGCCATCGGGCAAAAACTTTCCGCGCAGGTGGCGCAACCGGTGGTGATCGACAACCGGTCTGGCGCGAACACCAATGTCGGCAATGAGTTTGTCGCCAAAGCGCCCGCCGACGGCTACACGCTGCTCGCCACCGCGAGCACGCTCACCATCAACCCCAGTCTGTATCCGGCGCTGCCCTACGACGCCCTGCGCGATTTCGCGCCGATTACATTGATGGGGCCGCGCCGCTGATTCTGGTGGTGCATCCGTCGCTGCCGGTCAAATCGGTGAAGGAACTGGTCGCGCTCGCGGCATCGAAACCGGGGCAACTGCATTACGGCTCGGTCGGCAACGGCAGCGTGCTGCATCTGGCCGGTGAAATGCTCAACACGCAGGCGCGCGTGAAGCTGGTGCATGTGCCGTACAAGGGCGTGACCCATGCGTTCAGCGATCTGCTCGGCGGACAAATTTCAATCATGTTTCCAGGTGCGCCCATCGCGCTACCGCAGGCGAACTCGCGCCGGTCGCGGACGCCGGGTTTCCGGGTTACGAGATATCCGTGTGGTACGGCATGCTCGCGCCCGCCGACACGCCTGTGGCCGTGGTGAATCGTTTACAGGGCGAGATCAGCAAAATCGTGCAGTTGCCGGACATCAAGGAGCGCTGGGCGGCGCTGGGCGCGGAGCCGCTGCACAACGCGCCGGAGCAGTTCGCGGCGTTTCTCAAAAGCGATCTCGGCAAATGGGCGAAGGTGGTGCGTGATTCGGGAGCGAAGATCGACTGAATTGATTCCGGCGAGCGCCGCCCCCTCACTCCGCCCGCGCGCCGGAGCTTTTGACCACCGGCCCCCACTGCTCGATCTGCGCTTTGATAAACGCGCGGCTTTGTTCGGGCGTGCCGGCGGCAATATCCATGGCGAAGCCGGTTAAGCGCTCGTTGACATCCGCGCGCCGCAGTATTTTTGTCGCTTCACTGTTCAGCCTCGTGACGATGGCGGCGGGCGTGCCCGCCGGCAAATGCAGCGTGTGGAAATTCAGCGCGTCGTAACCGGGAACCACGCTGGCGATCGATGGCACCCCCGGCAAATGCGGCGTGGTCTGCGCGCTAGTCACGCCGAGCGCGCGTATCTTGCCCGCCTGCACCTGTGCCAGTGCCGTGGACACCGCCACCATCGCGTAATCGACTTCGCCCGCCAGCACGCCGGTCAACGCGGGGCCGCCGCCTTTATATGGCACGATCACCACTTTGATTTTCGCCAGACTGTTCATCCACTCGGCGAAAATATGCGATGAGGTGCCGATGCCCTGCGCGCCGAAACGCAAGGCGCCGGGCTTGGCGCGCGCGTGATCGATAAACCCTTTCAAATCCCGCATCGGCGAACCGGCAGGCACGATCATCGCCAGCGGAAACGTCACCCACAACCCCGCGTGCGCGAAATCATTCAGCGCGTTGTACGGCAGCTTCGCATACAACGCCGGCGCAATCGCCATGGTGGAGATGGCGCCCACCAGCAGCGTATAACCGTCGGGCTGCGCTTTCGCCACCAGGTCGGCGCCGACGATGCCGCCCGCCGCCGGGCGGTTATCCACCACCACCGGCTGACCGAGGCTTTCCGTCAATCGCTGACCGACGATGCGCGCCAGCGTGTCGGTCGAGCCGCCGGGGGCGAACGGCACCACCAGCCGCAGCGCGCGTTGCGGGTACGGCTGTGCAGCCGCGCATTGAACCGCCGCCATGAACACAATCGCCAGACTCCATTTCATCATATTTTCTTTTAAAAACAAATAGTTATATTAAATCCGTTTACCCGCCACTGAGCGCCTGCACGATCACCACCTCGTCCGCCGCGCCCTTCGAGTCAACCGCGTTGAGCGGATGCGACAGCGCATCCACCTGCTCGCCGTTAATAAAAATGCGCATGTGGCGCCGCACTTTATCCTGTTCGTCGATGATGCGAAAGCGGATGCCGGGATATTGCCGATTCAGATCCATCAGCAGTTCCGCCAGCGTCGCGCGCGGGGCGTGGCCCCAGATTTTCGACCGGCGACCTTCCTGATTTTGCTTGCCATGACCAACTCCTTGATTGTGCTATCCCTCCAGCACTTCCCAGCGTTTATTGCGCCACAAAAATAACAGCCTGGAAATCGCGCGCTCACCCGCATCCTTGTGCGCGCGTTCGGTATTGGTTCGCAGATTCTGCACATTGCCTGCGGGCTTCAAGCCGGTGAACCAGCACACGTCACGCGCGGGCACGGCACACACTATCTCGCCACCGAATCTGGATTTTTCTTTTTCCCAGAACTCAAAGTCAAGCATTTTGCTGGGTTCGAGATCACCGCCGTTGGCAAACATGCCGATAAAAGCTGTCGGGCGCTCAACCGTAATTTTAGGGTACAGTCGGCGCTGATTCGCCAGCGCCAATGCAGGCAACTGATCGCGTGTGAGCTTGAGCGTTTTCAGATCACGCTCAGTGAGATAGCGATAGCCGCTTTCAGCATCAAACACATAGCGGATGTCGAGGTCGCCGACAAAGGTGTCGATCAACGGCAGCATGTCGGGCTGATTCTCCAGCCCCTGCACTTTCATGCCGGTCAACGGCTTGATGTCCTGAAACTTGCGTAGCGGTCCCTGAAACTGCCGCACCAGCGCGATGACCGTGTCGCGCGTGCCGGGCGGCGGTGCCATCTGATCGGGTTTGGTTTGCTGCGCGTGGGCGTGCAGACAGGCTGCGCCGGAGAATCCCGCGAGCAGGCCGAGTGTTAGTTTGCGTCGTTGATGTTGCATGTTTTAAACCCTTTTTTTGCCGCAGATTTCGCGGATTTACGCAGATTAAAACCACCGCTGGGGCTATCTGTGTTCATCTGTGAAATCCGTGGCTACTGTTTTTGAACTACTCAACCCCGCCAGTTATCCGCCGCGCCGTTTTTGTCGATATGCGCTTCCACTGCCGGCGTTGATTTCACACCCGCGTGACGCACGTGTTTTGTCACCGTCCAACGGTACGATGCGCCGCGCGGAATCTGGATCACATCACCTTCGACCACGTGTTTCTTCTCACCGTTCACTTCTGCATCCATTTCACCTTTTATCACATAGGTGAAGTATTCGTGCGGCGCTTGGTCCACGGCAACAACGTGGCCCTCGGGCGACTCCACAAAGCCGAACGACAAATTCGCACCCTCCACCCATTGCTCGTGATGCCCCGACGCCGCGGGCGCATCCAGCGCATCGATCATCGGGTAGTAGCAGCGGCCGAGGCCATCCAGTATGGCCTGCGATTTGCCCGCGTCTTTTTTTTCGCCGGGGTATTTGCCGGCGGCAAAATCACGCGCGACCGCGGCCGCCGAGCGTGCTTGCTCCGGCAGCGCTTCGTCCTGCGCCGCGCCGATCAATGTCCAGGTGCGATCCTTGATGTAAAGGTAAATCAAATCGCCGTCTTCGCACGCGGTGAACCCGTGCCGCGCGTACGGCGGCATATGCACAAAGGTGCCGGGCATGACGACGCGCCGCTCGCGCCCCACCAGCGCATTGATTTTGCCCGACAGCGGAAACGCCATCAGCTCGTTCGGGTGGTAATGCAGCGTCGAGCCGGTGCCCGCCTTTTTGGTGACGATGCGAAAATACATGTACGCGCCCTCGATCACCGGACCTTCACCGGTGGACAGATGCGGATTCAGATGATGCACTTTGAAATTTTCAAAACGATGAAAGGGCATAGGGGATTCCGGGAGATGGTGAAGCCTTGGCGCGAATTTTATCCGCGCGCCATCGGCGCATGATTGCACATCGGCAATATTACCGTAAGTATTTGTTTTTATTGATCTTTTTATTTTTGGAGGCAATGACGTGTACGCAACCTGTGGTATGCTCTTGCCCGGTTAATTCTTCCCCCCAACACCCACATTCATGAACACCACGACACCCGGTGCGCCGCCGTGCGCGCCCCCGGATTTTAATCCGCGCAAGCCCAAAATCACCCTGCCCAAACTGGCCTGCGACACGCACGCGCATATCCTCGGGCCGATCGCAAAATACGCCTACTCGCCCGCACGTGTGTACACGCCGCCGGATTGTTTATTGAGCGATTACCAAAAAATGCTCGGCGCTTTAGGTGTGGAACGCGCGGTGCTGGTGCAGCCCAGTGTTTACGGCAGCGACAACACGGTGATGCTCGGCGCAATGAAAGCGGCAGGCAATTCGTTTCGCGGCGTGGCCGTGGTGGATGACGATATCGCCGATGCCGAACTCGCCAAGCTCAACGCCGCCGGCGTGCGCGGCGTGCGCGTGAACATCGTTGACGTCAAGGACCGCAAACCCGGCACGCTGCCGATGGCAGAACTCACCGCGCTCGCCAAACGCGTCGCGCCGATGGGCTGGCACATGGAATTTCTCATGCACTGCGATGAATTCCCCGACATGGATCGCAGCTTCGCGGATTTCCCGGTGGACATCGTGCTCGGCCACCTGGGCTATATGAAAACCGACAAGGGTGTGAACGACGCAGGCTTTCAGGCGTTGCTGCGCCTGATGAAGGCGGGCAAGGCATGGGTGAAATTCACCGGGCCATACCGCATCACCACGCAGCCGATGCCACACGCTGATACCAATGCACTTGCCCATGCACTGATCGCCGCCAACGCGCAGCGCATGTTGTGGGGCACCGACTGGCCGCATGTGATGGTCAAAAACGCGATGCCGAATGACGGCGATCTGTGTGATCTGCTGTCGAGCTGGATACCCGATGCCGCGACGCGCGAGCAGGTGCTGGTTAAGAATCCGGCAAAGTTGTACGGTTTTTGAGAACCGTTTTTTTAGCTGCGTAAATCCGCGGCAAATAAATTTTGACTTTATGAGCAAACAACCATCATGACCACTCCCCACGACCCCGCGACCCACGATGGCGCAGCCGTCATTACCGATTACCTGATCCGCGAAAAAGTGCCGTATGTGTTCGGCCTGTGCGGCCACGGCAATATCGGCTTTCTCGATGCGCTGCACGCACGGCAGGATGAAATCAAAACCATCTCCGTGCATCACGAAAGTGTCGCCGGCTTCATGGCCGACGTGTATTACCGCGTATCGGGCCAGCCCACCGCGACCATTACCTCATGCGGCCCCGGCTCGGCGAATCTGCCGATTGCGCTGGCGAATGCGTTTTTTGATTCGGTGCCGTTTTATGCGATCACCGGCAACGTGCCGACCAGCCAGTTCAATCGCGGCGCATTTCAGGAAACCTATCGCCACTACCAGGCGGATTTTCCGTCCACGGTAAAAGCGTACTGCAAGCGCGTGTTTCAACCCACCACCGCCGCGCAGTTGCCGATAGCCGTGCGTCAGGCATGGAAAACCATGGTCACCGGTCGCCCCGGCCCGGTAGTGCTGGACGTGCCGTTCGATATTTTCAACGAGCCGAT
>JANPOH010000222.1:0-11304 GCA_031427895.1 Betaproteobacteria bacterium
ACATCGCCGAATCTGACTGAGAGAAAACAATAATGCCCGACGTTCTGCTTCCCCGTCCCGCCGCTACCGTAACGCTGGTGCGCGACACGCCGCGGGGGTTTGAAGTGCTGATGATGCAGCGCAATTTTCAGTCGGTGTTCATGCCCGGCATGCATGTGTTTCCGGGTGGCGCGGTGGACCGGCACGACAGTTCCGAGGACATCGCCGCGTTATGCACGGGGTTAACGGATGCGGATGCAAGCCGCAAGCTGGGCATTGCCAGCGGCGGGCTGGCTTACTGGATCGCGGCGATACGCGAGTCGTTCGAAGAAGCGGGCATTTTGCTTGCCTGTAACGACCAGGGAGAAATCGTCACGCTGGAGGACACGGTGCGAGCGGAGCGTTTTCATTCGTATCGCAGCCGTGTGGAGCATGGCGAGCATCCGTTGAGCGAGATGCTGCGCGATGAAGGCCTGCAACTGCCGCTGCAGCAGATGACGTATTTCAGCCATTGGATTACGCCGATCGGCGCGCCGCGGCGCTACGACACGCGATTTTTTGTCGCTGCCGCGCCGGCGTCGCAAAAGCCGCTGCACGACAATCGCGAAACCATCAACCACGTTTGGGTGCGTCCGGCGGAAGCCTTGAGTCTGCATAAGCAGAAAAAATTCGATATGCGCACGCCGACGGTGCATACGTTGCGCTTGTTTGCGGAGCATGACAGCGTGGCTACGCTGATCCAGCGATTGCAGGCGCTGGGCGATGTGCCGGTGATCGAGCCGCGCATCGCGAAGAATGGCCGCCGGCTGTTGCCGGGCGACGCCGGCTACGAGGAGGCGGGAACGGAAGCCGGTAGAGGAACGTTTTAAAAGGAACGTTTTAAAATCACAGGAACCCAAGCGTTATGACGACACCCATCATTCCCGGCGAGCTGGTTCGTATCCATCCGCGCGTGCGGCGCATCACCGCGCCCAATCCCGGCATGATGACCGGGCCGGGCACCAACGCTTATATCATTGGCGACGCGGATAACGGGCAGGGCGATCTGGCGTTGATCGATCCAGGCCCCGAGATGGCGTCGCATGCCGAGCTGTTAATCCAGCACACGGGCAAGCGGCTGCGCTGGATATTCTGCACGCACACGCATCAGGATCATTCGCCGTCGTCACGCGCGGTTGCGCGGGCGACGGGCGCGAAAATTTTCGGCTTCGGCGAAGTGCCGGATGATGGCCGGCAGGATACCGAATTCAAACCGGATCACGTGCTCAAGAACGACGACGTGGTCGATTGCGGTGCGTTCAGGATACGCGCCATTCATACGCCGGGGCACGCCTCGAACCATTTGTGCTATCTGCTCGAAGGCGCGGGCCTGCTGTTCACCGGTGACCACGTGATGCAGGGTTCCACCGTGGTGATTTCACCGCCCGACGGCGACATGTATGAATACTTCGCGTCGCTGAACAAGTTAAGCGGCTACGACATCACGGCCTTTGCGCCGGGGCACGGCCATGTCATCGACGCGCCGCGTGAAGAAGTGTCAAAGATCATCGCGCACCGCTTAAAGCGCGAGCAGAAAGTGGTGGATGCCTTGGCCAGGGCCCCGGCGCAAACCGCAACGCTCGATGAACTGGTGCCCGTGGTGTATGACGACGTATCGCCCAAGCTGCATGTGCCGGCGCGGCGTTCGCTGCACGCGCATTTGCTCAAGCTGGCGCGTGATGGCCGGGCCGCGGAGGCGCAGAGGCGCTGGCGCATGGTGAGCGCATAATCTCCGCGTGGGGCGTATCGCGGATGGCCCCCGCGTATCGCTGCCGGGTTGTCGTGCCGATTTACCATTTATTTTACAAATGGCGCCGCCAACATTGCTACTATTACCCGTGGCCAAGGGATAGTGCTTGGAAGCGACGCTCATAAACTGGGTGTAATTTCTGTAAGATATTGATATGAAAGAGAAAATTTCAGTCGAGCAGCTAAAGCCCAACATGTTTGTGTCTGACCTCGATCGGCCATGGTTGGACACGCCATTCCTGCTGCAGGGTTTCCTGGTCGAGACCCAAGAGGAAATTTCCAAGCTCAAGTACTACTGCAAGCACGTGATCGTGGACCGGCTGCGCTCGGTGGATGCCGAATTTCGCGCAGATCCGGCTGACGGGCAATCGCCTGCCATCCGCCGCAGTGCGGGGCCGGCAATCACGGTGTATGACGATTCGCCGCAGCGTAAGCCGACGAATGGCGCGTCCACCGCACCCTCATCGAGCTTGTTCGGCACGCTCAAGACAATCATGAAGGAAACATTCGCCACCCGGCCCAAGCCGGGCGGCGGCGTGACACCCATCCGGGTGCTGACTATTCAGACGATAGATCCGCCGCGTCCCCGCGCGCCCGAAACGCAGGTATTTGCACACGGCATCACCCGCGATGAAGCCGTCAAGCTGGAAGGCGAGGTGGTGGATCTGTCGGAGCGCCCGGCCTACCGTCCCAGCGGGCGCTTTCCGAGTGTGATGGATCGTATCAAGGAGGCGGTCAATCCGCCGCCCAAGCCGCAGTTAATCAGCGCCAATGAGTATCACGACGAGGACGAGGTTGAATTCCGGCGCCCGGTGTATGCGGACCGCGTTGGTTTTGAAGATGAAGCGCCCGCCGCCACCAAAACGCATGCCAACGCCGAGGCGGCGATAGACGATATCGTCGCGGATATCCACGCCGATCGCGCACCGGATATCGAAAAAGCCGAAGAAGTGGTCGGCTGGATGACGGAATCGGTTATCCGCAACCCGGACGCGCTGATGTGGCTCACGCGGATGAAAAGCCGCGATGCCTACACCTACGATCACGGGCTGAATGTGTCCATTTACCTGTTGGCGTTCGGCAGGCATTTGGGGTTGCCGCAGGATCAGATTCAACTGCTCGGCACCGCCGGCCTGCTGCAGGATATCGGCAAACTGAAATTGCCGCGCGAGTTGCTCGATAAAACAAGCAAAATGACGTCCGCCGAATACGAGGTGACCAAAACGCATGTGGCGCTGGGCCTTGAATTACTCGCGGAATCACGCCATACGTCGCCGCTGATACGCGACATCGTCGCGCAGCACCACGAACGGCACAACGGCAGCGGCTATCCCAAAGGGCTGGTCGGCGAACAAATCAGCATGTACGGGGCGATGGCGGGCATCACGGATGTGTATGCGGCAATCACCAGCACGCGGCCCTACGGCCTGCCGCTGTCGCCGCAGGAGGCGTTAAGCCAGATTTTTTCATGGCGCGGGACGGTGTTCAACGAGCGGCTGGTGGAAGAATTCATCCAGGCGATTGGCGTGTTCCCGGTGGGCAGCCTGGTGGAATTAAATACCGGAGAAGTCGCTGCCGTGGTGGCGCAAAACCGCGCCAAGCGCCTGAAGCCGCGCATTCTGCTGGTGCTCGACCCCAGCAAGCAGCCGTACACCGCGCCGATCATGCTTGATATGTTGTATGAACCGCCCACGCCCACGGGCGAACCCTATCGCATCGTGAAAGGGCTGCGTGTCGGCTCGCACAACGTTGATCCGCGTGAACAGTTCCTGTTTGGCGAAGTGAAAGTCTAGCGGTCGATCAGGTTAAGTCCGACAGGCTGCTATCCGGTGCGGCGGGCGCGGCATAAGCCGCGCCAAACCGCTGGGTGATTAGCAGCGGGCGGTGCAAGCTGCCTCGTCTCTATGCTGCTATGCCGCTGCTCCCACCAGCTCACGAAGCACGTAGGGCAAAATCCCGCCGTGCTTCAGGTAATCCACCTCGATGCCGGTGTCGATACGCAGCGTGAGCGTGACGCGCTGCGTTGAACCATCGGCGCGGCCAATCACCATCGTCACATCCTGCAATGGCTTGACGTTGCCGCCGTTGATGTCTTCGATGGTGAAGGTTTCCGTGCCGTCGATTTTCAGCGACTGCACGCTGTCGCCTTGCTTGAATTGCAGCGGCAGCACGCCCATGCCGATCAGGTTGGCGCGGTGGATGCGCTCGAAGCTTTTCACGATCACGGCTTTGACGCCCAAGAGTTGCACGCCCTTGGCCGCCCAGTCGCGCGATGAACCCATGCCGTAGTCGTCGCCGCCGAAGATCACCAGCGGCGTGTTTTTCGCGCGGTAGATTTCGCTGGCTTCAAAAATCGTCATTTGTTCGCCGGTGGGTTGCACCTTGGTGATGGGGCCTTCGGTGCCGGGGGCGACCATGTTACGCAGGCGCACGTTGGCGAAGGTGCCGCGCACCATCAGCTCGTGGTTGCAGCGGCGCACGCCGAAGTGGCCCCACTCGGAGGGCGGATGATCTTTGAACGGCTCCAGCCATTTGCCCGCGGGCGTACCGGGACGAATCTTGGTGGAGGGGCTGATGTGGTCGGTGGTGATGGAGTCGCCGAGGATCGCCAGCGCGCGTGCGCCCACGATGTCGGTGACTTTGCCGGGCGTGCGCGTGACGCCTTCAAAGAACGGCGGCTCCTTGATGAAGGTGGATTTGGCATCCCACTTGTAAACCGCGCCTTCGATGGTGGGGATGGCGTCCCATAGCGCCTTGTTGCCCGACAGATCGCCGTATTCGCGGCGGAAATGTTCGGCGTTGGCGGCGAATTTGAGCAGTGCGGTAACTTCGGCATCGGTGGGCCACAGGTCTTTCAAATACACCGGCTTGCCGTCTTTGTCTTTGCCCAGCGGGTCGGTGGTGAGATCGGTGCGCACCGTGCCGGCCAGCGCGTAGGCCACCACCAGCGCGGGGCTGGCGAGGTAATTGGCGCGCAGGTTGGCGTGTACGCGGGCTTCAAAGTTGCGGTTGCCGGAGAGCACCGCCGTGGTCACCAGGTCTTTGGACACCACGGCGTCCTCGATCTTGGCATCGAGTGGCCCGGCCGCGCCCATGCAGGTGGTGCAGCCGTAAGCGACAACGCCGAAGCCGAGCTTTTCCAGCGGCTCCAGGAGGCCCGCATCGCGCAGATAGGCGGTCACGACTTTCGAGCCGGGCGCGAGCGAGGTCTTGATGCGCGGATGGGGCATCAGGCCTTTTTCCACCGCGCGTTTGGCGAACAGGCCAGCGGCAATCAGCAGCGCGGGGTTCGAGGTGTTGGTGCAGGAAGTGATCGACGCGATCAACACATCGCCGTGGCCCACGTCAAAGGCGTGCCCGGTAGCTTCGCGGCGCGTGAGATCGGCGGCGGGGCGGGCGTAACCGTTTTTGTCGGTGGGTGCGGAGAATAACCTGTCGAAGTCGCGACCAAGATCGGGCAGGCTCACGCGATCCTGCGGGCGTTTCGGGCCGGACAGGCTGGGCACGATCGTGTCGAGATTGAGTTCGATAATCTGGCTGTAATCGATATCACCGGGCTTGGGCATGCCGAACATGCTTTGCGCTTTGAAGTAAGCCTCGATTGCGGCGATCTGTTCCGGCTCGCGGCCCGTGGTGCGGAAATACTCGATGGTTTTTTCATCGACCGGAAAGTAGCCCATGGTCGCGCCGTATTCGGGCGCCATGTTGGCAACCGTGCAGCGGTCGGCAGCGGTCAGCGCGGTTGCGCCCGCGCCGTAGAACTCGACGAACTTGCCGACGACCTTGGCTTTGCGCATCAACTCGGTGACGGTCAGCGCCAGATCGGTGGCGGTAACGCCTTCGCGCAGCTTGCCGGTCATGTGGCAGCCGATGACATCAGGCGTGAGAAACGCATTGGGCTGGCCCAGCATGCCGGCTTCGGCCTCGATGCCGCCCACGCCCCATGCCACGATGCCAATGCCGTTGACCATGGTGGTGTGCGAGTCGGTACCGAACACGGTGTCGGGGAACCACACGCCGTCTTTTTCAAATACGCCGCGTGAGAGGTGCTCCATGTTGATCTGGTGAATGATGCCATTGCCGGGCGGCACCACGCGCACGGTCTTGAATGCGCCTTGCGCCCATTTCGCAAACGCATAACGCTCGGCGTTGCGCTTGAATTCGATTTCCTGATTGCGCTGCACAGCATCCGGGCGGTTATGCACATCGATTTCCACCGAGTGATCGACGACGACATCCACCGGCACCAGCGGCTCGATGTTGCCGGGCGGCATGCCCAGGCGTTCGGCGGCCGCGCGCATGGCGGACAAGTCGTTGAGCGTGCCGAAACCGATCAGGTCTTGCAGCACGATACGCACCACGATGAAGGGGATTTCCGCGGTGCGCGTGGCGTTGGGTTGCCAGGCGGCTAGCGCTTTGATGTGTTCTTCGGTGATTTTCTTGCCGTCGCACTGTCGCACCAGCGCTTCAAGCACCACGCGAATGGAGCGCGGCAGGCGCGAGATTTTGCCGAGGCCGGCTTGTTCGAGTGCGGCGAGGGAGTGGTACTTGCCGCTTTTGCCGGCGGAGGGGGTGAAATCGCGCAGGGTTTTAAAGGTGTCTTGTGCCATTGCAGTTGCTCCAGATGTCGGTGATACGTATCCAATGAAACTCCTTCCCCTTCAGGGGGAAGGCGGGGATGGGGGCGGGGTGTGTGAGCAATCTTGAGCGCGTCGCTATCGATCCCGGTCTGACCCCACCCCCACCCTAACCCCCCCCTGAAGGGGAGGGGACTTCTTTGATGGTGTGGCGTTTGTTACGCCGCCATCAACTCGCGCAACACAAACGGCAGTATCCCGCCGTGTCTCAAATACTCCACTTCAATCGGCGAATCCACGCGCAGCGTGACAGCCACTTTTTGCGCGCTGCCATCCTTGCGGTGGATCACCAGCGTCACATCCTGCAACGGTTTCAGATTGCCGCCTTCGACGCCGAGCAGTTCGTAGATTTCGGTGCCGGTGATGTTGAGCGACTGCACGCTGTCGTTGCCCTTGAACTGGCACGGCAGCACGCCCATGCCGACGAGGTTGGAGCGGTGAATGCGCTCATAGCCGCGCGCCACGACCACTTTGACGCCGAGCATTTGCGTGCCCTTGGCCGCCCCGTCGCGCGAGGAGCCGGTGCCGTATTCTTCGCCGCCGAACACGAACAGCGGCACCTTGTCTTTCTGGTAGCGCATCGAGGCTTCGTAAATGGTCATCTTGTCGCCGCTGGGCTGGTGCAGCGTGACGCTGCCCTCGCTGCCCGGTACCATCAGGTTCTTGATGCGCGGATTGGCGAATGCGCCGCGCACCATGACTTCGTGGTTGGTGCGGCGCGAGCCGAAGCTCGACAAGTCCGTGCTGCCCGCTGCCACCAGCCAGTCGCCGGCGAGCGTGCCTTTGCGGATCGGCGCGACGGGGCTGATGTGATCGGTGGTCAGCTTGTTGCCGTAAATGCCCAGCGCACGACCGCTCTTGATATCGGTGACTTTGGGCAACTCGCGCTTGAAGCCTTCAAACAGCGGCGGCTCGAGCATGTAGGTTGATTTCGGATCCCACTGGAACAGGGCGCCCTTGGCTTCGGGTATGGCATCCCACAGATCCTTCGCGCCGTCGAGACTGCCGTATTCACGCTTGAAGATGCTGCTGTCGGTGGCGAATTTCATCAGCGCGTCCACTTCAGCGGGCGTGGGCCACAGGTCTTTCAGGAACACCGGTTTGCCGTCCTTGTCGTTGCCGATGGGGTCGGTGTCCATGTTTTTCAGCACGGTGCCGGCAAGCGCAAACGCCACCACCAGCGGCGGGCTCATGAGGAAATTGGCTTTGAGTGATTGATGCACGCGCGCTTCGAAGTTACGGTTGCCGGAGAGCACCGCTGCGGAGATGATGTCGTTTTTCACGATCACGTCTTCGAGGTCTTTATCCAGCGGGCCCGCGAGGCCCATGCAGGTGGTGCAGCCGTAGGCGACTACGTGAAAGCCCAGTTGCTCCAGATACGGCAACAGGCCGGCGTTCTTGAGATAAGCCGTGACGACCTTGGAGCCGGGGGCCATGGAGGTTTTTACGCGCGGATGCGGCTTCATGCCGCGCTCCACGGCCTTCTTGGCGAGCAGGCCGGCGGCGAGCAACACCCATGGGTTAGACGTGTTGGTGCAGGAGGTAATCGCGGCAATGGCGATATCGCCGTGGCCCACATCACCGATGCCCGGCGTGACGACGGGGAAACGTTTGCCCAGATCGGCGGCGGGCTTGTTGTAGCCGCTTTCCGCCACCGGCATGGCGAACAATTCGGTGAAGCGCGCCTTGATGCCTTCGAGGTTGATGCGGTCTTCGGGTTGTTTCGGCCCGGAGACGCTGGGGCGCACGGTGGACAGATCAAGCTCGACCACTTGCGAATAGTCAATCTCGCCTTTTTTCGGAATGCCGTACATGCCCTGCGCCTTGAGATAGCTTTCAATTGCGTCACAATGTTCCTCGCGGCCCGACATGCGGTAATACTCGAGTGCCTTATCGTCAATCGCGAAAAAGCCGCAGGTCGCGCCGTAATCGGGCGCCATGTTGGCCACGGTTGCGCGGTCGGTCGGCGACAGCGACGCGGCGCCTTCACCGTAGTATTCGACGAACTTGTTGACCACCTTGGTTTTACGCAGCAGTTCGGTGACGGTGAGCACGAGGTCGGTGGCGGTGACGCCGGGGTTAAGTTTCCCTGACATATGCACGCCCACCACATCGGGCGTGAGGAAGTAATACGGTTGGCCGAGCATGCCGGCTTCGGCCTCGATGCCGCCCACACCCCAGGCCAGCACGCCGATGGCGTTGACCATGGTGGTGTGCGAATCGGTGCCGACGGTGGAATCGGGGTAGTACACGCCATTCTTCTCCCACACGCCGCGCGACAGGTATTCAAGATTGACCTGATGGCAAATGCCGTTGCCGGGCGGCACCACGCGGATGCCGGAGAACGCCTGCTTCGCCCACTTCAAGAAGGTGTAACGCTCGCCGTTGCGCTCGAACTCGATTTCCATGTTCTTGCGCAGTGCATCAACCGAGTTATGCACGTCGATGACCACCGAGTGATCGACCACCAGATCCACCGGCACCAGCGGCTCGATCTTTGTCGGTTCAAAATTCTGCCGCTTGGCTTCGGCGCGCATCGCGGCAAAGTCGTTCAACGCGGGGAAGCCAGCCATGTCCTGCAACATGATGCGCGCCAGCACGAAGGGCAGCTCCTGCGTGCGCTCGCCATTGGGTTTCCAGCCGGCGAGCTCGCGCACAGCGGTTTCGGTGATCCGCCGCCCGTCGCAGTTGCGCAGAATCGATTCGAGCACCACGCGCAAGCTCACCGGCAGGCGCGAGACCTTGCCGAGGCCCGCTTCTTCGAGCGCGGCGAGTGAATACATCTTGCCGGTTTTGCCGGATTTAAGTTTGAATTCGCGAATGGCCTTGAACGGATCGTATGTCATAGTTAACTCTTTAAAATCAAATGGTTATAGAAAGTAACCGTGGGGAACAACAAAACCAGCAATGAAGGACTGCGGCAAAGCAGAAAGGGGCGTCGCGCAGAGAGCGATATTTTAGTCTTTTCCGGCGCGCTAGTGGTACGAAAGGATGCAAAACACAAGGTCTGAACAAACGTGAGTTCAGATGGCGAACCCCTTCGCAATGCATAAAGTTGAAGCAGCGTCGCTTCGTGCATTCTTCTATTGCCGGCTTGACTGGCTATTACAACGCACAGCGCCGGGATTATTCGGTAAACTGCTGACGCGCTTCGCGGTGGAGGAGAGTCCAGACGCGAAGTTGCGGTGTGAGCCGGTTGCTGCGTGTCCAATCTATAAACAAAGAGAGAAATCAGATGGCGGACCGAATTATTTTGGTGTGCATACTTATATTGGCCGGGGTGTATTTCTGGGCCACGTCGCAAATACCCACGCTGGAAATCGGCGACCCGCTGGGGCCGAAAGCGTTTCCGCGACTGTTGGGCGGCGGATTGATTCTTGCCGCCATGATGCTGCTGCTGGAGATAATCAAAGAGCGCAAGAGCGCGCCGCAAGCCGCCGCCCCGGCGGAAAAGGAGGACACCAGCTCCTATAAGGTAGTGGCCGCGGTCGCGGTGGCGACCGGGCTCTATTTTGTGCTGTTCGAGCCGTTGGGGTATGCGGTGTCCACCGCCTTGTTTTTGTTGGCGACGACCACTTACTTTAACAAGGGCAAGTGGTGGGCCAATGTGCTGACCTCGGTGCTCTACAGCTTCATCAGCTATTACGCATTCACCAAGTTGCTGGGCGTGAATCTGCCGCGCGGAATCTCACCGTTTTAAGGAGCAGACATGGATACCTTAACCCACATCCTCAACGGCTTTGCCGTCAGCACGACGCCGATCAACCTGTGGTACACCTTTATCGGCGTGTTTCTTGGCACCATCATCGGCGTGCTGCCGGGTATCGGGCCTTCCGCGGGCATCGCGCTCTTGATTCCGGTGACCTTCGGCATGAATCCGACTTCCGCGCTGATTATGATGTGCGGCATTTACTACGGCACCAAATACGGCGGCTCTACAACTGCGATTCTCATTCGTACGCCGGGCGAAGCGGCATCGGTGATGACCTCCATCGACGGCTACGAGATGGCCAAGAAAGGCAGGGCCGGGGCGGCGCTGGCGGTATCGGCTATCGGTTCGTTCATCGCGGGCACGCTGGGCGTGATCGGGCTTACGGTATTCGCGGTGCCGCTGTCGTCGATGGCGCTCAAGTTCGGCCCGGCGGAATATTTCACGCTGATGCTGTTTGCCATGACGGCGGTGTCCACGCTCACCGGCAAATCGGCGGCGAAAGGTTTGCTCGCGACCATCCTGGGCCTGATGATCGCCACCATCGGCATCGATCTGCAAAGCGGCCAGGCGCGCTACACCATGGGCGTGCCGGAGTTCCAGGACGGCGTGGGCTTCGTGGTGGTGGTGGTGGGCCTGTTCGCGGTGGCGGAGGTATTACGCGGCCTTGAAGATATCCACAAAGGCACCGGCGCCAAGGCGATGAAGATTACCGGCCCGCTGTGGCTGACCAAAGAAGAATGGAAACGTTCGATCGGCCCCATCTGGCGCGGCGGCATTATCGGCTTCATCATCGGCGTGTTGCCGGGCGCGGGCGGCACGATTGCGTCGATCATGTCGTACACCACTGAAAAACGCCTGTCCAAGCACCCGGAGGAATTCGGCCACGGCGCGATAGAAGGTGTCGCCGGCCCCGAAGCCGCCAACAACTCCGACACCGCCGGCGCGATGGTGCCGCTGCTCACCCTGGGCATACCCGGCGGCGGCGCGACCGCCGTGCTGATGGGCGCATTCATCATGTACGGCATTCAGCCCGGCCCGTTGCTGTTTCAGAACCGGCCTGAGCTGGTGTGGGGGCTGATCAACAGCATGTACATCGGCAACGTGATGTTGCTGATTCTGAATCTGCCGCTGATCGGCATCTTCGTGCAGTTGCTGAAAATCCCCTCCGGCATTCTTTATCCGTTGATT
>JANPOH010000223.1:0-4423 GCA_031427895.1 Betaproteobacteria bacterium
GGTGAAAGGTGTTGCCGAGCACGATTTGCGCGCCGATATCGCGTAAATCAGCGGGCTTCATCGCCTTGACCGTGCCATAGGTGCCCACCGGCATGAACGCCGGGGTGTCGATGTCGCCATGCGCGGTACGCACCACGCCACGCCGCGCCGCGCCGCAGCGGGCTGTTACCGTGAATTCCATGGGGGCGGATTCTACGCGGTGATGCGCCGCGTTGTCCTGCTATTTGCGCGCGAAATATTGCGCTCTTCAGTCAGGCCGCGTCCTCGCGGCCCAATTACACTAACTCACACCAACTCACGCCACGTCTCGGGCAACCGGCGGTCGCGTCGCCGCATGCGCGCCGCCGGCGGATTGCGTCCAAGCCGCCAGCTTCTCCCGCAGACGCTCCATGGTCACCGGCTTGAGCAGATAATCATCCATGCCGGATTCAAAACAACGTTGGATTTCCGCCTCCATCGCGCTGGCGGTGCAGGCAATCACCGGGATGCGCGTACGCGCGCCTTGCGCGACCAGGCGTTGCCATTCCTGTGCAAAGGCGTGACCGTCCATCACCGGCATGTGGCAATCGCACAATATCGCGTCATAGCGTTGCGTCTGAAGCAGCGCGAGCGCCTCTTTCCCGTCACGCGCCATGGTGCTGCTGTAACCGAGCACTTCCAACTGGCGTGCCAGCACCATGCGGTTCACCGGGTTGTCTTCCACCACCAGCACGCTGCCGAGCACCACGCCCATCGGCACGGCGCGCAAGGCAAGCTGCACGGGCGTAAGCAGCATGCGCCGGGCATTCGTCATCGCCATCGTTGTCGCGCCCGCCGCCACCGACGCGCGCCGCAGTGACAACGTGAAAACCATGGTGGCGCCCTCGCCCACCGCGCTTTTCATGATGAGCGAGCCGCCCATTAGTTCGGCCAGACGGCGGCAGATCGACAGCCCCAGACCCGTTCCGCTGGCGCGCCGCGCATCGGCGTCCGCCGCCTGCACAAATGGCTGAAACAGACGCGCCTGCGCCTCCGGCGCAATGCCGGGGCCGGTATCCACCACTTCAATGCGAAAATCGAGCGATTCGGCGCTCTCCGCCACGACGTGCGCGCGCAGGGAGACGCGACCGCCATCGGTGAATTTGACGGCATTGCTCATCAGATTGAGCAGTATCTGCCGCACCCGCACCGCATCGACCTCCACCAGCGTCAACGATTTATCGTCGATGTCGGCGTTCAGGGCCAGGCCCTTTTCGCGCGCGCGCAGCGCGAACAGCGCGGTCACGGATTCGACAATATCGGCAATGCTTGCAACCGTTTTGACGATTTCCATGCGCCCGGATTCGATCTTCGAGTAATCGAGAATATCGTCGATGACGGTGAGTAATGCCTCGGACGCGGTTCGCACCACACCCAGCATCTCGCGGCTTTCAGAATTCTCGATTCTGGCCTGCAGCAGCTCTACCATGCCGACCACGGCGTTCATCGGGGTGCGGATTTCGTGGCTCATGGTGGCAAGGAAAGTACTCTTGGCCACGCTGGCGGCCTCGGCGGCCAGCTTGGCCTCGGCCAGCGCTTGTTCCGCCTTTTTTTGCTCCGTGATATCGAACAGATGTCCGTTCCAGACCGGGCTGCGTCCCGCGCGCTTGGGGATGGCATGCCCCCGCAGCCAGCGTTCCGCTCCAGCCGCGTCGTGGACACGGAATTCACATACCCATTCCCGGTCCTCCACCGCAGCCTGATTCAGACTATTGAAAAACCGGCTGCGATCTTTCTCGCCCACCCGATTAAACAGTTTAATGGCATCACCCGAGATATCCACGGGGGCATACCCGGTCAAGCCCTCGATGCCGCGGCTGATGAAATTTAGCCGCGGCAAGCCTCCCCGCGGCCACGCGAATTGAAACACCGCGCCCGGCAGACCCTCGGTGGTGCCGCGCAACAGGTCTTGCGCGTGGCGCTCGGCGGTGATGTCCCGCGCGGCAAGATAACTGACCGCCAGCGCCGGCTGCGACGTTACATTCCATGACAGCCAGCGTGTGCCGCCGTCCTTATGCCTCATGCGATTGGTGAATTGAACCAGCTTTTCTCCCTGCCGTAGACGCCCCATCACCGCCAGTGTCGCGGCGCGGTCGGCGGGATGTACGAACTTCAGAAACGCGCTGGCGGTGAACTCTTCGGCGCTCCAACCCAGCAGCGCGGTGAATGCTGGATTGACGCGGATAAAGTGTCCGTTGAAGCTCCCGATAGCGAGCAACTCGCCAGAGACGTTAAAGAACCGGTCAAGATCATTCTGCGCCACCTTGCGCGCCGTTACGTCGCGGAACACGCCACGGGTCGCCACTTTCCTGCCGTCTTCCGTACGCACGCTCAGATTTCCTTCAAGCGCAACGCGGGTGCCGTCTTTTGTGACAAATGCCGCCTCGATCAACCCCACCGCTTCGCCCTTCATCAGCCGCTGAAACACTGACTGGCAATGCGCCAAGCTTTCAGGATGAATAATATCGAACACATTGAGCGCGCCCGATTCCGCCTCGCTGTAGCCGAGCGTCTCGCGCCAGGCACGATTCACAAATTGTATGCGCCCATCCGCGTCCACGCTCTGCATAAGATCGCTGGCATTGTCAAACAAATCGCGCCATTGCCGTTCGGCCTTCGCCCGCGCGGCGAACTGCGTGCGTGTTGCAAACCAGGTTGCCAGCAGCACCGCGAAAATCAGCACCACAAGCGCGGCATCGAGCGCCCGCAAATTGCGGTACGCCATGCCGAACACCACGGCCAGCAGCAGCGTTGCGATGGCAAAGCCCGCGAACAAACGTCTTTCTGGAGTTGAAATCATGAACCGTCCAGCCTTGAAAACGAAGCGCAAAGTCTAACCGTGCGCCTGCCGGACATTTGTAATAAATTCGTGAAATTTTGCGCGTTGGTAACGAAATGCCTTGCTACATGGCAAAACCCGCTGATGCCGCAAAAGACTCCGCGCGCTCTTGCGCTAACTATTTGATATTATTGATTTTTCAGAAAATCACGACAAACGCGATTCGCTCGCCTAACGTTTGTCCAAGGACAGCAAGGCTTCGAGCGCGTGGCGCATCGCCGCAGGCATCTCGATCGGGCGGTGCGTCACGCGGTCACAGGCCACGTGCACGAAGTGCCCTTGCGCCGCGGCGATCCCCTCGTCATTGCGGAAAATGCCGATCTCGAAGCGCACGCTGCTGCGCCCCAGATGCCCGACGCGCAGGCCGCAATGCACCACGTCGGGAAATGAAATCTCGCTGAAATACTGACAGCCGCTGTCCACCGTGAGACACACCGCGCACGAGTCCGACAGATCCAGCACGCCCTGCTTCATCATGTATTCGTTCACCGCAGTATCGAAAAACGAATAGTACTGAACGTTGTTCACATGCCGATAGACATCGTTATCCATCCAGCGCGTGGTGATGGTGATGAAGTGCCGGTAACCATCGCGAGATTCGGGGGGCTGACGCGGCATGGCTAACGTTTTCTTTCGATCAGCATGGCGTCGCCGTAGCTGAAAAACCGGTAGCGCTGGGCTATCGCGTGCTGGTAGGCGCGGCGAATATTATCCATGCCGGCGAATGCCGACACCAGCATCAGCAACGTTGATTTCGGCAAATGAAAATTCGTCAGCAGCCGGTCAACCACGTTGAACGTGTAACCCGGCGTGATAAAAAGCCTGGTATCGCCCGTGCCCGCCTTAAGTTCACCGCTCGCGGCCGCCGACTCCAGCGCGCGCAAACTGGTGGTGCCCACCGCCGTCACCCGTGAGCCGCGCGCGCGCGCCGCGTCTATCGCATCGACGGTAGCCTGTGGCACATCGTACCACTCACTGTGCATCTGGTGCTCGCGCACGTCCGTTACCCGCACCGGCTGAAACGTGCCCGCGCCCACGTGCAGCGTCTCATGCGCCACGATCTCGCCCTGCTGCTGGATGGCATCGTGCATCGCGTGGTCAAAATGCAGGCCCGCCGTGGGCGCGGCCACCGCGCCAGGCTCGCGCGCATAAACCGTTTGATAACGCGACGCATCCATCGCACCGGCCGCATGCGTAATATAAGGCGGCAGCGGCACCGAGCCATGGCGCTCCAGCAGCGCAACCACGTCGGCGCAATCCTCGAAACGCAATTCAAAAAATTCACCCTGCCGCCCCAGCACCGCGGCAACCACGCCGCCGGCCAGCGCCAGCCGGCTGCCCGCGCGCGGCGGCTTGCTTGCCCGCACCTGCGCCAGCGCACGATCCGCCGCCAGCACGCGCTCGATCAGCACTTCGATTTTGCCGCCGCTCTGCTTGGCCCCGGTGAGCCGCGCCTTGATGACACGAGTGTCGTTAAACACCATCACATCGCCGCGCGCCACAAGGCCGGTCAATCGCGCGAAGCGCTCATCGGATAACGCGCCCGTGCCGCCGTCAAGATGCAGC
>JANPOH010000224.1:0-6889 GCA_031427895.1 Betaproteobacteria bacterium
CGATGACAAAGGTTTTGATCGCATCGATGCCATCGGCGGGCAACGCCATTTTCAGCCACGAGTTGAATTCGGAGCCTGAGCCTTTGGGGATCATTTCGATCGACAGCTCACCTGGCTTGTCGGAGAAATCAATATTGATAACCGGTACGCCGCGCCCGCACGAGGTGTGTTCGTTGTGGCGCGTGGTCGGATGCACCACGCTGGAACGCAGCGGGTGTTCTTTGGTGGCGCGCTCGCAGCCCTTGGTGATGGCTTGCTTGAGTTGAAAGCCATCGACCTCGACGCCCGCGCCGATCACCACGTTGTAAATCGGAATTCCCGTGTCCTGACACAAGAGATTGGTATTGGCCTCGGCCACGCTGATGTTGCGGATCATGGTGCCGAGGATCGCCTTGCCGGAGGCGTTGGTCTCCGTGGCGTCGAGGCGCTTGAAGCCTTCTTTGATATCCGGCGGCAGCAGTTTCAGCGCGCGGATGTAAATCTCTTTCGAGGCTTCTTCAACCTGCCGCAGATCCATTTTCATCAGTTCACCGCGAGGTTGCGTTCACGCACGATTTTCCCCCAACGCACGGTTTCGTCCTTGATGGTCTTGGCGAATTGCGCGGGGCTGTCACCCACGGGCGCCATGCCGAGTTGTTCGTAGCGCGCGCGGATGTCGGGCGCTTGCAGCGCGCGGGCGGTGTCGGCATGCACTTTGTCGATCACGGCTTTGGGTGTGCCGGTCGGCACGACCAGGCCGAACCAGCCGAGATTTTCAAATCCCGGCAGGGTTTCCGCCGCGGCGGGCACGTCGGGCAATTGCTTCAAGCGTTGCAGACTGGTCACCGCCAGGCCGCGCAGTTTGCCCTGCTGCACTTGCCCGATCGCCGCCGGGAGATTGGCGGGCACGAAATTAATTTGTCCGCCGAGCAAATCCACCAGCGCGGGGCCTTCGCCCTTGTACGGCACATGCACCGCTTCAATGCCCGCGGCGTGCATGAAGTTTTCGCCCGCCAGATGCGTTTGCGTGCCGAAGCCCGCCGTGCCCATCGTCATCGTCTTGGGTTTGGCCTTGGCCATGGCGATGAAATCCTTCAACGTCTTGGCCGCGAACGACGGGTTCACCACGATGATCTGCGGCCCGCTCGCCACCATGGTGACCGCCGTGAAATCTTTTTCGGGATTGAACGGCATGTTGCGATACAAGTGCGGATTGGCGGAAACAATGGAGCCGGAAGTCATGAACAGCGTGTAGCCATCGGGATTCGCTTTCGCCGCGAGATCACCGCCGATGTTGCCGCCCGCGCCGCCGCGGTTATCGACCACGATGGATTGGCCCCAAGTCTCGGTCAGCTTCTGCGCCACCACGCGCGTGACAATATCGTTGGCACCGCCGGGCGCGAAGGCGACGATGATGCGTACCGGGCGGTTGGGGAAGTTTTGTGCGTGCGCCGTGCCAACCAGTGCTGCCGTCAGCCCCATGAAATAACATAAGTATTTGTTTTTAAACATTATTTATCCCATCCCACAATAAACACACTCACAGCAAATTCAACAAGAACAACAGCCCGACGGCAACGCTAACACCTGCCGCGCCCGCTAACAACGTCTTGTGCCACGCGGTGATCTCATTTGCGTTACCCGGCAGTTGCATGAATTCCAGCATCAGCAAGCGCATGCCGCCCGCCAGATGCGCCGCCAGCAGCAGCACCAGTATCGTCTCGGCGGCCTTCACCAGCGGTTGATCGCTCCAGCGCAGAAAACTTTCGAACTTGGCTTCGCCTTGCAGCGCATTGCCCAACGCCCAGAAATGCGCCGGCAAAAATAAGGTCAGCGCCACGCCGGAAATGCGATGCACGAGAAACGCCCAGTACGCGGGGTGATTGCGGGAACGGAAATCGTTTTTCATGACACCACCGCCCACACCGCGCGCAAGCCCCACATCACCAGCGTCAGCGCCAACACCAGCATCCATAGATCCACCCCGCGCCCGCGCCAGCCGAACTCCGCGAGGATGTTGCGCACGCCTATCGGCGCATGCACCGCCACCGCCGCCACGAACAGTGCATAAAACAAGCCCCACGCCACGCTGCCGCGCGTGCGTCCGAGTATCTCAGCCGCCGACAGCCCATTACGCACGGCGTAGATAATAGTGATGAGATGCACGATCACGCATACCGCCAACACCATGGCGCTCACGCGCTGCGCGCCCCACAGGATGACCTGACTGCGCGTGTTCATCAGAGTTCGCCCTTCAGCGTAGCGCTCAGTATCATGCGCTTCAACCCCGCGATGCCGGCAGTCGGCGAAATGCCTTTCGGGCAACGCTCGGTGCAATTCAGATGCGTGTGGCAGGCATGGCAACCGGCGTCACCCGCCACGGCGGCCAGCCGTTCTTTCTGCGCCACGTCGCGCACATCATTCGCCAGCGTCCATGCGCGGCTTAACGCAGCGGGGCCGAGGTAATCGGGCTTCCAGGTCACCACTTCGCATGAGCTGTAGCACACGCCGCAGCCGATGCATTCAATCGCCGCATCGACGGCCTTGCGCTGCTTCGATTCGGGGTTTACTTCGGCGAAAGCATCCTTGCGCGTTTTGCTGCCGGTGAACTGGCCGCGCGCTTTGGCCCACTTGTCGAAAAATTCGCTCATGTCGGTGACGACATCCTTAATCACCGGCAGATTGCGCAAGGGCGCGATTTCCAGCCGGTCATCCGGCGCGACTTTCGATACATGGGTGCGGCACGTCCAGCGCGATACGCCGTTGACCGACATCGCGCACGAGCCGCACACACCGACACGGCAGGAAAAGCGATACGCCAGCGACGGATCAAGCCGGCGCTGCACATAGGTCACCACGTCGAGAACGGTCTGGCTTTCGAGGCGCGGGACTGCGTATTCCTGAAATTCGCCGGCTTCGGCGCCACGCCAGATTTTTACTTTGAGCGTGGTCATGCTGCGTGAACCTCAAAAACCTCACCGCAGAGGCGCAGAGACGCGGAGAACCCCCGCAGAGAAAAGCCGTTCTCTGCGTTTGCTCTGCGTCTCTGCGCCTCTGCGGTGAAGCAGTTCAATGCGTGCTCCCGACCATCGCGGCCATGCGCGACACCGTCGGCGCGGGCATGCGTTCGATCATCACGTTGATACAGGCGGGCAATGTTGATTTCAGTGAACGCGCCAATGCGCCCGGCAATTCAGCGGCGCGGGTGACACGCTCGCCGTGGCCGCCGAGCGCGGCCACGGCTTTTTCATACGCCACGCCCGGCAGCAATTCGCAACCCACCGTGCGTTCCTTGCCGTAGGTACGCAACTGTATCTGATACTCGGCGTTCCAGCACGAATCATTGCCCACCACCGCGACGAACGGCAGATGATGCCGCACCGCCGTATCGAACTCGGCCATGTGAAAACCAAACGTGCCGTCGCCCAGCACCGCGACCACGGTTGCATTGGGACGCGCCACGCGCGCGGCCATTGCAAACGGAATCGCGCTGCCGATGGAACCGGCGAGGCCGTTGATGATGCGCGTGGATGCACTCATGCACGCCTGCGCCCATTGACCGAATTCGCCGCCATCGACCACCAGTATCGGATCATCGGCATCGTCCAGAATTTTTTGCACCGCGCGACCGATCTCCAGCGCATGCACGGTAGCGGGTGAGGTTGCCGTCTGCGATTTCCAGGCGACCGGACGATAGGCTATTGCCTCTGTCACAAATTTTGCATAACCATTTGTTTTTATTGCGTTTTTATCAACCGCCGCGATGAGGTTCCGCATGGCCGCCGGGGCGTCGGCCACCGCATTCAGCACCACGCGCTCGCACTTGAGGGTCGCTAGCGACTGTCGCAGTACTGCGATGTCCGCATCGATGACGATGAAGCGGCACTGCGCGTTCACCGCCGACGGTTGCGCGAAACGCAGAGTGTAATCGGGTTGCTTGCCGATCAGCACGATCAAATCCGCTTCAGGCAGCACGTCGCCAAACGCGCCCAGACACGGATCGGCAATGCCGCGCGGGCTTTCCATGCACACCACGGTAACGCCGGTGGCCGCGCTCAGTTGATCGCGTAATGTCTGGCCGCGCGCGCTCGCCAGTTGCGGGCCGCAAATAATCAGCGGGCGTTGCGCGCGCGCCAGTGCATGCAGCACGCCTGCCGCCGCGTCGGGCGCAAGCGGTTGCACCGGCGCGTGAAATGCATCGGCTTGCGGTACGCAGGCGTCTGCGCGTTCTATCGTGTGCTCCACCGTGTGCTCCAGCACATCAAAGGGCAAACTCAAATGCACCGGGCCGGGCCGTCCGCCGCGCGCGATACGCATGGCGCGCGCAATATCCTCGCCCAGCGATGCCGCGCTGCGTGCGATGAAGGATGCCTTGGTGACCGGCGCGGCCATGTCCGCCTGCGCCATTTCCTGAAACGCACCGCGACCCAGTTGATTCAGCGGCGCGTGGCCGGACAGCATCACCAGCGGGGACTCCGACGCCAGAGCGGTGTAGAGCGCGCCGATACCGTTGGCGTGGCCGGGGCCGCCGGTGAGCAAAGCGATGCCGGGTTCGCCGGTAAGCCGCCCCCACGCATCGGCCATGTGCACGGCGGCGCCTTCGTGACGCACGTGGGTGATGTTTAAGCCCGCATCAATCGCCGCATCGTACAGCGGCATGATTTGATTGCCAGAGAGTGAAAACAGTTGCCGCGCGCCTGCGCGTGCCAGGGCGCGCGCGAGGATGTCGGCGCCTCTCTGTTTGGGCATGTTATGTGGTGAGCCCGGTAGCAATTCGCAAATGCCAGCAATTCTGTCCCCTCGCCCCGCCTGCGGGGAGAGGGAGTTTCTTAGGCTGACTCGTACAAGCGCGTCATTACAAACTCGTTGTGCCCCAGCGCCTCGGCGGCAGTCATGCGGCCATTGCAGGTGCGCAACATGATCTCAATCAATTCATCGCCGGTTTGATCGAGATTTTTCTCCCGCTGCAACAGCCCGGAGCAATCGTGATCGACGTGTTCGGACATGGTGCGCACGGTGCGCGGATTCGCGCATAACTTGATGACCGGAATGATGGGGTTGCCGATCACGTTGCCCTGACCCGTGGGGAACAGATGCACCACGTAACCCGAGGCCGCGCACAGCGTCACCATTTCGGCGGCGGCGGATGAAGAATCCATGAACCACAATCCCGGCTTGGTCGGCGTTTCGGCTTTGTCGAGCACGCCAACGACTTTGCAGTTCTTGCCGATTTTCTGGATGTTGCCCAGCGCTTTTTCCTCGATGGTGGTCAGGCCGCCGGCGATGTTGCCCTTGGTCGGCTGCGAGTCGGACAGGTCGCTGGTTTTGTGGCGCTCGATCACGGCCTGATAACGATCAAACATTTTCATGAAGGCGGCGCGCACTTCGGGCGTCGCGCAACGATCCGCGACGATGTTTTCGCCGCCGGTGATTTCAGTGGTTTCACCAAAGCACATGGTCACGCCCAGCGGCTCCAGTTTGTCGAAGGCGTTGCCCACGGTCGGGTTCGCGCCGCAACCGGAGGTGGTGTCGGATTCGCCGCACTTGGTGGATACCCACAGATCGCTGATGGGGCATTCAACGCGGCGTTTTTCAGACGCCCATTGCACGTATTCTTTCGCCACCTTGGAGGCGCGCATGATGGTGTCGTGGTCGCCGTGCAGTTCGATGCCGAAGCCGGTCACCGGTTTGCCGGTTTTGGCGATGGCCTGAACTATGCGGTTGGTCCATTCTTCTTCAATGCCGATCACCACCACGGCGGCGACATTCGGGTTGCTGCCCGCGCCGATCAGGGTGGTGAAGTGCAAGTCAAGATCAGCGCCGAACTGCAAGCGGCCATACGGATGGCCCACCACGGTGGCGCCCTTGATGTTGTGTGCGACGGCTTCGCAGGCGGCATTCGACAAATCGTCAAGTGGCAGAATGATGACGTGGTTACGCACGCCGACGCGACCGTTCTCGCGGCGATAACCCATGAAAGTGGTTTTGCTTGAAATCATTTTGATACCTCGTGAATAGGTGAACAACCGTACGGTTCAAGGGAACACTTGATGCGAGGCAGAACGAGCAACCCCGCCGCGGCTACCAGCGTTTGGTTTTTACGTTATGCACATGGGTATGTTCGCCTACTTTGATATCGGCGACGGCTTTGCCGATGTCGAAGCCGTACTTCCACACGGTGTCGCCGGTCTTTAGCGGCTTGGTGGCGACTTTGTGCCCGATGGGAATATCCGTAAGCGCCTTGACCGTGACGGTAGAGTCGTCCTCCATCAACCAGCCGGTCAGTTCCTGCCCGGCCTTGATGCCTTCAACCACGGCTACGCCTACGGTGTCTTTTTTGTCGTGCATCAGAAAATGAATCATGTGCGCTCCTGAAGTATCTTGATTGTTCGCGGAAGTTTGATTTTATCCAAAAAAAAGGCGACCGAAGTCGCCTTTTTCACCGCGGACGATAATCACGCTGTTATTTTGCCGCCTCGACAGCGGCTTCCGCCGGCACTTCAGGCAACATCTCGGGCGCTGCGGCAGCAGTACCGCGCACCGCCAGTTTTTCCTTGATGCGCGCGGCTTTACCCGTGAGCTTACGCAGGTAATACAGCTTGGAGCGGCCCACGTCACCGCGGCGCTTGACCTCGATGCTGGCGATCAGCGGAGAGTAGGTCTGGAACGTGCGTTCCACGCCCTCGCCCGAGGAAATTTTGCGCACGATGAAGTTGGAGTTCAGGCCGCGATTGCGCTTGGAAATCACCACACCTTCGTAGGCCTGCACACGCTTGCGCTCGCCTTCGACCACTTTGACGCTGACCACCACGGTGTCGCCCGCTGAAAAGTCGGGGACATTTTTGCCTAGACGCGCGATTTCTTCGTTTTCAAGTTCATCGATCAAGTTCATTTTGCTGCTCCTTGTGCT
>JANPOH010000225.1:0-1637 GCA_031427895.1 Betaproteobacteria bacterium
CTCGATCTGCTGGTGTTCGGCAAATCGGCGGGGCAGCAGGTGGTCAAGGACATTGCGGCGGATGTGAGCGCCATGCCCGATCTGCCCGCGGATGCGGCGGATAAAACCCTGGCGCGGCTGGCGCGGCTCGACGCCGCCACCAGCGGCGAACGCGTGAACGACGTGGGCACGGAAATGCGCCGCGCCATGCAGGCGCATTGCGGCGTGTTCCGTTTCCCCGACAGCATGGCCGAAGGGGTGAAAAAAATACTCGCGGTGTCCGAGCGCGCGAAGCGCACTTTCATTCAGGATAAAAGCAAGGTGTTCAACACCGCGCGCGTCGAGGCGCTGGAGCTGGATAACCTGATCGAAGTGGCCTTGGCGACGATGATTTCCGCCGACGCGCGCCAAGAGTCCCGCGGCGCGCATGACCGCAGCGATTTCCCCGATCGCGATGACGTGAACTGGATGAAGCATTCGCTGTGGTACAAGGAGGGTAATCGCCTGGCGTATAAGCCGGTGCAATTAAAGCCGATGACGGTGGAGTCGTTTGAGCCCAAGCCTCGCGTTTACTAATCAAATCAGTGAAGTAAGGAACCGAAATGCGTTTCCAGATTTACCGTTTTAACCCGGACGTCGATGCCAAGCCGCACATGCAGTTCTACGATGTCGCGATGGAGCCGACCGACCGCATGTTGCTCGACGCGCTGGTGCGGATCAAGGTCGAGGACGACACCTTTTCATTTCGCCGCTCGTGCCGCGAAGGCGTGTGCGGTTCCGATGCGATGAACATCAACGGCAAAAACGGCCTGGCATGCATTACCAAACTGGCTGATTTGCAGGAGCCGGTGATGATCCGCCCCTTGCCGGGCCTGCCGGTGATTCGCGATCTGATCGTCGATATGTCGCAGTTTTTCAAGCAATACCACTCGATCAAGCCGTATGTGGTGAACGACACGCCGCCGCCGGAGACCGAGCGCCTGCAATCGCCGGAAGACCGCGAGGAGCTGAATGGTCTTTACGAATGCATACTGTGCGCGTGCTGCTCGACCGCGTGCCCGTCGTTCTGGTGGAACCCCGATAAATTCGTCGGCCCGGCGGGGTTGCTGCAGGCGTACCGCTTTATCGCCGACACCCGCGATCAGGCAACCAATGAGCGGCTGGATAATCTGGAAGATCCGTATCGTCTGTTCCGTTGCCATTCGATCATGAATTGCGTGGATGTCTGCCCGAAGAATCTGAATCCGACCAGGGCTATCGGCAAGATCAAGGATATGCTGGTCAAGCGCACGGTTTAAGCGGGTGGTCATGAATGCGCGCGACCGCGACAGAATCCGATGGCATTGCCGTCGCGGACTGCTGGAGCTGGATCTGGTGCTGGAGCGGTTTGTAACGAGTCGCCTGGAGACTTTGAGCATTGGCGAGATCGAGGTGTTCAAGGAATTGCTGGCGTACGAAGACAATGATTTGCTGGATATGGTGATGGGCCGGGCGGAACCGGTGAACACGCAACTTTCCGCCGTGCTCGAGATGATGCGATCTTCGTAAAAACGTTTATATTCACCACCGGGGTCACATCCTCGGGACGAAAACCGGGGGGCAGGAAGGACAGCACTTCCTTGACCGCCAGCGTTGCGATGTCGATCACATGCACTTCG
>JANPOH010000226.1:0-21222 GCA_031427895.1 Betaproteobacteria bacterium
GCGAATTCCTACTCAGGCGGCGCACGATGCCCGCCTGCCACTGCGTGTCGGCCTCCTGCCACTGCGTGTCGGCCTCCTGCCGCAACGCGATCAGGCAGCCGACCTTCAGCCACTCGCCGATGCGGGGCACGGCGGCGCCGAATCCGCCGGCGTTGACGTTTTCGGCGATCCACTCTTCGGTGATGGTGTTTGCCCCCCCGTGAACGCCCAGCGCGCCGAGCACGCCGTCAAGACCGGGCATGATGGTCAAGCCGGACCGGATGCGGTGGCGCGCCTGCCGGCGTACCGGCGGATTGTTCGACCACTGGAGCGCGAGCCATCGCGATACGTTGAGCACTTGGGCGGGATCACATGGCCTGCCCAGATTGACCGTGCCGGGGATCGTGCCGGACGCTTCGATCGCTTTGGTCAACTCACGTAGCTGTGCATGCGCGCGTGCCGCATCGAAAAAACGCAGGGTGGGCGATGGTTGCGGCAGCCGGGTGGTGCGTTGCGGGGGCTTGCCGTTGGCGAGATCAATGCAATAAGCGTAATCCTGCGTCTGCTCGCGCGTGAGGCCGATCGTGGGCGAAAAATGCGCGATCAGGCGCTCGGCGATATCGATTTGCGCCGGGAGCAGGCCTTCCGGCGACGAGGCGCTCAACATCATGCCGCGCACGAACTCCTGCTCCGGCGTCGAGTCTCCCAGCGAACCGGAATGCATCGTCACCCGGTGGTGCATGTATTGCCCGGTTTCGGCGTACTGGTAGGCGAGTGCCGCGAATTGCCACAGGTTTTTGTCGAGGGGGCCATGGCGCATATGCTGCCAGTGCAACTGCTCCATTACGGCGCGCAGGGCGCGTGCATTCAGCAGCGCGATGCTTGGGCCGTAGCCATCGGCGCCTTTTTCGCCGACGGCATGCGCTTCCACGCAGGCGCCGAAGGCCGCCGCCGCCCGTTCCCAGTAGCCATGGATTGCCGTCCACAGGCGGGGTTCCTGCTGGCGGGGCAGGCGGCCCGCATCCACATCGAGGTAATTGCGCGTGAGCGCACGCACGTGGTCCTGCGCGGCTTCATCCACCATGCACAGCGCCAAGCCGCGCACGTCCGACGCAAGCGTGGCGGCGGCGGTCACGCTGCCGAGCCAGCCGCTCAGTTCCTCCAGCGCCTTGATGGAATCGGCGCTGGGAATGATCTTATCGAGAATCCCGCGGATCTCTTTCAGGTTCGCGATAGCGCGCGGAGGCTTGCCGCGAAACAGGTTGAACATTAGTGGGTTATTTTAAGTATTTGTTTTTAAACAATAATTTAAGATGGTTCGCCGACTTTGAAACTGGCTTTGTCCTGTTCATCCAACTGCTGGATGAGGCCGGTTTCCCAAGCTAGATATTGTTTCATCGCCTCGCGATTGCCCGCGTGACGATCATGCACGAAAAACAGATAGTCGATGCACTCGGCATCCGCCGGCGCGCCGGGCGAGGCTTCGAGCGCGTGGCCCGCGCTGCTCCACGTGGCGAGGCCGCCTTCGAGCAACTTCACGTCAGTGATGCCGGCCTCCCGCAGATCAATGGCAGCGACCTGCGCGGCAGCGGTGTCGCACGTAATCAACACCACGCTTTTTGCATTGGCGGCGTCCTTGACGATGCGCGGGCGGATGCTCCAGCGGCTGCCCGGCACATGCTGCTTGCGGAAATTCATGCTGGGGCCGAGGTAGAACGCGCTGCACGAATTGCCGGTCAGCGCCTGCTGTAATTCCGCGGCGGAAATGCCCGGTACCGCGGGCAGTGCGCCTTGCGCGGGCAACGGCGCTTTCAAACCCGAATGCACGCCGCCTTCGAGCACATACACATCGCAGCCGAGTTGCTTTAACCACGCGGCGACCACCGGCGCCCGCACGCCGTCACTATCCGCAAGCACGATACGCGCATTACGCACCCCCACCCATTGATCGGTGGCCTGCACCAACTGCCCGCCCGGCGCGTGCGCCGCGCCGGGCAGTGAACCCGCTGCAAATTCTTCCGGCGTACGCACATCCAGCAGATACAGCGAGCGAAGCGTTTCGGCGCGCCAGTCTTCGACTTGCTTCACGCTGACGCTTCGCACCTTGAACCGCGCCAGCAGTTGTTTGGCTTTGGCCTGCAGACCGGGCAACGCCGCCGCATCAATGTTGTCGGGATACTTGCGCGTCGCGCCGCGCTCCAGCTCAAAATCGGCCAGCGCCCAGCCCTGCGTGCCGTTCTCCAGCGCAACCACCGGATTTTCAATGCCGAAATTCAGCAGCGTTTGCGCGCCCATGATCGAGCGTGTGCGTCCGGCGCAATTGACCACGATTTTGGTCTTCGGGTTCTTAACGATATCGCGTATACGCAAAGGCAATTCCGCATTCGGGCAGCAAATGCCGCCGGGGATATTCATCTTGTGGTATTCGGCATAGGGCCGGCCATCGACAATGATGAAATCCTCGTTGCGCTGCTGCATCCGCGCGAGCTCAGTCACCGTGACGCGCGGCGTGTCGTAGACATGCTCGACCAGCTCGCCGAACAGCTTGCTCGGCACATTCACGCCCTTGAAAATCGCATATCCCGCCGCCGCCCACGCCGGATTGCCGCCCGCGAGCACCGACACGTCGGTGTAGCCGATGGCGTTCAGGCGCTTGACGCCGAGGTCCGCCACGCCGTCGCCATCGTCGCACAAAACAATGCGCGCGGATTTGCGCGGCACGAGCGCGCCGATGTTCAGTTCAAGCCGGCTATACGGCAGCGGTGTGGCGAACAGCAAATGACCTTCACCGAACTGGCCGTCCTCGCGCACGTCGAGCAGCGCCAGTTCGTTGCCGTCGTGGAGCAGGCGCTTCAGATCGCCGGGTGACAAGGAGCGGGTGGCCATGGGGATTGCGGTAAGGGAATGGGATCGCGAATTATAGCGCCTCCGCTTGCGACGATAGGATAGCGCGAAGTTGCGCGGCGCGGAGGCAATCCGCGCCTGCCTCGACATTTCACGATTGACCGCGCATCACCAGCGGCATGCAGTGCCGCTGACCGGCAGTTCGCGCCGTGTCGCGGCCGGGCTCGGAGCCGGGCGCAAAGTGCTCACCCTGCAAAACACATCCCCCGTAGGATGGGTGCAACCCATCACAACAAATCTCCCCCACCCCGCAAAGCTGTGCGCCAACGCCCACGGCCCTTCGACAAGCGCAGGACAGGCTTTAGCCTGCACGCCGGGTGTGCGCTGTGCGACAGAGGATCGAAACGGCATCGAACAACCGTGCCGCTACATCACCCGCCCGGCGATCTCCAACGAACGGCTCGCCATCAACCGCGAAGGCAACGTCGTGCTCAAGTTGAAGACCCCGTGGCGCAACGGCACCACGCACCTCGTGCTGACGCCGATGGAGTTCATGCAGCGGCTGGCGGCGCTGGTGCCGCGCCTGCGGCTGCACCTGATACGCTTTTACGGCGTGCTCGCGCCGAATGCGAAGTTACGATCACAAGTCGTGCCCGTGCCACCCGCGCGCACAACGGCGGGCGAGGGGGACTGCACGCAGGCGCACGGCAAACCCGCGCGCCTGCGCTGGGCGCAGTTGCTCAAGCGGGTGTTCGACATCGACATTGAGCGTTGCGCCTGCGGCGGCAAGTTGAAGCTCGTTGCGGTGATCGAAGAACCGGCGGTGATGGAGAAGATACTGACGCACCTCGGCTTGAGTCCGCAGCCGCCGCCACGGGCTAAAGCGCGGCGGGTGGATTTGTTTGCGGGGGAGTGGGGTTGAAGCGGATGCGGTTTAGCGGGCCGAGGGGGTGGCTCGTTCTCCGCGAATGCACGGTTAAAAATGAACAGTTAAAGCAGTAGGTTAATGACTATTTTCGAGCGCGGGATTTACGCGCCGCGCGGTCTGGCGGCTATCGCGCGGCGATTGACCCTGTTGCGGCGTGGGGATACATTGGAGCTTATGCAAAAAGGGCGTTTGAAATTCCTATACCCGAATGGGAATACTACTCTGGGCGGAATGTGGGGAAAAGGATTGACCGGATAAGGAATTGTGATCAGCGGGCTTCAAAAGCTCTACATGCCGTCGAAGTAATCTTCATCAGCTTTAAGAATACGTATGGTCTCTGCCTCCGACACTCCAATACCAGCATCCATCATCAGTTGCGCCAACATCGGTCCGTCAATAAGCACAATGGTTGTCTGTAATCCCGAAGCATACGACCTCGCATCGGCGGTAAATGATGATGTTGTTATGAAGACGCCCTTTCGTGCGCGTTGTCCTTGAAGCGCTCCTGCAAATCGCTGAATCTCTGGCCGACCAACAGTACCTTGCCACCGTTTAGCCTGAAGATAAATCGTATCGAGACCAAGGCGATCTTCTTTTATGATTCCATCAATACCCTCGTCCCCGCCTCCACCAACAACCTGACCAGCGTCTTTACGAGAACCACCATAACCAAGAGCAACAAGTAGATCAACAACCAATTGCTCAAAGCCAGCCGGCGTTATGGCTTTCACCTTATCCAATAGCTGACTTGCAAGCGCTGCTCTAAGGCGATCATATCCCGCTCGAATTTCCTCATCAGGTGTTAACACATTAGACACCGGATCTGGTTGCGAATTGGGGTTCGGCATCACACCCGCATCGGATGACTGGCGAAACGCTTGAAACTCAGGAAACTGAGTAAGAAACGAAATGTCGATCCTTAACGGCTTATCCCTAACTACTTCCCGTCCACGAGGCGCTATTTCGTAAACGCCGCGCTTCGGCGATAAGATGAGTCCAGCCTGTTTAAGGTACGAATATGCCCATGCGACGCGATTGGTAAATGTGGTCTGCTTCCCGCTGGGGAGCAAATGCACAAGTTCTTCAGAAGTAAGATTAAATTGCTCCGCGAGAGCCTCCCGAAGTTCCGCCGTCGAGCGCGGTGATTCTTTATCAAGAAGCGCAAGTGCCGGCAACATTAACGACTGGAAGTCCGGGATAGCCATGTCAATCTCCTCTCATTACCAACGCCCGCAGCGGACGAAGCGTAGCGTATTCCGCAGCAACGGTCCCTAGCCTGAATTTTGCATAAAAAGGGCAAAGAACACCGTAAGTGATTGGTACAATGCGAGTTATCAAGAAACGCATTCGTCACCACCAACAGGTCTCTGCCCACCATGGATTCTACGCCAGAACAACTGCGATTTGCTTCGATAGGCGCAGGCTGCACACGCCGGGCTGCTCAATCCACTTGGGCAGAATCTTCCATGGCGACGGCACATGAGGCACGAACCACGCCATCACGCGAAAGCGCTTGGGGTACTTGGCCGCCGCGGCTTGCGCGCACGATGGATCGCGGTCGGGCGCGACGCCCGCCGGGGAGATGAGGGCGCGGTCTATGCCGGCTTCGTCCATGAACTTCAGCATGCGCTCGGCGGGCATGGGATCGGGCAAATGCGTTTGTGCTTTCGGGTCCCAGGGTTCTTGCGGCGTGTTGGCGTTCCAGATGTGTACTTGTGCGTCGGTAATCATGTGAGGTTCCTCGGAGTTTAAAGGTAGTGTCTATTCAGCAAGGGCGAATACCAAAATCTTCACTCAATTAAAGGGGGCGGTCTCGAATGGATTTCGCCGATAGCCTTCAAGCACGATAATATCGGCGCGGCACGCAGGTTCAGCCTGCGCCCGCCTCATTACACACAAAGGAGTCATCATGCGCGCTCCCCTATTTATTTTTGGATCGATGTTGTCTTTGTCCGTGCAAACGGCCTACGCTCAGGCGTATCCCGTCAAGCCCATCCGCTTTGTCGTGCCGGTGGTGGCGGGCGGCTCGAATGACATTCTTGGACGGCTGATTGGCGAACGGCTGCGCGAGCGCTGGGGACAGCCGGTGGTGGTTGAAAACCGCGCCGGCGCCGGCCAGATGATCGGTTCGGAATTGGTGGCGAAAGCCGCGCCCGATGGTTATACGATCCTCATCCCCACGGGCACTTACACCACCAGCGCCGCGATGCAGCCCAAGCTGGCGTTCGATGCGATCAACGATCTTACCGGGGTGGCGATGATCGGCGAAGGGCCGTTCATGGTGACAGTGCATCCCTCATTGCCCGTGAAAACCATCGGCGAGCTGATCGCGCTCGCCAAATCCAAGCCCGGCGAGATCAACTACGGCACTGCGGGTGCCGGCAGCAGCATCCATTTCGCCACCGAGGTGCTGTCGGCCATGGCCGGCATCAAGCTCACGCATGTGCCGTACAAAAGCGCCGCGCCCGCCGTGGTGGACACCGTGGGCGGCCACGTGCAGTTGCTGACGATCAGCCTGCCGTCGGCCTGGCCGCAGGTCAAGGCGAATCGCCTGCGCGCGCTTGCGGTAACCACCGCCAAGCGCTCGTCATTCCTGCCCGATCTGCCCACGGTGGCGCAGACCCTGCCGGGTTATTCGGCGGTGCAATGGTGGGGCATCCTCGCGCCGTCGAAAACGCCGCCCGAAATCATTGGCAGGCTCAATACCGAGATCAATCGCATACTCGGCTCCGACGAGATGAAGCCCCGGCTCGCCGAACAGGGCGCGGAGCCCGTGCAGATGACGCCCGATGTGTTCAGCAAATTCGTGCGCGACGAAATCGCGAAGTGGCGCAAGGTGGTGAAAGAGCGCAATCTGGCGCCATAGGTTCCGGCATCTACGCTGGCGTATGGCATACTGGTTGCACGATGAAGACCGGGGTCAGTTATTGACATTGCACCTGCTAGAGAAAATAAGGTCACATGCAAAATAACGTAACCATTTGTTTTTATTGGGTTATTTGAATAGGTAATTCCATCAACGCCCGCTGTCGCGGGCGTTGTTGTTTTGACCGCTACGAATACACCGCGTTTGTCGGCACCATCACCGAGACGCGCCATACCGACGAGAATGACAACGCCACCACCTACCAGCGGCTGGCCGCGCTGGTGCCGCGCCCGCGGCTGCACCTGATCCGCTTTCACGGCGTGCTGGCGCCGAATGCCAAACTGAGATCACAAGTCGTGCCGGTGCCGCCTCAACGAACAACGGCGGGCGAGGGGGATTGCACGTGCGCACGGCAAACCGGTGCGCATGACATGGACGCAGTCTCAAGCGCGTGTTCGACATTGACATCGAGCGCTGCGTGTGCGGCGGCAAATTGAAGCTCGTCGCCGTGATCAAGGAAGCGGCGGTGATTGAGAAGATATTGACGCACTTGGGGTTGAGTCCGCAGCCGCCACCGCGCGCAAAAGCGCGGGGAGTGGATTTGTTTGCGGGGGAGTGGGGTTGAAGCGGATGCGGTTTAGCGGGCCGAGGGGGCTGCTCGTTCTCCGCGAACGCACGGTTAAAAATGAACAGTTAAAGCAGTAGGTGAATGACTATTTTTGAGCGCGGGATTTACGCGCCGCGCGGTCTGGCGGCTATCGCGCGGCGATTGACCGTGTTGCGGCGTGGGGATACATTGGAGCTTATGCAAAAAGGGCGTTTGAAAGTCCTATACCCCTGAAGGAAGCAGCGGACGAAATTTCAAAAGAGTTCAAGCAATGCTCGCGCTGCGGCAAATGGGTGTGCGAACAGATTTGCTGGAACGCGAAAGCGAATCTGTGTGAAGCCTGCGCGCCTGATCTCGCGGAAGAAACCGCAGTCGCTCAGGCGCAGGCCGCAAAGCAGGAGGCGATCAATAAAGCTGCCAGTACTGTTAGCCCTGCCATTGAGCAGCCCGCTTGCGCCGCATGTGGCGCAAAAAACCAGACTGGCAAATTTTGCGCGGAGTGCGGTATCGCGATCGCGGCAAAGAAACGCTGCAACAAATGTGGCACTGAAGTAGAAGGAAATCCCAAGTTCTGTCCTGAGTGCGGGCAGACGTATGCCTAGCGCCGCGAGCGGCGCCGTCAATCGATGCGCACGCCGGAGTCTTTCACCACCTTCGCCCATTTGACGAGCTCGCCGCGGATCAGCGCGGCGAATTCTTCCGGGCCGCGTACTGTGGCGTCGCCGCCTTCGCTGGTGTAACGCTCGCGCAGATCGGGGCTGGCCATCGCCTTGGCAACACCCGAGTGCAGCTTGTCGATGATGGCGCGCTGTGTGCCGCGTGGCGCGAGATAGCCATACCACACCGGCACGTCGTAGCCGGGCAGGCCCGCTTCGGCGATGGTGGGAATATTCGGCGCGCTCGGCACGCGCTTCGTGCCGGTGACGCCAAGCCCGTAGACGCGGCCCGCGCGCACGTGTGGCAGCGCCACCGCCGGATCAGGGAACACCATCTGCAACTGGCCCGCCACCACGTCGGTCAAGCCCGGCGCCATGCCTTTGTACGGCACGTGCGTGAGTTCGATATTCGCCATGGTTTGAAACAGATGCGCCGCAAGGTGACTGATGCCGCCGCTGCCCGATGACGCATAGTTGAGTTGTTTGGGCCTGGCGCGCGCGAGCGAGATCAGTTCCTGCACGCTTTTCGCCGGCACCGAGGCGTGTACGATGAGCATGAGCTGCGTGGTGTTGGCGATGGCGATGGGCGCGAAATCTTTTTCCACGTCGTACGGCAGCTTGCGATAAAGCCCCGGCGCGATGACGTGGCCCACGGTGTGCAGCAACAGTGTGTAACCGTCAGGCGCGGCCTTGGCCACGATATCCACGCCGATGGTGCCGCCACCACCGCCGCGCGTGTCGATGATCATCGGCTGCTTGTATTGCTCGGTGAGTTTCTGGCTGGTGAGCCGCGCGATGATTTCAGCCGGGCCGCCGGCGGAGAACGGCACCACCACGCGCACCGGGCGGGTTGGGTAGTCCTGTGCGATGGTCGTGACTGGTGCGAGCAGCAGCAGCATTGCGATTGCGATGAGCGATGGTTTCATGGATTTGTACGGTTTACGTATTTTGTGAAGCCGGCTCGCAATATATCACCAGGCATGCGACGACCGGGAAACGCGCTACCCACCACCGCCATTCTAGTGTAGTGTCCCTCAAATATCTTTACAGCGTGTAGGGCGCAATCCCATTGCGCCGCATGGCTACTTTGCAAACGCATTTCGGCGAATTGGTTTTGCGCCCTACGCGGGCTGCCGGAAAGTCTGTCAAGTTATTTAGGGGACACTACACTAGCACTGATCCAGCGTGTGGCTGCCAGAAGAGTACGCCTCTCGCGATTGATACCCCGCACCTTGCGGTGCTTCGTTACATTGTCAGAGTCGCTCTTGATTCAGACTCCTAGATTCACCCGGTGACACGGGCGGTTCCCTCCTGTAAAGTGGAAACAACTTATACAAGCGACTTCGTGTCGCACTTGAAACTCCTATACCCTGCGGACTTATCGCTGGCGGCGTAAACCCAGACACGCTACGTGCGCTTTCGCCAAATCCGAAGCGTATCGTCATTAAACGCATAATAATTTGTTTGATATAGGATTTTTATGACGCGTCTGTTTTCATTGAGCGATGAACTGGAGCTGCTTCGTGCCAGCGTCAATACTTTTGCACGCGAAAAGATAGCGCCGCGCGCCGCAGCAATAGATACCCGCAATGAGTTCCCGCGTGACCTGTGGCCGCAACTCGGCGCGATGGGCCTTCTGGGCATCACGGTCGAAGAGGAATTCAGCGGCACAGGCATGGGTTACCTCGCGCACGTGCTGGCGATGGAAGAAATCAGCCGCGCCTCGGCGTCGGTCGGCCTGTCGTACGGCGCGCACGCCAATCTGTGCGTCAACCAGATCCGGCGCAACGGCTCTACCGCGCAAAAGCGCCGCTACTTGCCTCAGCTTGTTGCCGGTATACACGTCGGTGCGCTCGCCATGAGCGAAGCCGAAGCCGGTTCCGACGTGGTAAGCATGCGCCTGCGTGCCGACACCAAGGCCGACCGCTATGTGTTAAACGGCACAAAAATGTGGGTCACCAACGGCCCCGATGCCGATACGCTGGTGGTTTACGCCAAGACCGATATTGCCGCCGGCGCGCGCGGCATCACTGCGTTCATCGTCGAAAAAACTTTTAAAGGTTTTCATGCGTCACCCAAGCTCGACAAACTCGGCATGCGCGGCTCCAACACCTCCGAACTGGTATTCGCGGATTGCGAAGTTCCCGCCGAAAATGTATTGGGCACGGTCGGCGAAGGCATCAACGTATTGCTGAGCGGCCTCGATTACGAACGCGTAGTGCTGGCGGGCGGACCGCTCGGCATCATGCAGGCGTGCCTGGACGTGACGCTGCCGTATCTGCATCAACGCAAACAATTCGGCCAGGCCATCGGCGAATTTCAGTTGATGCAAGGCAAGCTCGCCGACATGCACACTACCCTGAACGCCTGCCGTGCCTATGTGTATGCGGTAGCGCGCGCCTGCGACGCGGGCAGCATTACGCGTCGTGACGCCGCCGGTGCAATACTCTATTCCGCGGAACGCGCCACCGAGCTCGCGCTACAAACCATACAATGTCTCGGCGGCGCAGGCTACATGAACGACAGCCCCGCAGGCCGCTTATTACGCGACGCCAAACTCTATGAAATCGGCGCAGGAACATCGGAAATCAGACGCTGGCTGATAGGACGGGAGCTGTTCGAGGAAACGCAATGACCGCGTATACATTCGCCTGCTTCGATGCACCCATGCTCGAGAACTTCGAAGCAGCCATTGTGCAAATCTGACCATGCCTTCGATCAAAAGCAGACTCAAACCCGGCGGCACGGAATTCGCGGCGGCGGCGCAAGCCATGCGCGAACGCGTGTTGCAACTTGAGCAGCTTACAGCAACGACACGGAAAGGCGGCGCTGAAGCCGCGCGCAGCCGCCATGTGGGCCGCGGCAAAATGCTGCCACGCGCAAGAGTTTCCGCGTTGCTCGATCGTGATACGCCGTTCCTCGAACTCTCCGCATTGGCGGCACATGAGGTTTATAACGAGGCGGTGCCGTCGGCGGGCATCATTACCGGCATCGGCGCCGTCAGCGGCCACACCTGCGTCATCATCGCCAACGACGCCACGGTGAAAGGCGGCGCCTATTACCCGCTCACCGTAAAAAAACACTTGCGCGCACAGGAAATCGCGCTGGAGAATCGGCTGCCTTGCATCTACCTCGTCGATTCGGGCGGGGCGCATCTGCCGAGTCAGGATGAGGTGTTTCCCGACCGCGAGCACTTTGGGAGAATTTTTTACAATCAGGCGCGCATGTCGGCTGAAGGCATCGCGCAGATTGCCTGTGTCATGGGCTCGTGTACCGCGGGCGGCGCGTATGTGCCGGCGATGTCGGATGAGACCATCATCGTTAAAAATCAGGGCACGATTTTTCTCGCCGGGCCGCCGCTGGTGAAAGCCGCCACCGGCGAAATCGTCAGCGCCGAAGCGCTGGGCGGCGCAGATGTGCATACACGCTTGTCCGGCGTGGCTGATCATCTCGCCGACAACGACGCGCATGCCCTGGAGCTGGTGCGAGCGTCTATTAAAAACATTAATAAAAACAATAAGTTACATACATTTCGCGAGACACCTTATGCGCCACTGCTCGACGCATCCGAACTCGACGGCGTGATTCCCGCCAATCCGCGCACGCCGTTTGATGTGCGCGAAATCATCGCACGCATCACCGACGGTTCGCAGTTCGATGAATTCAAGGCACGCTACGGCGCGACGCTGGTTACCGGATTCGCGCGCATCGATGGCTGGCCGGTGGGCATCGTCGCCAATAACGGCATACTATTTTCCGAGTCGGCGTTGAAGGGCGCGCATTTCATCGAACTGTGTTGCCAGCGCAAGGTGCCGCTGGTTTTTTTGCAGAACATCACCGGCTTCATGGTCGGGACCAAGGCCGAAAGCGGCGGCATCGCCAAGGACGGCGCGAAAATGGTCACCGCTGTCGCCTGCGCGCGCGTGCCCAAGTTCACCGTGATCGTCGGCGGTAGTTTCGGCGCAGGCAATTACGGCATGTGCGGCCGCGCCTTCAGCCCGCGCTTTTTGTGGGCCTGGCCCAATGCAAGAATTTCGGTGATGGGTGGCGAGCAGGCCGCCAGCGTGCTGGCGCAAGTCAAACGCGACGCGTTCGAAAAGAATGGGGTGTCATGGAGCGCCGAGGAAGAAACCGCGTTCAAAGCGCCGGTGCTGGAACAGTACGCACGGCAATCGAGCGCGTACTACGCCAGCGCGCGCCTATGGGACGATGGCGTCATCGCGCCGCGCGATACGCGGCACGTGCTGGCGCTGGGGTTGGCTGCGGCGGCGCACGCGCCGATTGAAGCTACGCAGTTTGGCGTGTTTCGCATGTAGATTTTTTCGTATCCTGTTCCCTACTTCGGCCGTTGCAGGAAAGGTTTCAGCGGATCAAGGGGAAGCGGGAAGACGATGGTCGTATTCTTGTCGGCGACGTGAGCTCCTGGTACGCGGTACTCGCACCTGCCGCGACGCCGCGCGCGATCATCGAGCGGCTGCATCAGGCTTGCGCCGCGGCGGTGACGACACCGGACGTTCAATCCAGGCTGGTGACGGCCGGCGTGGAAATAGAGACGCTCACCCCCGAGCAACTGTTTGCAAAACTCAGCACGGACTATGAGCGCTGGGGTAAAGTGGTGAAAGCGGCGTCTATCAAACCGAACTGATGAGAGCGTAACTCGCAATGCCTGATTTTGATGCAATCGTTGTTGGCGGTGGATTGGTCGGTGCCGCTGTCGCCTACGGCTTGGCGCGGTGCGGTAAAAAAGCCGTGGTGCTGGACGAAGGCGACATCGCGCATCGTGCCTCGCGCGGCAACTTTGGCTTGGTGTGGGTACAGAGCAAAGGCTTTGGCGTGCCGGAATACCAGCGCTGGACACGGCGCTCGTCGGAGGACTGGGGTGCATTCTCCAACAGCCTGCTGGAAGAAACCGGCATCGCCACCGGCCACGAGCGACCCGGCGGTATTACGCCCTGCCTCACCGAAGAAGAGTTCGACAAACGCCGGCGGCTGATGGAGCAACTGCGCGGCGAATCCGCTCCCACCCCGTTTGACTATGAGATGCTGTCACACGCGGCACTCCAGAAGTTGTTGCCGGTCATTGGGCCTGACGTGGTGGGCGCATCGTACACCGCTTACGATGGCCACGCCAATCCGCTGTATACCCTGCGCGCGTTGCACGCTGCGTTGCTCAAGCGTGGCGGCCGTTATGTGCCCAATGCACGCGTCGATAAAATCAACGCAGCGCCCAATCACTTTTCCGTGACCGCGCATGGCGAGACATTTTCCGCGCCGCGCCTGGTGCTGGGTGCGGGCCTGGGCAACAAGGCGTTGGGCGCGATGCTCGGTCTCAACGTGCCGGTGCGGCCGCTGCGCGGACAAATTATCGTCACCGAGCGCTTGCAGCCGGTGCTGCCCATGCCCACGCTGATGATCCGCCAAACCGTCGAAGGCACCATCATGATCGGGGAGTCGCGTGAAGAAGCCGGTTTCGACGACGCCACCTCGCCGGAAATTGTGCGTACGCTGGCCGAACGCGCGGTAAAAACCTTTCCCTTCCTGCGCAATGTGCGCGTCGTGCGCACCTGGGGCGCGCTGCGCGTGATGGCGCCCGACGGCTTGCCAATTTATGAACAGTCGCGTGAATTTCCCGGCGCCTTCGTCTGCACCTGCCACAGCGGCGTCACGCTCGCCGCAGCCCACGCCCTGCACTACGCACAGTACGTCATCGACGGCGCGTTGCCGCCGGAACTCAGCCGATTTTCTACCGAGCGTTTCGATGTTCGCGCTGCTGCCTGATACGCCCGCCGAGCGGCTGACCGTCATCATCAATGGTGACACCGTCGGCGTGCCACCGGGTTTTACAGCTGCCGCTGCGATGCTGCTGCACGGCACCGGCGCAACCCGCACCACCGCCATCAGCGGTGAAAACCGTGCGCCGTATTGCATGATGGGTGTGTGCTTTGAGTGCCTGATGGAGATCAACGGCGAGCCCAATCAGCAAGGTTGTCTGGTTACCGTGACGGAAGGGATGCGTATCAACACACAACACGGTAAACGCGAGGTGCAGGCGTGAGCGCCGCCTGCGACCTTGCTATCATCGGCGCCGGACCGGCGGGCATGACCGCTGCGACCGCGGCGGCGGAACTCGGCCTTAACACGGTGGTGCTGGACGAGCAGCCCGAGCCGGGCGGACAAATCTATCGCGGCATCGAACGGCTCGCCGCGACGCGCCCACGGCACTTGGATGTTCTCGGGCCGGACTACGCTGCGGGACTGAATCTCACGCGCGCGTTTCGCAATGCCCGCAGCGATTATTTCGACAGCGCGCAGGTGTGGCAAGTCGAACCCGTTGAAGTCGGTAACCGCGTGTTCTACAAACGCCATGGAACCGCAGGCATCCTCAATGCGAAAAAAGTTCTGATCACCGTCGGCGCCATGGAGCGCCCCATGCCGGTGCCCGGCTGGACGCTACCGGGCGTGCTAACGTGTGGCGCGGGCCAAACCCTGCTGAAAGCCAACGGACTTGCGCCCAACACCAGCGGCGGTCGGTTCGTACTCGCGGGCTGCGGCCCGCTGTTGCTGCTGCTCGCGGCACAACTGGTGCGGGCAGGCTTAAAGCCTGCGGCAATACTCGAAACAACCTTCAATCGCTGGGCTGCGCTGCCGCACCTGCCAGGGTTTCTGTTCGCGCCCGGCTATCTCGGCAAAGGCCTCGCGCTGCTGCGCGAATTAAAAGCTGCCGGCATTCCCATGCATAAAGACGTGACACACCTTGCGATCAAGGGCGATACGCAGGCGCGCGAGATCGAGTTCGTGTGCAACGGTAAAACCCATCGCGAGCCTGTTGACCTGGTGTTCTTGCACCAGGGCGTGGTGCCGAATGGTAATCTGGCGTGGTCAATCAACCTCGCACATGCATGGGATGAGGCACAACGCTGCTATCGTCCCACACTGGACGACTGGGGACGCAGCTCGGTTCCATCGATACTGGTAGCGGGAGACGCCGGCGGCATTGTGGGCGCCAAGGGCGCGGAGGCCATGGGGCACATCGCAGCCTGCACCGCGGCATATGACCTCGGGAAGGTAGGTGTCGATGAATTCAATATCAACATTAGCGAGTTTAGATCGACTCTATCCCAACATCGAGCGGCACGGCCGTTTCTCGATGCCTTGTATCGCCCGGCGCAACATTGGATCACGCCGCCCGACGCCGATACCATTGTGTGCCGCTGCGAAGAAGTACGCGCCGGAGAAATTCGCCGCTTGGTGACCGAGCAAAACTGTCCGGGCCCTAACCAGATGAAGTCCTTCGTGCGCTGTGGCATGGGGCCATGTCAGGGCCGCCTGTGCGGGCTCACGGTTGTCGAAATGATTGCCGAGAGCCGTCACGTGCCGGTGAGAGAGGTCGGCTATTATCGTATTCGTCCACCGATAAAGCCTGTCACCGTGGGCGATCTGGCGGCGATGGACGTTGCCACACGCAACGACGCCGTAGGTTTATAAAAAGGCAAACACCATGTCGGCTTACCGCCCCACCATCACCGGCCAGAAACACATGATCTCGGCCGGCCACTACTCCGCCGCGCACGCCGGTTTTCAAATCCTCGAAGCCGGCGGCAATGCGATCGACGCAGGCGTCGCGGCGGGCATGGCGCTGGGCATCCTGCAAACCGACCGCGTGAATTTCGCCGGGGTCGCGCCGATCATGATTTACCTCGCCGATAAACGCGAGATCGTCAACATAGACGGACTCGGCACCTGGCCCAAGGCCGCATCGCTGCAATACTTTCACGACCACCATGGCGGCAAAATGCCACCGGGCATCCTGCGCACTGTGATGCCCGCCGCGCCGGCGTCGTGGATCATGGCGCTAGCACGCTACGGCACGATGAGCTTTGGCGAAGTGGCACGCGAAGCCACTCGGCTGGCGAGCGAGGGTTTTGCCATGCATGCGTTCATGCAGGAATATATCGCTGATCACGTGGACAGTTACCAGCGCTGGCCGTCGAGCGCGGCGGTATTCTTGCCGAAGGGGCGTCCGCCGCATGTCGGTGAGCGTTTTGTGCAAACCGAGTTGGCGGCATCGCTGCAATACATGGCCGATGAAGAAGCCGCGCATAAAAACAAAGGCCGCGCGGCAGGATTACAGGCCGCGCGCGATGCGTTTTACAAGGGAGACATCGCGCAAAAAATCGCCAAGTATCACAAGGACAACGGCGGCTGGGTGACAGCCGACGATCTCGCCGCGTACGAGGTGAGTTTTGAAAAACCGGTCAGCACCCATTTTCACGGCATTGATGTCTACGCCTGCGGCCCGTGGACGCAGGGGCCGGTGTTGCCGCAAACGCTGAACCTGCTGTCCGGCTTCGACTTGAAAGCGATGGGCCACAACTCTGCGGCCTATGTGCATACGCTTACCGAGGCCTTGAAACTGTCATTTGCCGACCGTCACCGTTACTACGGTGATCCGAAATTCGTCAAAGTGCCGCTCGAAATATTACTGTCGCAGGAGTACGCCGCTGAACGCCGCAAACTGATCCGCGCCGACGCTGCCGCGCCGGGGATGCCCAACGCCGGTGACATCGCGGGCTTTCCGCCAGCGATACCGTTGCCCAGCGCGACACCGGGCGATCCGAATCCGCCGCCGGACACTTCGTATGTCAGCGTAGTGGATCGCCACGGCAACGCGTTTTCCGCTACCCCCAGCGATGGCTCCAGCGCGACACCCGTGATTCCCGGCACCGGGTTCTGCCCGTCATCACGCGGCTCGCAGTCATGGACCCATCCCGCACATCCGGCAGCGCTCGCGCCGGGCAAACGCCCGCGCCTCACGCCGAATCCGGCCATGGCACTGAAAGACGGCAAACTGCTGATGCCGTTCGGCTCGCCCGGCAACGACATCCAGCCTCAAGCCATGACGCAAGTGTTTCTCAACATCGTGGTGTTCGGCATGGAACCGCAGGCCGCCGTCGAAGCGCCGCGCTTCGCGAGTTACAGCTATCCGAGTTCATCGGCGCCGCATGCCTATCATCCGGGACGGCTGAATCTTGAAGCGCGTTTTGATAAAAGCGTGACGGATCAGCTCGCGAAACTGGGGCACAAAGTTGCGCCGTGGCCGGCAGTCGAGTGGCGCGCGGGGGCGGTGTGCGCGATACGCGTCAATGAAGAAAACGGATTGCTGGAAGGTGCGGCGGATCCGCGACGGCCTTGTTATGCGCTGGGGGTTTAGCGACACAAATGCCATACGACCATTTCGAACACTGTCATCGCTTCGCAGTCTGGGCAAGCGCCCGGGCGACGCAACGCGGCTTTACGACAACGGAAAACCTACGAGACGCACTGGAGTCAACCTGCATCCGAAAATTTCTCGCGGAATCAAAATCAACTGAAACGGACGCTAAAACATTTAACTCCCATCATCGAAAGTGGTGCAATGCGATAGTTAAGTTTCTCTCGAACAAAAAAATTAAAAACGTCACCTATGGTCGTGCTGCAAAGCTGGTCGCTGTTTACCTCAAAGCAATGGTCATTATTGGAGCGCGTTCGAAAAGTAGACTTGCTGCCGTTGCGCACCCGCCCATTGACAGCCTTCTACTCCGGAAGCTTGCGGATTCGTTCGAAAATTCTCCGCATAAGACGACTTGGCGCGCAACCGCATGGACAAAACTTGATGAAAAAGCCTACTACGAACTACTGGCCACACTACGTTCCGTAGTCCCAGCGCCAGAGCCATGGTGGAAGATAGAGAAATACTGGCCCATGATCAGAGAATAAGCGTAGAGCGCACCCTGCGAAAACACACGCGGAGTTAGGATTACGCGACTGCCTTATAGTAACTTGTTGTTTTTATTGGATATTTTAAGCACTCAATCACTGCGCGCACCACTACTCTTAACCACTTTCGTCCACTTCTCGATTTCATCGCGGATGTAAGCGGCGAATTGCTCCGGTGAGTTGCCCACCACTTCCATGCCCTGCGCGGTGAGTTTGTTTTTCAAATCAGGTGTACGCAGGCTGGCGGCGATTTGTTGATTGAGTTTCAGCACAATCGCGCGCGGCGTGGCGACGGGTGCGACGATGCCCTGCCACAACGAAATTTCAAAACCTTTAAGGCCCGCCGTTTCCTGCACCGTGGGCAGATCCGGCAACGTGGCGGAGCGCGCAAGCAGCGTCACCGCCAGCGCCCGCAGGCGGCCCGACTTGATATGCTGCAACGCCGTCGGCACCGACGAAAAAGACAATTGCAATTGGCCCGCCAGCAAATCCGTCAGCATCGGCCCGCTGCCCTTGTACGGCACATGCGTCATTTCCACGCCCGCCATCGATGCAAACATCGCGCCGCCCAGATGCGAACTCGTGCCGCTGCCCGACGAGCCGTAATTCAGTTTGCGTGGATTCGCCTTGGCATAAGCGATGAGTTCCTTCACCGACGTGGCCGGCACCGACGCATGCAGCACCAGCACGTTTTCGCTGTTGGTGATCAGCGTGATCGGCGCGAAATCGCGCAGCGGCTGGTAGCTCAGTTTCGGATTCAGCGCGGGCGCAATCGCCAGCGTACTCACGTTGCCCAGCATCAGGGTGTAGCCGTCGGGGTTCGCCCGTGCCACCAGTTCACCAGCGATAGTACCGCCCGCGCCGGGGCGATTATCGATCACCATCGACTGCTTCCAGGCCTCGGTGAGAGACACCCCGACCGCGCGCGCGACGATATCGACACCGGCGCCCGCGGTGAACGGCACGATGATGCGTATCGGCCGCACGGGGTAATCCTGTGCGGTTGTGCTGGCGCACGCTGCCATCAACATCACGCCCGCGTAGAACGTAGGGTGGGCAAAACGCTGTTTGTTTTGCCCACGCTGCCTCACACGTGCAACTCCGCAGCGCGTGGGCACCAAGGACGCGCCCACCCGGGTTATCCTGAAGCAACGTAGTTTCATCATGGCTCAGTGACCAAAACGCGCAGGGTTGAACGGCGTGACATCAACGCCGGGCTTTTTGCCCGCGATGATCTCGGCGATGACCTTGCCCATGACCGGGCCGGCGGACATGCCGAAATGCGAGTTGCCGAAAGCGAAGTATGCGTTGTCGAATTTCGGCGCCGCCCCCAGCACCGGCAAGCCGTCCGGCAGACTGGGGCGATTGCCGCTCCAGCGCGTTACCTTGTCGAGCCGCACGCCGGGGAACATGCGTTGCGCCTGTGTTTTCAGCAGTTCGGCGCGTTGCCAGTTGGGCTTGGCATCGATGCCGCCGAATTCCGCCGTGCCGGCAAGCCGCAAGCCCATGTTCATCGGCGAGCAGACGAATTTGCAATCGGTGTGGGTCACCGGAAGACGCGGTGCAACGCCCGGATCGGCGATCGTGATGTGGTAGCCGCGCTCGGCTTCCAGCGGCAGTGATGTGCCGAGATTCGCGGCGAGCGCGCGCGATGCCGCGCCGGCGGCGATCACCACGCGCTCCACGGGTGTTGCGGTGCCGTCGATGAGGATGCCCCGCACCGCCTTGCCCTCGGTTTGAAAACCTGCCACCTTGCCGCGCAGTATTGTCGCGCCATTGCGTTCGGCGGCAGCCGCGAGCGCCTTCACCAACTGGTGCGGGTTTTTGCAGCGCCCGTTGTCCGGCAACAACATCCCGCTCTTGAAAATCGGCGCGAGCGACGGTTCGAGTTCGCGTATTTCCATCCAGTCCAGCGGCACGGTTTTAACTCCTGCCTCGGCGCGCATACGTTGCGCCAGCGCGGAACCCGCCGCCGCATCGGGTTTTTCCGATACAAAAAGCTGTCCGGACAATTCGATCAGCCCTTCGGCGTCGGTGCCGCGCGTCAAGACATCGTAGGCTTCCAGCGTGCCGCCGTGCAGCGCGTGCATCGCGCGCGAGGTGCGCAGCGCGGCTTCTTCGGTGGCCGATTTCACCGCCGTCATCAGCCACGGCAACACTTTCAGAAAATAACCGGGGCGCACCGCCAGCGGGCCTTCGGGATTGAGCAGCCATCCCGGCGCCTGGCGCCAAATGCCGGGGATCATATACGGCACCACGCTGCCGGGGCTGATGTTGCCGGCGTTGCCAAAGGATGCGCCTTCGCCGACCGCGCCGGCATCGATCAGCGTGACGTTAAAACCCGCGCGCTGCAACCACAGTGTCGAACACACACCGACGATGCCCGCGCCGATCACCGTGACGGTGGGTTTGCTCACTTGCCGTTACTCCGCCTTGATATTGCGTTCCTTGACCAGCCGCGCCCATTTTTGCCTCTCGGCGCGGATGAACTGTGCGGTCTCGGCGGGGGACTTCATCGCGTCCGGCTCGAAGCCGAGATTCAACATCTTCTGCCGTAATTCGTTGCCGGAAACCGCTTCGCGTATCGCCGTATTCAATCTGGCGACTGCCTCCGGCGGCGTGCCGGCAGGCGCCTGAATCGACTCCCATGTCGCCACGTCAAAACCGGGAATACCGGATTCCGCAATGGTCGGAATGTCCGGCGCGCCCGTCGCGCGTTTTGCCGTAGACACCGCAATCGCGCGTAACTTGCCCTGCTTTGTCAGATGGATCGCCGAGCCGATGCCCGGCATCATCATCGCCACGCGCCCGCCCAGCACATCGGCGATGGCGGGCGCGCTGCCTTTGTACGGCACGTGCAGCATGTCAGTGCCCGTCATGCTCAACATCATTTCGCCGGCAAGATGCGCGGCGCTGCCGATGCCGAACGATGCGTAGTTGAGCTTGCCGGGCTGCGCCCTGGCGAGTGCAATCAATTCCTTCACGTTTTTCACGGGGATGCTGTTGTGCGTAATCAGCAACAGCGGCACCATCGCCACCACCGTCACCGGCGAAAAATCCTTCTCGATGTCGTAGCTCAGTTTGTACAGACTGGGGTTGATCGAGAACGACGCCGACACGAACAGCAGCGTATATCCATCCGCCGGCTGGCTTTTGACATACTCAGTGGCGAGGATGGTGTTTGCGCCCGGCCGGTTATCCACCAGAATTTGCTGCGACAACTTCTCGGGCAGTGCCGCGCCCAACATCCGCGCCAGCGCGTCGGAGCCGCCACCGGGCGGAAAGCCGACGAAGAGTCTTATCGGCTTGTTGGGATACGGTTGCGCTGCCACGCCGCCCGCGCCTGACAGCGCGGCAAGGGCGATGGCTCCCATGGGGATACGGCACGCGGCACGCCGGATTGCAGCAAACATGGGGTTTACCTCCGTGGTTGAATTCGTGAAACAAAGAGGTCAAGTCTTTCAATATAGCATCCTTGCGCTTGATCGCATGTCTGACTCAAGCCGCGGGGTGCGATTCAAACTGATGTCTGAAGTTGCTCAAGCGGCCTGCTTCAAATCGTCGGCCCAATACGCATACCACTGCC
>JANPOH010000227.1:0-16366 GCA_031427895.1 Betaproteobacteria bacterium
GAGTTGCCTCATAAATTATCCTTTAAAAACATATAGTTAAGTATTATATGGCAATACGTTACAAGCGCTGGGTAGGTGATCCGCCATGGCCGCCGGGCGCGCCCGGAAAGCCGGGTTATTTTAGCAGCGCCCTATAATGCCCGATATGCAAACACAAAACCCGCGAATTGAACCGCACTCGCTTGATGCGCCTTCGGCATGGGTCGTTCGCTGGGCGGCCATGGCTCCAACGGCCCCAACGGCTCCCGCGGCTTGCACGGTGCTGGACTTGGCCTGTGGCGGCGGCAGGCACGCGCGCTATTTTGCCGGGCGGGGGCACGTTGTCGAGGCCGTGGATCGTGACGCTGCGGCGCTGGCCGGGTTGGCCGGGGTGCAGAATATCAATACGCGATGCGCCGACCTCGAAGCCGCACTGTGGCCCTATGCCGGACGGACGTTTGGCGTCGTCGTCGTCACCAACTACCTGCACCGGCCCTTGTTTCCCCGCTTGCTGGAGGCGCTGGCACCGGGCGGGTTGCTGATTTACGAAACCTTTGCGCTCGGTAACGAGCATTTTGGCCGCCCGTCGAACCCCGCATTCCTGTTGCGACCGGGCGAATTGCTGGAGCTGGCGCTGGGGCGGTTGCGCGTGCTTGCCTATGAAGACCTGACCGTGACGTCGCCCAAACCGGCGGTGGTGCAGCGACTTTGCGCGATGCGGGCAGCAGCATGAACGCAGTGCAAATAATCTGAAAATGGATTCAACCGAATCGCCGAATGGTTCGTTAACCATGGCAAGCGCTGCAATTTTCGCGCTGCTTAACCTTGGCGAACATGGACATTCCCACCCTCACCTGCGCTGCTTCCGGCCTCGACCACTACGGTATCGAGGTTCTGTGCGCCAACTGGACCCCGGTGGTCCATGTGATCGCGGAGCCGGTGACGCGCGTCTGCGAAATGCTGGCAGACGCCGCCGCTTCGGATGGGGATGACTTTCTGACGCGGTTTTACCAGTCCCAGCGCGGCTGATCGCCGCTGACGGCAAGTTGCATCGGGCCCTGTTCCTGGTGTGATTCCTGGTGCGATTCCCGGTGCGCCGCGGCGCGCACTGCAACCATTCCCGCGTGGCGTAGTCAGACCCATAACCCCGTTTGGCCTGTCTTCGGGTAAAATGCCCGATTCGGCGCGTGTCTATTGCTATTTTATTCAGGAAAATCAAAGAGATGGTTGTATCGCAGGGTAGCTTGAAGGGTAGTGTGGTGGCGATTGTTACGCCGATGCGCGAGGATGGCGCGCTGGACTTGGACGCCTTCCGCAAGCTGCTGGATTGGCATATCCGCGAAGGCACCGATGGCATCGTAGTGGTCGGCACCACCGGCGAGTCGCCGACGGTGGATCACGATGAGCATTGCCTGCTCATCAAAACTGCGGTCGATCACGTGGCGAAGCGTATTCCGGTGATCGCGGGCACCGGTGCAAATTCCACGCGCGAGGCGATTGAGCTGTCCGTCTACGCAAAAAAGGCCGGCGCGGATATGAGTCTGTCAGTGGTGCCCTATTACAACCGGCCCACGCAGGAAGGGCTGTATCGGCATTTCAAGGCGATTGCCGAAGCGGTGGATATTCCGCAAATACTGTATAACGTGCCGGGCCGTACGGTGGCCGATATGCACAATGACACGGTGCTGCGCCTGGCGCAGGTGCCCAATATTGTCGGCATCAAAGACGCTACCGGCAATCTGGAACGCGGCTCGGATCTGATCCGGCGCAAGCCCAAGGGCTTCATGCTGTTCAGCGGCGATGACGCCACCGGCTTGCCCTTGATGCTGCTCGGCGGGGATGGCGTGATTTCGGTCACGGCCAACGTGGCGGCGAAGGCGATGCACGAACTGTGCGTCGCGGCGCTGGCGGGCAACATTGCCCAGGCGCGCGAAATCAATGACCGGCTGCTGGGCCTGCATCAACATTTGTTCTGCGAGGCCAATCCGATCCCGGTGAAATGGGCCGTGCGGCAGATGGGTTTGATTCAGGACGGCATCCGTTTGCCGCTGACGCCGCTGTCCCCCGCCTGTTACGAGCGGGTGCGCGATGCGATGCGGCAGGCGGGCATCCCCGGGTAGTTTCATCCGCGGGTAGTTGGCAGTTATATGTCCGATCGACAAAACGCACGACATGCGAAATATAAGCGAGTGAGGTTTACCATGAGAGTAGTTCCCTTTGTGCAGGCGCTTTGCTGTATCGCGGCGGGTGCGCTGCTGGCGGCGTGCGGCACCATCGAGATGCCGAACAAAAAAATAGAATATAAATCGGCGGGCAAACTGCCGCCGCTCGAAATCCCGCCCGATCTGACGCGCCCCAGCGCCGATGACCGTTTTACAGTGCCCGATATCAATCCCAAAGGTACGGCGACTTTTTCGGATTACAACAAAGATCGTGCGGGCCGTCCGCAGGCGTCGACCGCGGGCGCCGCCGTGTTGCCGGAGGGCAGCGGCGAGGCGCGTGTCGAGCGTGCGGGCACGCAGCGCTGGCTGGTGGTCAAGGGCGACCCTGCCCAGGTGTGGCCAGTGGTGAAGGATTTCTGGCAGGAAGTCGGTTTTATCGTGAACGTTGAAATTCCGGAAGCCGGTGTGATGGAGACCGACTGGGCGGAGAACCGCGCCAAAATCGATGACGGGTTTATTCGCAGAACGCTGGGCCGGTTGCTCGATACGGTGTACGCCACCGGCGAGCGCGACAAGTTCCGCACCCGGCTGGAGCGGGGCGCCACCGGCAGCACCGAGATCTATGTCAGCCATCGCGGCATGGTCGAAGTGGATACCAAGGATTCGACCAAATGGCAGCCTCGTCCGGCCGATCCCGAACTCGAAGCCGAAATGCTGCGCCGCCTGATGACGCGCTTCGGCGTGCAGGAAGCGCGCGCGAAACAACAGGTGGCTACCGCGTCGGCAGAGACGCCGCGCGCATCGCTCGCCAAACAAAGCGGCGGCGGCAAGCTCATGCTGAACGAGCCGTTTGATCGCGCCTGGCGCCGCGTCGGCCTGGCGCTGGATCGCGTGGGCTTCACCGTCGAAGATCGTGATCGCAGCAAGGGACTGTATTTTGTGCGCTATATCGACCCCGAAACCGATGTCAAAACGACGGACGATAAACAGGGGTTTTTCGGCAAAATGGTCGGCGGCCTGAAATTCTGGGGCGGTTCCACGGTCAAGAAGAACGAGCAATACCAGATCATCGTCAAAGACATCGATACGGGCACCGAAGTCAACGTGCTGACCAAAGAAGGGCGGCAGGAACAATCCGCCACGTCTGACCGGATATTGACGCTGCTCTACGATCAGTTGAAGTAGGTGTCCAGTTCGTGAGGCGTGAGGCGTGAGGTGTAAAACCAGGGTGCCGGAGACGCGCGGCCCCGTATTGCAACCGCCGCGCTTCCTGTTTCAGCCGCATTAGCGTATGCGTTTTGCGTCGCTGGGCAGTGGTAGCGAAGGCAACGGACTGATCGTTCACGCCGGGAACACCCATCTGATGCTGGATTGCGGCTTCGGTCTTGCCGACACCAGTAAGCGGCTGGCGCGGTTGGCGCTGACCCCTGACGCAATCAACGGCATCGTCGTTACCCACGAACACGACGACCACGTGGGCGGTGTTGCGCGCTTTGCGCGCAAGCATGATATTCCCGTCTATCTCACGCACGGCACGTTAATGGCCAGCGGGGTTGCGCGCTTCAGGGACGTGGAGGTAAATATTATCGATAGCCACACGCCGCTGCCGGTGGGGGATATTCAACTGCGCCCTTTTCCGGTGCCGCACGACGCGCGCGAACCGGCACAGTTCGTGTTCGGCGATGGCGATAAATCGCTCGGGGTGTTGACCGACACGGGGGCATCCACCACGCACATCGAGAAGATGCTGTCGGACGTGGATGCACTGGTGCTTGAATGCAACCATGATCTCGACTTGTTGATGAACAGCGCCTACCCCTTCAGCCTCAAGCAACGCATCTCCGGGCGTATGGGGCATCTCGATAACGGCGCGGCATCGGGCTTGTTGAGCGCGCTGGCGGCGGCACACGAGACCGCCGGCACGCCGGGGCGCATGCAGCATGTGATCGCAGCGCACCTGTCGGCGAAAAACAATACACCGGCGCTGGCACGGCGCGCGCTGGCCGCGGCGCTGGGCTGCAACGATGATTGGATCGGCGTCGCCACACAGGAAACGGGCTTCGGCTGGAGAGAAATCAGTTGATGGGTATTCCTGCCAACCTGAAAAATAAAAACAGCAGACGAAAAAAAGCCGGCCCCTGAATCAGGGGCCGGTTTTTTTATTACCGAATGAAGTGTTATTACTTCTTCATTGCGTCCATGCCGCCTTTGGCTGCGCCAGAGGTGGCGCCGGCAACACCGCCGTCTTTCGCGCCAGCAACTGCGCCGGCAGCGGCGCCTTTGGCGACTTCCATGGCTTTGTCTTTCGCATCGCCCATTTTGTCTTTGGCGGCGTCTGCTGCGCCTTTAGGCGCGTCAGCGGCGCCTTTGGCTGCATCAGCGGCCGGAGCGGCAGCAGGCGCAGCGCCGTCCTTGGGTGCATCAGCGGCTTTCGCGGCATCGGCAGCAGGGGCGGGTGCGGCGGCCGGTGCGGCAACCGGCGCCGGCGTGGCGGCGGGTGCATCAACCTTGGGAGCCGGCGGCGGGGTGGGCTTGTCGCCGCAAGCGGTAATGCCAACGGCCATAAGGGCGGCGAGAATAAATGAATATTTCATGGTGTTTAAATCCCTTCGAAGGTGAAAAATAATTGAAACCAAATGATCGAGACCAAATGATCGGGACCAAATGATCGAAACCAATAGTCAGCTTAAGTCTGACCGGGTAATTACTACTGGGTTGTTACTTAATTGCTTATCTACTTACTACTTATTGCATTACATCGTACGTTGCAACCACTTCATCTGACCCCATAGCCTGCATAGCCTGAAGTGTCTAGTGAGCCAGTGGAGGTTGAAGCGGGCGAGATTTTACCCCGAACCAGGCAGAAATGTCCATATAAAGGGTTGTTTTTCCGGCGATTAAAGCCCGCTCACGCTGGCCAGTATCACCGGGGTCGAAACCTCCCACAATTCCGCATGCCGCTCCAGCAGCGGTTGCGTTCCTTCCACATCGTGGCTGCCTTCCGCCGCCCGCATGTGCGCGTGATGAAAGCGGTGCAGGTAGTGGCTGGCGTCAAACACCACAAAAGGGTCGTAGATATGATGCGCCATGTCGGGCGTCTGGCGGATTTTTACCGCGTGCCCGAATTGCACGGTCAGTTGAACCAGCTGCGGCAGGCCGCGCGCGATGTTGCCGGTTTGGTGCAGAACGATCAGCAGCTTGTTGGTGCGGTCTTTCAGCAGAAACTGGCGTAGCAATTCGGTACGCGATGCGGTGTTCCACGCGGGGGGCAGAACACGTTCAAACACGCGAATCACCGATTCGGTGCGCGGCACCATCGCATCCAGCAGCGCTTCGTACTCGCGAAAGCTTTCAAAGCGCCGGTAGCGCGCCATGGGCAGCGCGCCGGGCGTCTGCTCAGACATGAATGTAGCCCGCGCAATACCACGCATGCAGCAACCGCGCGGTAGCCATTCCGGGCGTGAATGCCGGCACTTCGCGCGTGTCGGCCAGCCGCACCATTTCACCGCGATGCCCGCGCTCGATCATATGGCATTCGCCATTGATAAAAATCCGTGTGCCTGCAAATAGCGCGCGCGTGGGCAACGCAAGCCATGCGCCCTGCTTCATCACGCGCCGGGTAAATTCGTCCAGTCCCAGCGCGCGGCGCGGGCGCTGAAACACCACTTGCGGCTTCGGTTCGGTCAGGTGGCAGCCGGCGAAGCGCCATACATCCGCATTGCGCCAGCGGATGTTTTTCAGCACGCGCGCAAACTTATCGACGAGGAAGGCGGGCAGTTCACCCGGATGTTTTTGCAGCGGCAGGCCGGCATCTTCGATCAAGCCGTCAAGCGTCAGGTGATCCTGAAGGTAGTCGAGAAAGTTGGCCGCCAGCTCCTGCTTGCGCGGTGTGCGAAAGCCGACCGATAGCGTCATGCATGGCGTCAGCGCAACGCCATCGTGCGCGCAGCGCGGCGGCAAATACAACAGGTCGCCTTGCGCGACCTGCCAGTCGTACTCGGGCTGAAAGTTTTTCAGGATACGCAGCGGCGCATTGTCGATGAGCGTGAGGTCTTTTTGCGCGCTGATGCGCCAGTGGCGCGTGCCCGCGCCCTGCAACAAAAAAACGTCATAACTGTCGAAATGCGGCCCGACGCCGCCACCGGGCGCGGCATAGCTCACCATCAAATCATCCAGCCGCGCATGCGGAATAAACGAAAACCGTTGCAGCAGCCGCGACGCTTCGGGGAGGCATTGATCGACGCCCTGCACCAGCAAGGTCCAGCCGCGCGCGGGCATGCGCCGCAGCGCATCGCGGCGAAACGGGCCGTGCTCGACGCGCCAGCGGCCGCGCGCGCGCGTGACAAGGCGCGACTCCACTTCCTCGCGCGAGGCGAGTTCAAACAGCGCGTCGCGCTGTAACCATTCGCCGCAACGCGCAACGGCATCGCGCACGAACAGCGGACGCTTCTGCCAGTGACGGCGCAGAAAGGCCGCGGGAGATAATTCGCCAAGCGGGTGTGCGGGCGGGTGTGTCATGGCGCCGATTATAAACGCCGCCTTGCCGGCGGGTAAAAAGCCCCGGCGCGCCGGGGCGCCGTGATGGGGCGCGGAAAATTCCGCTACAATTCAGTGCGGTTGATGAACAGGTACTGCGGTGTTGGTCGAAGTAAAAACCGAGGTCCGCCATGCTGCCACTGGAACCGGGACGGCCCGCGCCGGGATTTGAATTGCCCGACGCCGATATGAATTTCGTGAGCCTGGCGAATTTCCAGGAGCACACTGTCGTGCTGTATTTTTATCCGCGCGACGATAATCCGGCCTGCGCCATGGAAGCCATCGAATTCAGCGACCGCGACGATGCGTTTGCAAGTTTGAAGGCGGTGGTGCTCGGCGTGAGCATGGACGATTGTGAATCGCACTGCACGTTTCGCGACAAGCATGGGTTGGCGGTACAATTGCTGGCGGACGTGGAAGGCGAAGTCTGCGACCGCTATGGCGTGCTCCACGAAAAGGAGTACGCCGGCAAAAAGAAAATGTGCATTCAGCGCTCGACTTTCATCATTGACCGCGAGGGCGTGGTCAGGCATGCGATGTATGGCGTCAGTCCGCGGGGGCACGCGGCGGAAGTGCTGGACAGAGTCAAAAAATTATTCAAGGGAAACGTGAAATGAATGTTGGGCAGAATACCGTCGTGTCGCTTTCGTACGAGCTTTACGATGGCGACGGCAAGTTGATTGAGAAAGCCGAGCCGCCGCTGGTGTATCTGCACGGCGGCTTTTCGGGAATATTTCCGCTGGTGGAAAAAGCGCTCGACGGCAAAGCCGTGGGCGAGACCTGCCGCATTCATCTGCCGCCGGGCGACGCTTTCGGCGAATACGACGCCGAATTGGTGCGCGTCGAAACGCGCGACAAATTCCCCGCGGGAATCGATGTCGGCATGCAGTTTGAAGGCGAATCCGCCAGGCAGGGCGAGACAGTCATCTATACCGTCACCGATATCGCCGATGACAAAGTGGTGGTCGATGGCAACCACCCGCTCGCCGGACAGACGCTCAATTTTCAGTGCGTGATAGCCGAGGTGCGCGCGGCGACCCAGGAAGAATTGACGCACGGGCATGTGCATGGGGCGCACGGGCATCATCACTAGATTTTCGGGTGACGGAATAAACCGTCATGGGCGTCTCCGGATTACTTTTTCATGCTTGCGTTTTTATCAAGGGCTGCCGGGCGTCACCGAGAAACCGAACCGTCCATTTTGACGGCTGACCTGCACGCGCAGCCAATTCACTTGCGGGCTGCCGAACACTTCCAGTCGCGTGAAGTTGGGTAACGGTTTGCGGGTGCGTGGATCGATCAGCGGCTTATCAATGCGCTGGCGATGCGTGTCGCCGTGTATCAATAGCACTTCGCCGTCAAAGCGCAGCGTTTCGCGCGTGATCGTCGCCATGATGCCTTGGTAGCCGCGCCGCACGCCGCCGCCGAGCGACCACGGGTTTGCCTGCATTGTCAGCACCACCGCGCCGCGGGACTGCGTGCGTGCCGCGCGAAAGGTTTCCGCGATCCACGCATTCACGGCGTTGGTGCGGGCGGCGGATTCCCGCGGCAGCCGCGCATTGTTGTCGCCGCCGGGGACGTTGAGGGTGGCGAACACCACGCCGCCGTGTTCCCATCGTGCGTGTTCAGGGTATGCCGCGTTTTGCCGCGCGAGCGCGATTTTGCGCTGGCCCAGCGCATGGCCGTGCGCGAAAAACAACTGGCGCAATTGTTGCAGGCGCTCGACCGGATCGCTCGGCGCGCTCGATGGCCGCCAGCAATCGGTCCAGTCATTGTCGCCGGGCACGATAATCAGCGGGTGTTGCGACTGCGCGAACCCGTCGCGGCGCTGGACATACAACGCATCCGTGCAGGGCGCCCATCCACTCTTGAAATCACCGGCGTGGATGACGAACGCGAGCGGTTCGCGATTCATCGCCGCGATAATGCGGGTGAACTGCGCTTCTTCGGCTGCCGTGTAGGGTGCGTCGCCGAACGCCGCAAAGGTGAAACCCGCCGCGATGGCGTGGCTGGCCGCGCACAGCAGTAGCGCTAAAAGCAAACGTGCGATGCGTGTCATGCTGCCGGCGTTAATGTTTCGTAACTATTTGTTTTTATTGAATAAAAATTGTTTATGCATCAAGTGTTTTACGCAGCCGGTAGACCAGTTCCAGCGCTTCGCGTGGCGTGAGCGCGTCGGGATCAACCACTCTTAACGCACCGAGCAAAGGATGCTCCGCCGCGGCTTGCGGCTCCACCGCGACGGTGGCGTTGGAAAACAAATCGCGTTGCGGCGTGGCGGCTGAACTTTTTTCTTCGAGTTCGGCGAGGTTGCGGCGCGCGGCGCGGATCACGCTGGAAGGCACGCCCGCCAGTTGCGCGACCTGCAAGCCGTAGCTGCGATTGGCGGGTCCTTCTTCCACGCTGTGCAGAAAAACAATGTGATCCTTGTGCTCCACCGCGTCGAAATGCACATTGGCCACTTCCCGCAAGCGCACGGCAAGTTCGGTCAATTCAAAGTAGTGCGTGGCGAACAAGGAATAGCAGCGGCTTTTTTCCACCAGGTGACGCGCGATCGCCCATGCCAGCGCCAGGCCGTCAAAAGTGGAGGTGCCGCGACCGATTTCGTCCATCAGCACCAGGCTTTTCGGCGTGGCGTGATGCAGAATATAAGCGGCTTCGGTCATTTCGACCATGAAGGTGGAGCGCCCGCCCGCCAGATCATCCGCCGCGCCGATGCGTGTGAATATCTGATCCACCGGGCCGAGCGTCGCGCGCGTGGCCGGCACGAATGAGCCGCAATGCGCCAGCAACACGATCAACGCCACCTGCCGCATGTAGGTGGATTTACCGCCCATGTTGGGGCCGGTGATAAGCAGCATCCGGCGCACGGGCGAGAGCCGTGCATCGTTCGGGATGAAGGGATCGACCTGCGCCTGCACCACCGGGTGCCGCCCGGCGTCGATTTCGATCACGGGCTCGCTGGTGAAGCGCGGCGCGCACCAGTCCAGCGCGGCGGCACGTCCGGCAAACGTGGCCAACAGATCGAGTTCGGCGAGGGCGGACGCGATTTTTTGCAACGCGGGTATGTGCGGCGCAAGCTCGTCGAGCAGCTTTTCATACAGCAGTTTTTCGCGCGCCAGCGCGCGATCCTGCGCCGACAGCGCCTTGTCCTCGAAGGTTTTTAATTCGGGGGTGATGTAACGCTCTGCGTTTTTCAGCGTCTGCCGGCGGCGGTAATCGCCCGGCACTTTTTCGCTTTGCGCGCGCGAGACTTCGATATAAAACCCATGCACGCGGTTGTACTCGACCTTCAACGTGTTGATGCCGGTGCGCGCTTTCTCGCGCGTTTCGAGCGCCAGCAAAAATTCGCCGCAGTTGTTTTGCAACGCGCGCAGTTCATCGAGTTCGGCATCAAAGCCGTCGGCGATCACGCCGCCTTCGCGCAGCACGCTTGCGGGCTCGTCGCGGATCGCCGCGGCCAGCAGTGCCGCCGGTTCATCGCGCGGCGCCAGATGCGCGGCAATTTTCGCCAGGCGCGCAGCTGCGGTTTCGGCGATGAGCGCGTTAAGTTCGGGCAGGCGCTTGAGCGTGTCGCGCAGGCCCGACAGATCGCGCGGACGCGCGGTTTTTAGCGCCAGTCGGGAGGTGATGCGCTCCACGTCGACGAAGGCGCGCATCACCTTGTGGATTTCGTCGTGATTGCGGCGCTGGATCAACTCACCGATGACCGCTTGCCGCGCCTGCGGTACGGCGTGATCCGCGAGCGGGTGGTGCAGCACATGGCGCAGCAGGCGGCTGCCCATGCCGGTGGCGCAATGGTCCAGGGTGGAGAGCAGCGTGGGCACCGTCTCGCCGCGCAGGGTCTCGGTGATTTCCAGATTGCGCCGCGTCGCCGGGTCCATGCGTACCCACGCGCCGGATTGCTCAACCGTGAGCGCGGCCAGGTGCGTGATCGCCGCGCCCTGCGTGGTTTTTACGTAATCGAGCAGGGCGTTGGCGGCGCCGACGGCGATGGTCATCTGCTCCGCGCCGAATCCGGTGAGATCGTGCGTGCCGAATTGCGCGCACAGATTGCGCCGCGCGGCGTCGAATTCAAAGTGCCACGGCGCGATGCGCCGCACCGGCGCCTTGCCTACGGCGAACGCCGCGTTATCGAAGGTTTCTGGCGTCAGGATTTCCGCCGGGCGCAGCCGCTCGATCTCGCCGTCGAGATTGGCCCACGCCGTTTCCATCACCGAAAAACGCCCCGATGCGAGCGACAGCCACGCCAGCCCCAGCATGTCGCGCACACGGTTCACGCACAGCAAAATATTGTCGCGCTTGTCGTCGAGCAACGCGCTATCGGTCAGCGTGCCGGGCGTGACAATACGCATTACCTTGCGTTCAACCGGCCCCTTGGACGCGGCCGGATCGCCGATCTGCTCGCAAATCGCCACCGATTCGCCGAGCTTCACCAGCTTCGCCAGATACTGTTCAGCGGCGTGGTACGGCACCCCCGCCATTTTGATCGGCACGCCCGCCGATGCGCCGCGACTGGTGAGCGTGATGTCGAGCAGACGCGCGGCGCGCTCGGCATCGTCGTAAAACATCTCGTAAAAATCACCCATCCGATAGAACAACAGCTTATCGGGATGGTCGGCCTTGATGCGTAGATACTGCTGCATCATGGGCGTGTGGGTGGTGAGCGCGCTATCGTTTGCCGGGGGCATTGGAGCTTTCATTGGCGGCATTATAACGATCCGCTCACTAACGATCCGCTCACCGCGCCATGTTCCGGCGCGGCACGAAGGCGAGGAGCCGCGTTGGCGGTGTATCTACGCTAGGGCGCTGTGGTGTCGGCTGCCGCGGCCGCTGCCCCGCGCCCCGCGATGCGCCCGAACACCGTGCCTGACACCAGCCCCGTGCCCGCCGCGTAGTTGAAATAAAACAAGCCGCCGACCATTTCGCCGGCGGTGTAGAGGCCGGGGATCGGATGCAGATGCACATCCAATACCTGCCCGGTTTCATGATTGATACGCAGGCCGCCGAAGGTGAAGGTGATGCCGCAGGTGACGTGATAGGCCTCGAAGGGCGGAGTGTCGATGGTGTTGGCCCAGTTGGATTTCGGCGGGTCGATGCCTTCGGTACGGCGGGCATCCTTGATCGAGTGATCGAACGGTACGTCTTTTTTGATGGCGGCGTTGTACTCGCGCACGGTTCGGAGAAACCCCGCTTTGTTTACGCCTTCGAGCTTGTCGGCGAGTGCTTCAATGGAATTCGCCACTACGCGCGTCACCATTTTGTCGCCGTATTCGGGGCGCAGCAGCGGGCGCACCTTGGCGTCGAACACTTGATAGGCGAACTGCTGCGGCTGATTGAGCACTTCGCCGCCGTACTTGGCGTAGGTGTAGTTGTAGAACTCGATGCCTTCGTCGACAAAGCGTTTGCCGTCGGCGTTAATCATGATCGACAGCGGATAGCTGTGGCGATACGAGCTGTGCGGCAGATTCAGATTGCCGACCTCCGGTGCGTGGCGCTCCCACGACACCGCGTGGCGGCCCGACCAGTTGCCGAACGGGCACGCGCCGATGTCGAGCGCCATTTTTAAACCGTCGCCCATGTTAAAACGCGAGCCGCGCACCTTGGCGAGTTCCCAGCCGGGGCCGAGGTAGCGTGTGCGCCACTCCGGGTTGGCCTCGAAACCGCCGCACGCGAGCACTACGGATTTTGCTTTAAAATCAACGGGATCCCCTTTGCACTTGGCGCGCACGCCGGAGACGCGCCGACCGTCGTAGTTCAACGACACGGCGCGCGTTTCGTAGAAAATTTCCACGCCTTTTTTGACCGCGGTATCGGTGGCCGATTGCACCAGCCCCGGCCCGCCGCCGGAAATTTCGAGCGGCATGCGCCCGAAAAAACGCCGCTGGCCGTTGACCACCGCCGATTGCGCGCGGTAATTCGGCACGAAGCGCACGCCCTGGCCGCGCAGCCACACCATCGCGTCGAGGCTTTGCGTAATCAGCGCCTCGCTCAGATCGGGGTCGGTGCGAAAGTTGGTGACGCGGTACAGGTCGTCGTAAAACTGATCCTGCGTGTTACTTTCCCAATCGGTGGTTTTGGCTTCGTCGTCGGTGATGTCGATGAGTTTACGCAGATCATCGACGTTATCGTAGGCAAAACGCATCACGCCGCCGGCGAAGCGGCTGTTGCCGCCGGATTCATCCGGCGTGGCGGCTTCGAGCATGGCGACACTGGCGCCCGCATCACGCGCGGCCAGCGCGGCGCAGTTAGCGGCATTGCCTTTGCCGACGACGACGACATCAAACGTTTTCACGGGGGGATTTCTGTTGATCCTGTTGAAAGGGGACCGTGAATTCTAGATAGTGCCCGTGGCGTTTGCAAGGCGTTACACTGCGCGCCGAGGGTGGAAACATTTATTCCGGTATCTGAACCGCATTCAGTCGCAATGAAAATTCGATTCTTTCCAGTGGTCTGCGTTGCCTGCATGAGCGGCGTGTTGGGTCAGCAGTTGGTGGTTGACTATCGGCCCGGCGCGGGCGGCGCGATCGGCACGAATTTCACCGTGAAAAGCGCGCCCAATGGTTACACGGTGATGATGGTCGCGGCAGGCTTTGTGATGAACCCGGCGGCCTGCCGCGCGCTGTGGTTGAGCATTTCAATGGCGCGCTGATGAAAGCGCTGCAAGACCCGGCGGTGCGTAAAAGCATGATCGACAACGGCGCTGATCCCGCGGGAACGACGCTGGAACAACATGACATCTATCTCAAATCCGAAGTGGCGAAATGGCTGCGGGTGGGCCGGGAGGCCGGCATCAAACAGCAGTAGCGTGCAGTAGCGTGCAAAAAAGCGCCTGACAATGATGCCGGTCGCGATGCGGCGGCGCAAATCGCGGGGCTGCGCGTCGCTATGATAGAATCACCATAACATCTTGATTTATTTGATAAAAAGTATGCGATGCCTAACTCCTGCCGGCGCGGGAAGACGGGCGATACTGGCGTGTGTTTTGCTGTTGCCGGTATTGTCGTCGTGCCTGACGCCGGCGCAGCAACTGCTGCTGGCGGTGATCCCCGACGGCACGCTGGTTACGCTGCTCAGTCATTTTGAGCGCACGCCAAGCGCCAACGGACAGCGTGTCGCGGAACTCGAAAAACGCGGCGACTGGCCGGCGCTGGTGCGGTTTGCCGAGGACAATCTCGACAAAGATCGCTCGGCCGCGGTGTGGTGGATGGTCTCGGGCTACGCCTATTCGCGGCAAAAGCAGCACGCGCGCGCGATCCAGAGCTTTCGTGAGCTGGTGCGGCTGGAGCCGGATATGGCGGACAGTTGGAATTTGCTGGCGCAGGAACATCGCGCCGCGGGCGACCCGCGGCGCGCGATAACCATCATTGAAAATGCGCTGCTGGTGTTGCGGGAATCCGCGACGACACTGCTGATCCTGGGTGACGCCCACGGCGATTTGCAACGCTTTGACGCGGCGGTGCGCGCCTACCGGCAAGCGCTGGATATCGATGGCGGATTAACGCCCGCGTGGGCCGGGCTGGCGCGCAGTTACGTCAGGCTGGGGCGTGCGCCGGAGGCGGAAAACATCGCGCGCTCAATGGAAAAATCAAATCCGCCACTGGCTGCGGCGATACGGCAGGAGATTGCGGGCGCGGCGTTGCGCTAACCATCGGATGCAGGATGGGTGAAACCCATCACACCGAATGTTAATCACGGGTGTTTGTGATGGGTTGCGCTGCGCTCCACCCATCCTGCGTGCTACGTGCGGATTTTTTTGGGATTGCCGGAACTACATCGCTTTTAACGCCGGTGTCAGATGCGGCGCGAGTTGCTTGACCATCTGCCCAAACAGCGTGAGATTGCCGCCGATGATGTTGCCGGACTTCATGTGCTGATCGTTGCCCTGAAGATCGCCGACCACGCCGCCCGCCTCGGTGATGAGCAGCGAGCCGGCGGCAATATCCCAGGGCGCGAGGCCGATCTCCCAAAACGTATCCAGCCGGCCCGCCGCCACGTAAGCAAGATCCAGCGCCGCGGAACCCGCGCGGCGCACGCCCGCGCTGTGCTGCATGATGTCGCGCAGCATCGCCATGTAGGCGTCGAGATGCTGGTGTTCCTTGAACGGAAAGCCGGTGCCGACCAGCGCGGTTTTAAGTGCAAGCCGCTTGCTCACGCGCAGGCGAGTATCGTTAAGATAGGCGCCCGCGCCGCGCGTGGCGGTGAACAAATCGTTATTGCCCGGATCGTACACCACCGCCTGCGTAATCACGCCTTTGTGCGACAGCGCGATCGACACCGCATACTGCGGAAAGCCGTGCAGAAAATTGGTGGTGCCGTCGAGCGGATCAATGATCCATTGATAATCCGCATTGCCGGCGGAGTGAGCCGTGCCGGACTCCTCTGCTAAAATAGAATGCTTCGGGTACGCTTCCCGCAGCGTGCGGATGATGATTTGCTCGGCTTCTTTATCGATTTCAGTCACAAAATCATTGACGGCTTTTTCGCGCACGGCAACGATGTCGAGGTTACGTGCGGCGCGATTGATCAGGCTGCCCGCGCTGCGGGCGGCCTTGATCGCGGTGTTGAGCATGGGATGCATTGGGATGCCGTGATAAGTTGCGAAGGGTGCGCGTGGTGCGCGTGAAAACCAAGGGGCTGCATTGTACGTGATATGACTCAATTATGACCGAGCCTCTCAAAAACATCCGTATCGTGCTGTGTGATACACGGCATCCGGGCAATATCGGCTCGGCGGCGCGCGCCATGAAAACCATGGGCTTGTCGCAGCTTTATCTGGTGAATCCCCACCTGTTCCCCGATAAACAAGCCGACTGGCTGGCGACCAACGCGGTCGATGTTCTGGAGCGGGCAGTGGTGTGCGCCGATCTGGATACCGCGTTGTCCGGCGTGGTGCTGGCGGTGGCCTGCACCGCGCGCAGCCGCGAAATCGCCGTGCCCGCCGTCACCGCGCGCGAGGCGGCGGCGCGGCTGGTCGAAGTGGCGCAGGCGCAGCCGGTGGCGCTGGTGTTCGGCAGCGAAGTGCGCGGCCTGACCACCGATCAGGTCAAGCGCTGCCAGTTGATCGCCACCATACCCGCAGATGCCGAATACAGCTCGCTGAATCTCGCGGCGGCGGTGCAGGTGCTGGCCTACGAGCTGCGTCTGCATGCGTTGGGTGATGCGCTGGCGCCCGCGCCCGGCAAGCCGCGCGATCTCGCCACGTACGAAGAAATCGAGCGCTTCTACGCGCATCTTGAAAAAGAACTGATGGCGTGCGGCTTTCTTAACCCGGTGCAGCCGAAACGTTTCATGCAGCGCGTGCGGCGCATGTTCGCGCGCATGCAACTGGAGCACGACGAGGTGAAAATCCTGCGCGGCGTGGTGCGCACGCTGCGCGTGCCGAAAAAGCGTGGGGAATAAGGATTGTATTTAAGTATTTGTTTTTAAACAAAAAAATATCAATCCAAGGCCATCCCAATTGGAGACTGGTTCGACGTTGCGCGACAGTGGTCTTGCCGGGATGACGCTGGCCCCGGTAGTCACTGGACGTCGCCCAGTGGCCACCAACACAACATCCGCATCCCCAATCACACTTGTTTCCCCAGTCTTGGCATTGGCCAAATGCACTTCTAAAGTCGAACCAGACTCCACAACCTTGTCCACCTTGGTACCCATCTTGAATTCCAAACCTTGCTTTTTCAAAATCG
>JANPOH010000228.1:0-3258 GCA_031427895.1 Betaproteobacteria bacterium
CGAGCGGTTGTTGCTGGAATTAAAAGACAAACTCAACGTCACGGTGATGTCGTCGCCCGCGACGGGAGCGATCAGTGCGGGCACCGATATCGTGAATGCCTTGTTGTCGCTGGGTTATAACGACAAAGAGGCGTCGTGGGCGGTCAAGCAATTGCCGGTGGATGCCAATGTGAATGACGGCATTCGGCAGGCGCTAAAATTGTTATCCAAATCCAAATGACCGTCGAAACCGACCGCCTCATCGCCGCCGCCCCCGCCTCCGTGCAGGAGGAGGTGTTCGAGCGCGCGCTGCGTCCGAAGCAACTCGATGAATACATCGGCCAGGAAAAAATCCGCGGCCAGTTGTCGATTTTTATCGAGGCCGCGCGCCGCCGCAAAGAGCCGCTCGATCATGTGCTGCTGTTCGGCCCGCCGGGGCTGGGCAAGACCACGCTGGCGCATATCATCGCGCGCGAGATGGGGGTGAATCTGCGGCATACCTCCGGGCCGGTGCTGGAGCGTGCCGGCGATCTGGCGGCGATACTCACCAATCTCGAGCCGAACGATGTGTTGTTCATCGACGAGATTCATCGCTTGTCGCCGGTGGTGGAAGAAATTCTCTACCCCGCGCTGGAGGATTATCAGATCGACATCATGATCGGCGAAGGCCCGGCGGCGCGCTCGGTCAAGCTGGATCTGCCGCCGTTTACCCTCGTGGGCGCGACCACGCGCGCGGGCATGCTGACCAACCCGCTGCGTGATCGCTTCGGCATCGTGGCGCGGCTGGAGTTTTACAACGTTGAGGAATTGACGCGCATCGTGGCGCGATCCGCCAGGTTGCTTGAAGTGGAAACTGATCCGAATGGCGCGCGCGAAATCGCCGGTCGCTCGCGCGGCACGCCGCGTATTTCCAACCGGCTGCTGCGCCGCGTGCGCGATTTCGCGCAAGTGAAAGCCGACGGCAACATCAGCCGCGAGGTGGCCGACGCCGCGCTGAAAATGCTCGACGTGGATTCGTTGGGGCTGGACGTGATGGATCGTAAACTGCTGCTGGCGGTGATCGAGCGTTTCGATGGCGGGCCGGTGGGCGTCGATAACCTCGCCGCCGCCATCGGCGAAGAGCGCGACACCATCGAGGACGTGCTCGAACCGTATCTGATTCAGCAAGGCTACCTGCAACGCACGCCGCGTGGTCGCATGACCACTGCCAGTGCGTACCGTCACTTCGGAATGGTGCAGCCGAAGAACGCGGTGACGCCTGATCTCTGGGACGCGGCCGATCCCAAGCCGTAGCCGCACAGCCTTAGTACCGTAGTCATTGACCCCGATCCGCCGCATGCATCGTTAATAGTTGCAAGGGCGGCAGCATCGAGAGGGCCATCATAAAATAGTTGTTTAAAAACATATAGTTATGATGTTCTCTCAAGGATATCTTTCCCCTGCGGGGATGGTACGTCAGCATTTGAAGTGGTACCATTTCACTTTGTGGCGCACTCGGGAAAACGTGGTTTCATGAACCGAATGAACGAATGAACGAATGAACGAATTGACGCTTAGTGAACAGCAGTTCGTCTGGCCGGTGCGGGTTTATTACGAAGACACCGACGCCGCGGGCGTGGTGTATTACGCCAACTATCTGCGCTACTTCGAGCGCGCGCGCACCGAGTGGTTGCGCGCGCTGGGCTTCGAGCAAACCGAGCTTGCCGCGCGGCACCAGATTGTTTTTGTGGTGCGCTCGATCAACGTCGAGTATTTTCTGCCGGCGCGTTTTAACGACGAATTGCGAATTTCCGTGGAACTCGATGCCCCCGGCGCGAGTCAGATGGTTTTCGTGCAGCGCGTAATGCATGCCGCTGTTGTGCTGTGTGAAGCGCGCGTGCGCGTGGCGTGCGTGAGCCTGCATGCCATGAAGCCCGTTAGAATACCCAAGCCGCTGAGTACGAAGATACAGGAAAAAATAAGGATAAAAACAACGTGAATCCCGGCGTAACGCACGACATGTCGATCTTGAGCCTCATCACCGGCGCGAGTCTGCTGGTGCAGGCGGTGATGCTGATCCTGCTGCTTGCCTCGTTGTTTTCGTGGTACTACATTTTCCTCAAGCACTTTGCTTTGCGCCGCGCCACCGCGCTCGCCAACGAATTTGAAAAACAATTCTGGAGCGGCGCCGATCTGAATGAGCTGCATCAGCGCGCGCTGAATTCACGCACCGACGCCGGCAGCATGGAGCGTATCTTCGAGGCGGGTTTTCGTGAATTCATGAAGCTGCGTAAACAACCCGGCATGGATGTGCGCGCCGTCACCGACGGCACGCGCCGCGCCATGCGCGCCACCTACCAGCGCGAGATGGACGAACTCGAGGCGCATTTGTCGTTTCTGGCCTCGGTGGGTTCGGTCAGCCCCTACCTCGGCTTGTTCGGCACGGTGTGGGGCATCATGAATTCGTTTCGCGGCCTGTCGAACGTGGCGCAGGCCACGCTGGCGGCGGTGGCGCCCGGCATCGCCGAAGCGTTGGTGGCGACCGCCATGGGTTTGTTCGCCGCGATACCGGCGGTGGTGGCCTACAACCGCTTTGCCGGTGACGTGAATCGCCTCGCGATACGTTACGACTCGTTCATGGAAGAGTTTTCCAACATCATGCAGCGGCAGGCGCACTAACCATCATGCTGGATAAACGCACCGGCCACCGCCTGATGAACCAGATCAACGTCGTGCCGTACATCGACGTGATGCTGGTGCTGCTGGTGATTTTCATGGTCACCGCGCCGCTGGTGAATCCGGGGCAGATCGAATTGCCGCAGGTGGGCAAAACCGCCGCGCCCCCGGCGCAGCCGATGGAGGTATCGATCCGCAGCGATAAATCGATCTGGTTGCGTGACCGCTCGCAGGGATCAAACGAATTCAAGGTCACGCGCGCCGATCTGGTGAAGGCGATCCGCGAAAAACAAAAAGCCAATCCCGAACAGGCGGTGGTGATCGCGGCGGATAAAGACGTGCGCTATGAAGCCGTGCTTGAAGTAATGGACATGCTGCAACAGCATCAGGTCAAAAAAGTCGGCTTGCTGGCCAAGCCGCGCGGAAACTGATCCACGCCATGAGCGCCGCGATGAACAAGGTGCCGGGGATGCGCGGTGACAAATCCAAGGCGCGCGCGCTGGCACTGGCGATGCACGCGGCGTTTGTGGTGCTGCTGATTTTTGGCGTGTCGTGGCAGCGCAAGCCGGAAGCGCCGGTGGTGGCGGATCTGTGGAGCAGTTTGCCGCCGATGGCGCAACCGCC
>JANPOH010000229.1:0-8365 GCA_031427895.1 Betaproteobacteria bacterium
CGCACGCGGCTACGCACGTAACGCGTGCGCGGTGCGCACCCTACAGATCGCTTGCAGAGGTAAGTCATTGATTTTGAGTAAATAATTGTGGGTAAAGATCAGCCTTGAAGGGGAGGGAATTTACTTTGTGACACAGTACAACTAAAGCGCAGCACGGGAAAAACGGCTGCGGCGTGCCACGTTCGGGCGGCAGCGCATACTATTCTGGACACGCGATATTCGGGGAGACGGTGCCGGGCTACGAACACACCTCGTGGAATGGCATGTGGGCGCCCGCCGGCACGCCGAAAGAAATCATCAACCACCTGAATGTCACGCTGGCGCGCCTGTTGAAGCTGCCCGACGTGCAGGAGCGGCTGCGCGCCGACGGTCGCGCGCCCGCGCATACGTCACCGGAGGAATTCGCACGCATTATCGAACGCGATATCGCGAAGTGGTCGAAGGTGGTGAAGGCGGGGAACATTCGCGTCAACTGACGCGCCCCATCACTCTGACTACCCCTTCAAATCCCATCCAATAAAATCACATAAGCCGCGCCCCATCACCAACTCCAGATCGCGCCCCTTGAGCCACGGCATTTCCTCGGTGTACAGGGTGACGCACTGCTTCCATGTGCAGGGCATGCGCGTAATGTCGGTGCCCCAGAACATGCGCCTGGGACCGAAGGCATCAAAAATCTGTTTGATGTAGGGGTGAATGTTGCGGTACGGGTACACGTGCGATGAGTAGCTCGGTCCGCCGGTGGCCTTGACCGCGACATTCGGGAATTTCGCCAGCGCCAGCAAATCGCCCAAGTCCGAAAAGCCCGCGTCGTCCATACTAAAGCGCGGGCGCGCCATGTGATCGACAAGTATTTTGAGATTGGGATATTTCGCCGCCACTGCCGCTACTGCGGCGCATCGATTCGGCACCAGCAGGCCGATGGGCAGGCCCGCCTTTTCCGCCGCCGGCCACAACCAATCCAGTGTGCCATCGACCATGCGGTTTTCTTCGCCGGGTTTCAAAAACGCGAAACGCAATCCGAGCATGCCCGGTTGTTGTTTCCAGGTGTCAATCAGCGAACGACTTTCCGGCTTCGCCACGTCAAAAAATCCCAGCACCGACAAGCGCTCCGGATGCGCCTTCGCCGCCGCTATCGCCACCTCATTGGCGTTCACGTCCCAGCTCGGCGGATGCAGCACCGCGCCGGTGACGCCTGCGGTATCCATATCGCGCAGCAACTCGTCCTTGGTATAGGAACTCGATTGACGATGGATATGTACGGGCGTGCCGCTGGTCCAGATGTGTACTTGCGCGTCGACGATAAGCATGGACTGAATCTCCCTGGTATTTGTAGTTGACGCGTTTGATTATAGGTGACTCCGCGCCCAACACTAAATCAACATAAGTATTTGTTTTTATTGATATTTTCTACATTCTGCGATGCGCTATACTTGCCGCTCTTTTGCAACCTGCCGGAAAACCCTGATGAATACCATACGCACCCTGCTACTGATACTGGCGCTGCTGCCGTGCGCCGCCACGGCGCAATCGCACCACACCGGCCACCACCGTTTCAATGATGCCGAGAAATGGGCCAAGCGCTTTGACGATCCGAAGCGCGATGCGTGGCAAAAGCCGCAGGAAGTCATCGAAGCGCTCAAACTCAAACCCGATGCGGTGATTGCGGACATCGGTTCCGGCACCGGTTATTTCGCCGTGCGCTTTGCGCAAGTCGTGCCGCAGGGTCGCGTGTTCGGCGTAGATACCGAGCCTGACATGGTGAAATATCTCAACCAGCGCGCCCAGCGCGAAGGGCTGAAAAATATTCACGCCATCGCCGCCGAGCCGGGCAACCCGCGCCTGCCGGAGAAAGCCGACCTCATTATTCTGGTTGATGTGTATCACCACATCGATAGCCGGGAAAAATATTTCAAACAGTTGCAGGCGTCGCTCAGACCCGGCGGCCGCCTTGCCGTCATCGATTTCAGACTAGATTCACCCGAAGGCCCGCCGGTATCCGCGCGCATCGCGCCGGAACGTGTCAAAAAAGAATTGCACGTCGCGGGCTACACGCTGACGCAGGAGCACGCGTTTTTGCCGAATCAGTATTTTCTGATTTTTCAGCCCGCGAATTAACCGCGCTGACGCTGCGCCAGCCACTGGAACAATTCAAACAACGCCATGCCCGCCAGCATCGCCACGGTAAATATCAGCCCCTTCCACACGCCCGCACCCACCAGCACCAGCGCCGGGCCGGGGCAGATGCCCGCCACGCCCCAGCCCACGCCGAACAGCAGGCTGCCCATCACGAGGCGGCGGTCAATGTGACGCGCCGCCGGCAATAACATCGGCAAACCCAGCCACGTCGTCTGCCGCCGCTTTGCCAGCGCAAAGGCGCCCAGCCCCACCGCGATGGCCCCGCCCATCACCAGCGCCAGCGACGGATCCCACTTGCCGGCGAGATCCAGAAAGCCCAGCACCTTCGCCGGGTTTGACATGCCGGAGACGATCAAACCGATGCCGAACACCAGCCCGGCCAGAAAAGAAAACAATGCATTCATGATGTTTGCTCGCCTCCGCTCAAAAGTGGCGCATCACAAACACCGTCGCAAACCCGGCGCCCATGAACAACAAGGTGGCGACGAGCGAGCGCGCGGATAGCCGCGACAACCCGCACACGCCGTGGCCGCTGGTGCAGCCCGCGCCGTAGCGCGTCGCCACGCCCACCAACAGGCCGGCAATAACGAGCGTCAAGTCGCCGGCGTCAATGCGGCTCGCGGGCAGCGCGGCAAACAGGGCATACACCATCGGCGCGGCCAGCAAACCCATCACAAACGCCAGCCGCCAACTCACATCACCCGGCGTCGGGCGCAGCAGGCCGCCCACGATGCCGCTGATGCCGGCAATGCGCCCGTTAAACAACGCAAACATCGCGGCGGCCAGGCCGATCAACACGCCGCCCGCCAATGCGGCAAGCGGCGTAAATGCGTTCAGATCAAGGGTCATTATTTTCCTTGTTAATCCGCTTTCAAGCCCGCGTCTTTCGCCACCTTGGTCCAGCGCGCTAATTCCGCGCGATACATCGCGTTGAACTCAACATGGCCCGGCGCGGTGGGGTCCATGTCCTGCTGCTCTATTTTCGGGCGCAATTCGGGGCTTTTGATCGCTTTGACGAACTCCGCGTTCACGCGCGCCAGCGTCGCCGGCGGCATATGGGCCGGTGCGAACAAGCCCTGCCAGGTGGTCACCACGAATCCCGGCACATCACCTTCATCCAGCGTGCGCAAATCGGGCAGCGACGCGATGCGCTTTTTGCCGGTCACGCCCAGCGCGCGCACGCGCCCGTCGCGCACGTGCGGCACTGCCGTCAGCACCGCGCCCATCATGAACTGCACACGCCCGGCGATCATGTCGATCAGGGACGGCGACGTGCCCTTGTAGGGAATGTGCTGCGTGGTAATGCCCACGCGCTGCGAGAACATCACCGGCGCCAGATGCGTGCTGGTGCCGGTGCCCGACGACGCAAAATTCAGTTGCCCCGGTCGCGCCTTGGCATAGGCGATGAACTCCGGCACGCTCTTGATCGGCAGCGACGGATGCACCATGAATATCAAGCAACCCGCGCCGATTTCCGTCACCGGCGTAATGTCTTTCAACGGATCGTACGGCAGCTTTGAATAAAGGCCGGGCGACACCGCGATCGCATTGCTTGAGTAGAGCAGCGTGTGGCCGTCACCCGCCGCGCGCGTGAGGATTTCCACCGCGATGTTGCCGGCGGCGCCGGGGCGGTTGTCCACCACAATCTGCTGGCCGGTTTGCTGCGCGACTTTTTCACTCACGATGCGCGCCACCACATCGGTCGGCCCGCCGGGCGGGAACCCCACCAGCATGCGTATCGGCTTGCTGGGCCAGGCTTGCGTTGCGCCTGTTGCAGCGGGTTGCGCCTGACACACCGCGCTCGCAGCCACGCAAAGCACTATCGCGGGGACGGAAATTTTCTGTTGCAGAATCATCAGGATGCGCCTCCAGAGTTTATGATGGGTCAGCCATTATTCACCAATTGAACTTTGCCGTCATGTGTCACAGGTTGATTTGTCGATTTTGGCGATTCGAGTTAAATTGCCATCGGTTCATCGCTTACTGGTTTCAATAAGGGGATCATTCATGAGCATCAATGGCAAGGCCTACATCGTGGGCGCTTACGAGCATCCGTTGCGAAAAGCGCCGAATCACTCCGTATCGCAGTTGCATGCCGAAATCGCGAAAGGCACGCTCGAAGACGCGGGGCTGACCAAGGACGACATCGACGGTTTTTTTGTCGCCGGTGATGCGCCCGGCGGCAACGTCTGGAGCCTGGCGAACTACATGAACTTCAAGCAGCTAAAACATGTGGATTCGACGGACATGGGCGGCTGCTCGTATCTGGTACACATCGCCCATGCGGCGGAAGCCATCGCCGCGGGCAAGTGCAACGTGGCGCTGGTCACGCTCGCCGGGCGGCCCAACTCCGAGGGCAGCAGCGGCACGCAGGTGCGCGACCGCGGCGTGAATCTGCCCGACGCGCCGTTTGAAATGCCCTACAGCCCGGTGACGGTGAACCTGTATGCCATGTGCGCCATGCGCCACATGTATCAGTACGGCACCACCAGCGAACAACTGGCGTGGGTAAAAGTAGCCGCATCGCATCACGCACAACACAACCCGAACGCGATGCTGCGCGACGTGGTCACGGTTGAACAAGTGCTGGCGTCGCCGATGATCTCCGACCCGCTGCACCGTCTGGATTGCTGCGTGGTGAGCGATGGCGGCGGCGGCGTGATCGTGGCGCGCCCCGACATCGCCAAAAAACTCAAGCGCCCGCTGGTGAAAATCACCGGCGCGGGTGAATCCACCAAGGGCCAGATGGCCGGCGACGTGGACCTCACCTACTCCGGTGCCGCATGGACCGGCCCGCGCGCGTTCGAGATGGCGGGCGTGAAACCCGGCGATATCAAATATGCGTCGATCTACGACAGCTTCACCATCACGGTGGTGATGCAACTCGAAGACCTCGGCTTCTGCAAAAAAGGCGAAGGCGGCAAGTTCGTGGCCGACGGCAATTTGATTTCCGGCAGCGGCAAGTTGCCGTTCAACACCGACGGCGGGGGTCTGTGCAACAACCACCCGGCCAATCGCGGCGGCATGACCAAAATCATCGAAGCGGTGCGCCAACTGCGCGGCGAGGCGCATCCGGCGGTACAGGTTAAAAACTGCGACATCGCGCTCGCGCACGGCACCGGCGGCTCGCTCGGCCATCGCCACGGCAGCGCCACACTGATTATGGAAAGGGAATAAACCATGGCCACTCCAGCTCAAGACCGCAAACTGCGCGACCCGGCGTTAAACCCCGGCGACCAACCCTACTTCGACGCCTGCGCCGAAGGCAAGCTGCTCATCAAAAAATGCAAGGACTGCGGCAAGGTGCACCACTATCCGCGCGGCATCTGCCCGCACTGCTTCAGCCTCAATGTCGAGTGGATGCCGACCCAAGGCAGCGGCGTGATTTACACTTATAGCGTCACCCGCCGCGGCGGCCCCGTGCCGTACGCCATCGGCTACGTTACGCTCGACGAAGGCCCGAAGATGATGACCAACTTCGTCGATTGCGATCTGGACGCGCTGAAAATCGGCCAGAAAGTGAAAGTCGTTTTCAAGAAAACCGAGAACGGTACCTCGGTGCCGATGTTTACACCGGCGTAATCCGCACTCCCTCCCTTGCGCAAGCGGGGGAGGGTTGGGGAGCCCCCCTCGGCAACACCATCGCGCCCGGCAACATGGGCATCGCCATACTGCCGAAATTAAGCCGCGCGATTTCACCCTACAGCCGCTACCCGCGCAAGTATTCGCTCAATCAGGGCTGCTACCGCGTTCGTTTTTTGCAGCCGCTGCTCACCGGCTCGCGCATCCGTGCGCGCTCAACGCTGCTGGCGATGGAAGATCGCGCCGACGGATCGCTGCACGTCGAAGTCGAATTTCGCATCGAAGCGGATGACAGCGATAAACCGAGACTTACCGGCGTCAAGGTGGGGCGCTTTTACTTCGAGTAGGGCGGCGGTTACTGCGCCACTTCCGCGGCATCGTCGTCAACCGTCGACCGCACCGCCAACAGGTACGCCATGAGCGGCATTTTGCCATCGCCCAGGCACACGCTGTTGTCGGCGCGCCGCGCGGCCTTGGGAGCGGGCGCCTTGATGTTCGACGCCGCAAAAATGCCCCAAATGGCGCCGGCAACCACCAAAAGAGGATTGGAGATTCCGGCCCAGGCTGAAATCGTTCTCCCGGTGAGCGGCCCGCTCACCACGGCATTGGCGCGTTGCAAAACCACCCGCCGCTCTGCTTCGATTGGCAGGGTATCAATTGCTTTGCCGATAAAGCCTTTGAATACCACGTCAGGAATTTTCTCGCTCGGCGGCGGCATGCGGTAAAAATCATTGCGCGGCACATCGGCATGGCGGGACGGAATTAATCCAGTGGAGGAAACTGCCTTTGAAATGCGTGTGACAAAAGTAACGGCATCTGCCACAAACTTGGCAGGGGTATTAGATTAGACAGCGAGACAGCGCTTGATGCAGGCCAGTCAATCACATAACAATCCGGCTTTGATATTTGGCATGGGCCGCGCCATGGTAGCCTGCACTGCGGGAGAACAAAAAAATAACCCACGTTATTAACCACTTGTTCGCGCGCGGATATTCACAAAACCGCACCGCCGAACGGCATCCTGCCTCACTTCGGTCATCAGTTACAATATTCAATAAAAACAAATACTTACGTAATAAATAACCCATCGATCCGCTTTCAACTGAAAACCATGACAGCACCCATACCCAAGGCCTACCGCAACGCAGCGTTTCTAAACAGCAAGGACGGTCGCGAACTGCGTATCCTCGCCGAATATCTCGAGCCGAAAAGCCGCTTTGAACGCGAACAAATCGACGACACCGTCGTGTTCATGGGTTCGGCGCGCACTCTGTCACGCGAGCAGGCCGCGGCCGCGCTCAAGAAAGCCGAAGCGGAAACACAATCAGATAGCGAACTTGAGAAGGCGCGCATGGCGCTGAAAATGTCGGTTTATTACGAGGCCGCGCGCACGCTCGCGCACCGCATCACGCAATGGTCCAAGACGCTCGACAGCATCGAAAAGCGCTTTGTGGTTTGCACCGGCGGCGGCCCCGGCATCATGGAAGCCGCTAACCGCGGCGCATCCGAGGCGCGCGGCGTCAATGTCGGCCTCACCATCTCGCTGCCGATGGAGGAGTTCGACAACCCCTACATCACGCACGGGCTGAGATTTCACTTCCACTATTTCTTCATGCGCAAGTTTTGGTTCTACTACCTCGCCAAAGCCGTGATCGTATTCCCCGGCGGCTACGGCACGCTTGACGAATTGTTTGAACTGCTCACGCTGATACAAACACGCAAAATGAAAAAGCCCATGCCCATCGTGCTATTTGGCGGCGACTACTGGCGCGAAGTCATTAATTTCGACGCTCTGGTGAATCACGGCATGATTAACGCCGCGGATGTGTCGCTGGTGTATCGCACCGATTCGGTGGACGACGCGTATGCCTTTCTGGTTGAGCATCTGACGCGGGATGCGCTGGGATCGCCGGGGGCAATGCTGTAGCGTACGCGGCGCCGGTTGCGTCGCCGCAGGGTAAAAAGAGTGGCAGAATGAGCGGTCATCTTCAAAGGAGAATCTCATGAAAATTCACGTAACAGGTGCGGTGGTTGCGTTGTTCTATTCGGGCGTGGGGCTGGCGCAGATGCCGGGTGACAAACCAGCGGCAGGCGATAGCGCCGCGGTGACTGTCGCGGCCGCAAACGAACGCAGGCATGCACGCGAGGCCGATGCAAGGCACTGCCTTGTGCAAAAGGACGACCGTGCCATTATTCGCTGCGCGGATAAGTATCGCTACCCCGCCTCACCAAAATAAAGCGGCAAGCCAGACTTTAGGTTCTGGTCAGCCCTGAAAAAAATTATGCAAAAACCCGAACCGCTGTTCCCGCCCGCCGCGAATTGTCCCGAGTGCGGTAAAAAAATACGCATCAAGTGGGCGCCGCCACGCGAAGTGTCCAGCGGCCTCAACGGGCTGGGATACATGAAGTGCCTGCACTGCGGCGCCAACCACGTTCGCGCTGTCGGCCCCGAAAACGCCATCCAGGAAACTTCACGGCAATTTGCGGCGCAATACCATCAGGCTTGCGGGCACGATCACGGGCATGAGGGTCACGACCACGATCACGGCGTTGCCGTGATTCCCGGCGGCGACCAGTTTGCCTATATCAAGTTACCCAGTTAGTTTCCTGAAACCGCTTAATTTCACTGTGTTACAAAATTACC
>JANPOH010000230.1:0-6229 GCA_031427895.1 Betaproteobacteria bacterium
GCCGTCGGCGCCGCGTTTGACCGCCAGCAACTGATTGTGGCTCATGCGCAGCAGCCCGCTGGGTTCACGCAACATGCACATGAAGCCCGAAGTGCTCTGGTTGAGAATTTGCCAGTTCTCGGATTTTTTTACCGAAGGTACTTTTGCCGATGTCGACAGACGCATGGAATAACCCAGATTGTCCATTTCCCATTTATCACGCGAGGAGAAAGAGGGCGCGGCTTCGACGGCGGGTTTGTCGTTGCCGCCGAGCAGATTGTGCGTATCCGCGATGCCGAAACACACTTCCGCCGGATCGTCGGCGGGATGGCGTTCTTCGGTACGCAGCGTGCCCGCGCGGCACCATTGCACATAGAGCAGCATGATGAGGCTTTCGCAGCCGGGTTGATGCGCGTCTTCGCCCAACCCCAGTTTACCGGGGGTTTGCCCCTGCTTGAGCAGATTGATGGTTTGGCGCAGCGACTTGGAGATTTGCTCCAGATCGAGATAACGCACCGATGGCGAATGCGGTATGCTTTCCGCCAGCATGGCGGGGGCATCGCCGTTAAAATCCACCGCGATCGGCGGTATCGCTCCCGGCGGCAGCGGCTGCGCCGACAGGTTCACCAGCGACGACCATTTATCCAGCCAGCGCCGCACGAAAGCCATTTGCCGCACCGTCAGCGAGTAGGGGTTGGCAAGATTGGCGAGCAGAACATGCGTGTAGGCTTCGGCGCAACTGGTATCCGCTTCGTGGCGCGCGAAGACATCCTGCACCCGCATGCGCGACAGACCCTGTTCTTCGGCGAAGGCAAACAACCTATGAAGGGCGCGCCAGTCGGCCGCGGCCGGCTCGCGATACACCTGATAGTGCTCAAGCAGCGCATACCCCGCGGCACGCAGGCAACGCAGGGTGATTAACGCCGCAAAGGGTGAAATCGGCAGATCGCCTTCGCGGTAGGCATCAAGACAGCGTTGATAGTTTGCGCCGAGCGCCTGCCACAGGCCGGTGACGCTTTTCCAGGCCAGCGCATCGGCTTGATCCAGCGGCAACGGTTTGCCGATATAACGCTTGGCCACTTCCGCCTGGGCGAAATTGACCGTTTCTTTCAGCGCATCGAGAATTTTGAGCCGCTCCAGCGCGGGCACTTCCGCCGCCGTCAGTGCGGCAACCTGATCGACGAGCATTTTTTGCGCCAACTGAACGTTGGTGATCGGCAGCGCCGCGATCCAGCGCAGGCAGCTTGCGGCGTCCTGAAATTGCAGCGCGGCAGTTGATGGTGTTAATGATTGTGCGTGGATGCTCATGGGCGACTCCTGGATAACTTGACAGTGACGTTGGTGAAACTCAGCCGCGCACTGCCGCAAGCGGTTTTTTTCGCGGGCGTTTTCCCGCGCTCGCGGAATCCCGCCTCAGGCTGTTGATTCGGCAGTTGACTCAAGCGTAATCATACGCGGCAGCGGTGACTGTGAAACAAATCACGGTATTTTTGTAAAAAGTATGTAAAGCCGGTATTAAGTTACATTTTTAACAAGATTTTCCGCAGGGTTGTTCAGCAGCGCCGTCAGACGCTGCGCGATCCGGTCTGAAAGGCCCGGCGGATGCGTGGGGGGTATATCCCGCTGCCATGGCCCCCATATCGAATGCGGAAAGTGCGGGTCGCCGCGAAAGCGCGGAATCACATGCCAGTGTAAGTGCGGCGTAAAATTGCCCAGGCTGGCGAGGTTGATCTTGTCCGGCGCCATCAGTTCGCGCAGCACCGATTCAACCGTCAGCACGACGTGCATGCAGCGCGCGCGATCCGTCTCGGCGAGATCGGTCATTTCAGCAACGTGATAATTCCAGATCACGCGGCAATAGCCGGGGTAGCCTGCCTCGACGATATACACCGCGCGGCAACGGGCGTCTTGCCACAACAGGGTTCCGCCGACGGTGGAACATAGTTCACAGGTCATTTTGCGCGGTTCCTGGAAAAAATGGAATCATACCGCCAGCACGGCGATGACCCAGTAACGCGTGAATTTGCCGCCCGCGATGCACAGCGCGGACAGCCACGGGTTTAGTCGCAGCCAACCCGCCGCCACGCACAAGGGGTCGCCGATTATCGGCACCCACGACAGCAGCAGAATCGGCGCGCCATACTGCTGCACCCGCGCGAGGCCCTTGAGCAGGGTTTTTTGCGGGATAAACCGGCCCAGCAAATAGGACGACATGCCGCCCAGCGTGTTACCCATCGTGGCCACAGCCAAGGCCACCCAAAGCTGATCGGGATGCAGCTTTAACACACCAAACAACACCACCTCAGAGCCGCCCGGCAGCAGGGTGGCGGCGAGAAAACTGCTGGCGAACAGGGTCCAGAGGCTGGTGGCTTCACTCATAAGCGGCGGCATTTTGCGGCATATTGTCGCATGCGGTGAGCCAAGGCCGGATTGGCCGGATTGACCGTAGCGGAGGGAATCCCGGATAATTACCAACCTGTTTCCTGGTGCCTCCCATGCTTTTCAAGGTCGTCTCGTCCGTAATCCGCAGCATGGTCGGCAAACCCTCTTTACCTGTGAGCATGACTACTATGAGCGATACGAATGCACCGCTAATCAGCGAAGACTACCGCCGCATGCAGCAAGAGCTGCACAAGAACCCGAATTACGGGGTGGCGTCGGTGGGCTATGCCCCTATCGTTGCCGAAGTGATGCAGGCCGTGAGCGCGACGGAATTGCTGGATTACGGCGCGGGAAAGGGGCGGCTCGGCCAAACGCTGCGTCAGCATACACAGCAGCAACTTACGATTCACCATTACGATCCGTCGATTCCTGAGTGGTCTGCGACGCCCAACCCCTGCCGCTTTGTGGCGTGCATTGATGTGCTGGAGCATATTGAACCTGACTTACTCGACAATGTGCTCGATGATCTCAAGCGCGTCACCATCGGCGTGGGAGTGTTTACCGTGCATACCGGCCCTGCGGCGAAGTTTTTGACCGATGGCCGCAACGCACATCTGATTCAGCAACCACCGTCGTGGTGGCTACCGAAATTCATGTCACGCTTTGATCTGGTGCAGTTTAGCCGTATGCAGCAAGGCTTCTGGATCGCCGTTGAGGCGAAGTCTGCCTGAAGCAGCGTTCCCTTTTTAATTTTTTGAGTTTTCAACTGAAAGTAAAACCATGACCTACGCTATCGAATTCCCCGGCCCCGCCACACTACCCATCGCCGAAAGCACGCAAACGTTTCCCGTTGGCCGCATCTACTGCGTGGGCCGCAACTACGCCGAGCACGCCAAGGAAATGGGCCACGACCCCGATCGCGAGCCGCCGTTTTTTTTCATGAAGCCGGCGGATGCGATTGTGCAGAACGGTGCAACCATTGCGTATCCGACGATGACCAAAGACCTGCATCACGAAATCGAAATGACCGTCGCCATCGGCAAAGGCGGCAAGGACATCCCGGTTGAAAAAGCGCTCGAACACGTGTTCGGTTACGGCGTGGGCCTCGACATGACGCGCCGCGACGTGCAGGGCGAAGCCAAAAAAATGGGCCGTCCGTGGGAAATGGGCAAGGCGTTTGACGATTCCGCGCCCTGCACGGCACTCAAAACCGTGGCGATGGTAGGCCACCCGGCCAAGGGCGCGATCTGGCTCAAGCTCAACGGCGTGGTAAAGCAGTCAGGTGATTTGTCCGAGCTGATCTGGAACATCCCGGAGACCATTTCGTATTTGTCGAAAATGATTACCCTGCGTCCCGGCGACCTCATCATGTCGGGCACGCCGGCAGGTGTAGGCCCGGTGCAGCGCGGCGACAAACTCGAAGGGTTTGTTGAAGGCGTCGGCAGCTTGACCTGCAGCTACGCGAAGTAAAACTCACCGGAGTGATCGGCATGCGCAAACTCAGACTCGGTAAAAATGGCCCGGAAGTTTCGGCGATGGGGCTGGGTTGCATGGGATGTCGATCAGCTACGGCGTACCTGACGACGACGAATCGATAGCCACCATCCATCGCGCGATTGACCTCGGCGTCAACCTGGTTGTCACCTCCGATGCCTACGGCGCCGGCGTGAACGAGGCGTTGGTGGGCCGCGCGATCAAAGGCCGGCGCGATAAAGTGCTGGTCGCCACCAAGTTCGGCAATCTCGCGCTGGCGGGCGGCGGCGGCGCGGGCGCGCTCACTGGCGGCCACCCCGATTACGTGCCGCAAGCGTGCGAAAAAAGTTTGCAGATGCTCGGCGTGGAGGTGATCGACATCTACGGTCTGCATCGCGTCGATGCCGCGGTGCCGATTGAAGACACCGTGGGCGCGATGAAGCGCCTGGTTGAGCAAGGCAAAGTGCGCTACCTGCAACTCTCCGAAGCCGGGCCGCAGACCATCCGCCGCGCGCACAAAGTGCATCCGATCGCCGCGCTCGAAACCGAATATTCGTTGTGGAGCCGCGATGTCGAGCGCGAGATTCTGCCGACGTGCCGCGAACTGGGCATCGGCTTCATGCCCTATGCGCCGCTGGGGCGTGGCTTTTTGACCGCGACGATGAAGACACTGGACGCACTGCTGCCGTCAGACCGGCGCCGCGATCACCCACGCTTCTCTGTAGAAAATATCAATAAAAACAAAGAGTTACTTAAATCGATTGAAGAGATTGCAACGGCGCATCGTTGCACGCCTGCGCAGATCGCATTGGCTTGGCTGCTCGCGCAAGGGTCGGACATCGTGCCTATACCGGGCACCAAGCGGCGCAGCTATCTTGAACAGAATTGCGCGGCGCTTGATATCCAACTCAGCGCCGATGAAGTCAAGTGCCTGGGCGACGCATTCCCGCTGAACGTTACTGCCGGCACGCGTTATCCTGAAAAGCAGTTGAAGTCGCTGGGCATCTGATTGCCGCTGGATTCTCGTGGTTTTACCCGGTAAGTGTTTTGCGGTAGATTGAAAAACGCATACCGAATGGAGGGCGCGCGATGCCAACGACGATATCCAGTAAACGGCAGATCGTCATTCCCAAAAATGACTTGATTGCAGTGGGGCTTACGGAAGGCAGCAGAGTAAGGGTGATCCGCGAAGGACACACATTAAGCATCGTTCCTGACAAAACGCGCGACGCCTCGAACATTGACGACGGACCAAAGATACTGGGATACAAAGGGCGTAAGGCTACGCAGGCCGAGATCCGCAAGGCCATCGCCGCCGGTGCGGCGGAATCACTGTGAAATCACTGGACACCGGTGTATTGGTTCGTTATTACGCCGCTGACGACAAGCGACAGCACGCCGCAGCGGTAGCAACGCTAAAAAAAGAAACCGCCTTGTTTGTGCCGAAAGCAGTGGTGCAGGAGTTATGGTGGGTGCTGACGAAAGTAGAGCGCTACAAATTCGCAGATGAAAAAGTACGAAAGGTCATCGCGCATTTAGCTGGAATTCACAGCGTCGTTCTGGAAGACGCCAAAGAGATTGAGGCTGCGTTGGAATACCAGAGCAAGGGCATTGGTTTTGCAGATGCGTTGCATCTGGCCGCCAGCAGTGGATGCACTGAACTGTTGACCTTCGACGATAAATTCGCCAAGCGCGCCAACAAACTCGGCGTCAAGCCCTTATGCATTGTGCCTGCGTAAAAAGCCTAATAAGAAGGTTCGTCAGTGGAATCAGTGGGTAGATTTCAGTGATTTTGGTGCTACAGGCCAAGAGCCGTGGTACGTCGATCAACCGGATGATCGACGAGATGGCGACGCTAATGCTGGTTGAGTTCGATGCGGAAACCCGCTTTCGTTTGCGCACGGTGCGTGGCGCAGGCAAGGTGGATCGTGGTCTCAAATTGCTGGATAAGGTATTCAGCCGCCGTTAGCTTACGGCGACACTCAGCGATTCAGCAAATGCGTGCGCAAACGATCCAGCGCGTCCTGCCACGTGCCGTCGATCCCCTGGCGATAAACCTCAAAACCCGGAAACCACGGCGACTGATTGCCATAAGCCATCCAGCGCCACTCCGACGGGCGCGGCACCAGCACGCGCGCGCTGCGTTGCAAGCCTGCACGCAAATGCATATTGGTGTTGCTGACGCCCACGTATTCGTCAACCACCGCCAGCAGCCCCAACATGGCTTCGAGGTCATCGTTGATATAGCACAGGTCGTGGATGGGCGCGTCGGATGCTTGCGCCAGTTGCGCGATTTCGTCTGGCAACGGATTGCGTTGAATGGCGAGCAGCGTAAATGGCAGCCCGGCGAGGGTTTTGCCGAAGGCTTCAAGCCCGATGTTTTTGGACAGCGTCC
>JANPOH010000231.1:0-24440 GCA_031427895.1 Betaproteobacteria bacterium
CCTCATGGCGGCACAGCAGATGCAGCATGCCAAAAGCGTATTGTTCAAAGGATTTGCAAACCCAAAAACGGCGGATGCAAGTGCAAACAGCTCTACCCGACAGGAATTTCCCCACGCACCGCTGCGGGGCGCTTAGAATCCACTTTTAAAACCCAATCAATCTGAACCTACAACCCCTTAAATTACCTTTCGTTCAGGCTCATACCTGGATTGGAAAATACTACCCCGAAAAGCCGCCGCAAAGGCGCAAAGACGCAAAGGAAACGCAAAGAAGAGCAAGAGTACCAAGAGTACCAAGCCGACTTTATTCACATTGTCATTTTCACGCACACCAAGATAATGAAGTGGTGAGGCGATGTTGATTTTCTTTGCGGTTCCTTTGCGTCTTTGCGCCTTTGCGGTGAGGTTTTAGTTTTCTCCAAGCCGACCCAAATGACCGTCTCCCACACCCGCGCCCGCACCCTAGCCATCATCGCCCTGCTTGCCGGCGCAACCTGCATCGGCACCTCGGCGCTGTTCGTCAAGGTGAGCGAAGCGGGGCCGGTGTCCACCGCATTCTGGCGTGTGTTTCTGGCGCTGCCGTTTTTGTGGGCCTGGGCATGGCTGGCGCAACGGAGCAGCCCGCCGGTGCAAAGCAAGCCGCGCGGGCTGCTGTTTGCCGCAGGATTTTTTTTCGCCGGCGATCTGGCGGTGTGGCACTGGTCTATCGTGCTGACCTCGGTGGCCAATGCGGTGTTGTTGGCGAACCTTGCGCCGATATTCGTTACGCTCGCCGCGTGGCTGCTGTGGCGTACCAAACCCGCGGCGATGTTCCTCGCCGGACTTGCCGCCGCGCTTACCGGCGTGATGCTGATGGTGGGCGGGGATTTTTCACATGCCGGCGGACGCGCGCTTCTGGGCGACGCCTTGGGCGTGGTGACGGCGATGTTCTACGCCGCCTATCAACTGACGATAAAAAAACTGCGCGGCACCGTCGGCACCGCGCGCATCATGGCCGTCAGCAGCGTGGTGACGGCAGCGCTCTTGTTGCCGATCGCGTGGTTGTCGGGCGAGGTGTTTTTTCCCGCCACCGCCACCGGCTGGATAAAAGTATTCGGCCTCGCGCTGATTTCACAGGTCGCCGGACAAAGCCTGATCGCCTACGCCATGGCGCACTTGCCGGCGACGCTGTCGTCGGTGGGCTTGCTGCTGCAACCGGTGATGGCGGGCCTGTTTGCGTGGATACTGTTGGGCGAGACGCTGGGCGCGGTGGCGATCGTCGGCGCCGTGCTGGTGCTGATCGGCATACGCGTTGCCACGCTCGCCGAAACAAGACCATAAAATATTGTTTAAAAACAAATACTTACTTCCAACTCATTGGGTGCGGGCGTGCTGTTCGCGGCGAGCATTCATGTGGCCATGTCAGCGGCCAACTGTCACATACTCGAAGTCAGCCAAGGCTATATGCCGATGATGAACGAACTCTTTAACGAGCCGTACGATATCCGTGACGGCTATGTGCATGCGCCCGACAGGCCCGGATTGGGTTTTACGCTGCGGCCCGGGGCGCCGGAGCACTTTAAATATGTGGATGGGCCGGAGTTTGCGTTTTGAGCGATTTCTTGTCATTGGAACCAAGGAATAAATGTAAGTATCTGAATCTATTCAACTTTTAAATTCTCCTGTTGTGTATAATGCGATACATGACTCAAATTACACACAATACATTCGGTAACTCGTTTCGCCTTCTGCGCGAGAAAAAAGGGCTGTCCCAAGAGGCCGTAGCCAAGGCGGCCGGTATCGGACGCTCTACGCTCGTGCATCTGGAAAATGGCGCGGATGTGCGGCTGTCGAAAATAACCGCTGTCGCCAAAGCGCTGGATACCGAAATTGAAGCGGGCGCGGAACCTAAAGATCTTGCCGAACGCCGACAAGCGCGCCAGCAGCTATCCCTGCGCATGCTAACGCTGCAAAACGCGCATCTGCGCGTTGCGCTCGACCTCCTGCTCGACGAACCCGCCGCGAATGCCGCGCTCAGTACGGCGCGCGACATGGTGGCGCTGTGGGCGCGCGAAAAAACATGCAGCGCGTTTTATATCGATTCGTGGCGACGCTTGTTGTCAGGTTCCTCGCGCGACGTGGGCGAGGCGCTGGCGCGCATGGACAAAAACTGGGAGCCGGCGTTGTTGCAAAACAGTCCGTTTGGCGCCCGGCTTAATCAAGCCGCGTGAATCTCCAGCAACTCGACAGGTTGCTGGGCGAGATCGCGCGCGCGAATCGCGTGGATGGTTTCGTGGTCGTCGGCAGTCTCAGCGTGTTGGGCTTGACGCAAGGGCGTGCGCTCCCCGACGCCATGCTGATGTCGAACGAGGTCGATGCCTACGTCGAGCAAGACCCCGAACGCGGGTTTGACTTTCATCAAGGGTGGGGACAGGGCTCGGCATTCGAGCGCGAACACGGCTACTACTTTGACCCGGTGTCGCCGAAACTGCCCACGCTGCCCGACGGATGGCAGGCGCGCATGTTCCCGATGAAACTGCCCTCATCGGGCGTCAGCGTCAAATTTCTCGACCCCAATGATGCGGCCGTCTCGAAGTACGCGCGCGGCGAGGCCAAAGACCGCATGTGGATACGCGAAGGGTTGAGACAATCTATACTGTCCCTGGCCACGCTGGAATACCGGTTTCGCGAAACGCCTTTCCTGGACCGCGAGGAACACGAGCGCGCCAAATCGGCCCTGGAAGAAGACCGCAACTGGTTCGACGCACTTAACAAACGCTGATTAAACGCCGACAACAGGAGACCCCCATGATCGAACTGCACTCAACCCCTACCCCCAACGGCCAGAAGGTGATGATTATGCTGGAGGAGACGGGCCTGGAATGGAAGCACATCGATGTCAACATCCGCCTTGGCGATCAGTTCACGCCCGAGTATCTGAAGTTAAGCCCCAATAACCGCATCCCGGCGATTGTCGATACCGACGGCCCCGGCGGCGGGCGCTACACCCTGATGGAGTCGGGCGCGATACTCTGGTATCTGGCCGAGAAAACCGGCAAATTTCTGCCGCAGGATGCGCGCAAGCGTTACGACGTGATGCAGTGGCTGATTTTCCAGATGGCGCACGTGGGGCCGATGTTCGGTCAGGCAAATCACTTTAACAACTACGCCAAGGACAAAATTCAGTACGCGATCGAGCGCTACAACAATGAATCGATCCGTTTGTATCGCGTGCTCGACAACCGCGCCAAGGAAAGCCCCTGGATGGGCTGCGACGAATACACCATCGCCGACATGGCGATCTACCCGTGGGCGAAGCTGCATGGCGATCGCGGCATCACCGAAGCCGAGTATCCGCATTTCATGCGCTGGTTCAACGCCATGAAGGCGCGTCCCGCCGTGCAGCGCAACGACCAAATGGCGCCCGAAATCCGCGCGCGCATGAACGCCGCCACCGAAGGCAAGCAAATGATTAATCTTTACGACACCAAGGACAACGCCGCGCGGCTGGCGGGCGCGACCAAGGGCTAAACACGAAACGAACGGAGGGCTGCCATGCATATCGACGGCGCATGCCACTGCGGCAACATCACTTACGAAGCAGAGATTGATCCCGAGGCGGTAAGCATCTGTCACTGCGCCGATTGCCAGACGCTCACCGGCACTGCGTATCGCGTGAATGTGCGCGTGAAGAGGCGAGATTTAACGCTGCATGGCGGCGCGCCCACGGTCTATATCAAGACGGCGGAGAGCGGCGCCAAGCGTGCGCATGCCTTTTGCCCGGCGTGCGGCACGCCGATGTACTCCACCTCGACGGAGGCTGATCCGCAGGTGTATGGCCTGCGCGTCGGCACCGCCCGCCAGCGCGCGCAACTGCCACCAAAGAAACAAGGCTGGTGCCGCTCCGCTATGCCGTGGTCGGCAAACATCGAAGCACTGCCCAAAACCATGACGCAGTTGCAGCGATGAGCGGCGGCATTGCATTGATCGTCGGTGCAGGCAGCGGCCTCAGTGCGTCGCTCGCGCGCGCGTTCACGCGTGAAGGCCTGCGTTGCGTGCTGGCCGCGCGCCGCACCGATAAGCTGAAAGTCCTGTGCGACGACAACGCCGCCACCGCCATCGCCTGTGACAGCAAGGAGCCCGAACAGGTCAACGCGCTGTTCGCGCAGCTCGATGCCCTGTGCGATGCGCCGACGGTGGTGGTTTACAACGCCAGCGGACGCGTGCGCGGGCCGATCACCGAACTCGACCCGAAGCTCGTAGCTGACGCGCTAGCGGTCAGCGCCTACGGCGGTTTTCTGGTTGGTCAGGCAGCGGCGAAACGCATGCTGAAAAAAGGCGCAGGCACGATTCTTTTCACCGGTGCATCGGCGAGTGTCAAAGGCTTTGCGCAATCGGCATCGTTCGCGATGGGCAAATTCGCGCTGCGCGGCCTGGCACAAAGCATGGCGCGCGAGCTCGCGCCGCAAAACATCCACGTCGCGCATGTCGTCATCGACGGCGGCATCACTTCCGCGCAACGCCCGCAGCCGGCGGACAAGCCCGACAGCTTTCTGGAGCCGGACGCGATTGCGCAAACCTACGTCGCGCTGATGAAGCAACCGCGCAGCGCGTGGGCGTGGGAGATCGAAGTAAGACCGTGGACGGAGAAGTTTTAGCGCGACAACGCAGCACGCAAGTCGCGACCCACTACCGTCATACTGGCGCAAGCCGGTATCCAGATCATCACCCGATGCGCCGCATCTAACCAAACCCCGCCAAGGAGAACCCCATGCCGTTCTACGAAAAAGGAAATGTCCGCATCCACTACGAAGAAGCCGGCACCGGCTTCCCGCTATTCATCATCTACGGCGGCGGACTGAACTCGACCGTTGCCTACCCCAATGGCCCGTTCGACGCGGTGGTGGAATTCAAGTCCGAGTACCGCTGCATCAGCATGGATCTGCGCAACGCCAACGGCGGCCAGTCCACCGGTCCGCTCGATTTCGACAACCCGTGGGACGCGCACACCAACGACCATCTGGGCTTGCTCGATCACCTGGGCATCGACAAGTTTTTGGTGATGGGCTTTTGCATCGGCAACCCGCTGATCTGGAACATCCAGAAACGCGCGCCGGGGCGCATCGTGGCGTCGGTACATGCGCAGCCCAGCGGCGTCGATCCCAACTACCCGGACTACTTCATCAAGAACAACCTCGCCAAGTGGGCGCCGAAGCTCATCGAAAGCCGGCCCGACATCACCATGGACACAGTCAACCGCTACCTCAACAAGATGTACAAAGGCCTCGACTTCGTGCTCACGGTCACGCGCGATTTCGTGCGCGCGTGCCAGACGCCCATGCTCGTGCTGCCGGACAACGTGCCCTCACACCCCTATGCCGTCGCGATTGAAATGACGCACCTCGCGCCGAATGCGCAGATGAGTTTCTTTCCGTGGAAAGACAACAAAGAAAATGTGAAACTGGCAGTGCGGCATATCCGCACGTTTCTCAAGGCGAATCGGCCGGCGGGCACTTAACCTGGCCGGGCTTACTCAATATCAGGAGGCCATCATGGATTCGACCAGACGCACTTTGCTGACCACGGGTGCCGCAGCGGTAGCGGCGGCGGCGGCGCCAAGCGCTTTCGCGCAAGCCAGTGACAAAGGACAAGCAGCCAAACTGTTCTACCAAAAAGGCGGCGTCCGTATTCACTATCAGGATGTCGGTTCCGGGGTGCCGTTGCTGATTATTCCCGGCGGCGGACAAAATTCAACGATAGGCGCGATCACGGCGAGCGCGCCGTTCAATCCCACCGAAGAATTCAAGAACGAGTATCGATGCATCACCGCCGATTTGCGCAACGCGCCCAGCGGCCAATCCACCGGCCCGCTGGAAATCGACCGGCCATGGGATTCATACACCGATGACCACCTGGGGTTGATGGACCACCTTGGCATCAAGCGCTTCATGGTGCTGGGATTTTGTATCGGGGGGCCGTTCATCTGGAATCTCATCAAGCGCGCGCCGGATCGCATCATCGCCGCCGTGGTGTCGCAACCCGTCGGCTTTCGCAAGGAGCTGCCGAACCATGCCTACGATAACTATATGAAGGGCTGGGGTCCCAATCTCGTCAAGCAGCGTCCCGACCTCACGATGGAGATGATCGAGCGCTTTTTGCTGAGCATGTACGGCGGCGCGCGCGCTGATTTTGTATTCAGCGCGTCGCGTGATGTGGTGCGTTCGTGCCAGTCGCCGGTGTTGGTGATGCCCGACGACACCGCGGCGCACCCCTTCGTGATCGCGATGGAGTCGGCGATGCTCGCGCCGAAATCCGAAGTGAGCATGTATCCGTGGAAGGATACGAAGGACAAAATTCCGCTGGCGGTGCGCCAGGTGCGCACGTTCATGCGCGCGCACCGCTCGGCGACGGTTTGACATAGTAACGAACTGGTTTCTGGCTTGCGCCAGAATGACGTGGTGGTGTGGGGGCGTAGTCGTGGAAAGTAGTGCTACGCCGCAGCACCCTCCGGCATGGTCGAAAAATGGCTTTCCTGCGCCGCGCCCGCCACGGTGATACGGTGCATCTTGCGCCGGTACTGGGTTTTGTCGAATGTCGTCGCGCGGTGCAGCACGCTGCGGTTATCCCAGATCACCAAGTCGTGCAAACGCCACGGGTGGCTGTAGACGATCTGCGGTTGGGTGCAGAACGCGTTGATTTCGTCGACCAGCGCGCGGCCTTGTTCGCGCGGCATGCCGATGATCTCCTGCGCATGCGCGCCGCCGTAGAAATTCTTGCGGCCATGCGCCGGATTCGCGCGCACCAGCGGGTGCGTGACGGTGAGGCGTTTCTTTTGCTCTTCGTTGTAGGCGGGGTCGTTCACGTCTTCCGGCTTGGCGACGCGATGTACGCAGGTGAGACCTTCGAGCGCGGCCTTGCGTTCATTGGGGAAGGCCGCGTACGCGGCGCGTGCGCTGGCGAAATCGGTGTTGCCGCCCACCGGCGGCACGATGCGCCCGGAGAGCATCGAACACAGCGCCGCGACCGGCTTGAACGAGCTGTCGGTGTGCCACGCTTCGTTGCGCAGCCGGTGAATCATGCCGGGGTCGTCGAGCGGCAGCAGGTTGCCGCCGGCGTCGAGGTTGGTCATCACTGCGATGTGGCCGGGCTGGTAGTTGTTCGCGGCGTGCGCCTCCATCGTCTCCAGCGCGCCCCACAGGCGGCCGAACGCGATCTGCGTGTCGTCGTTGAAATTCTGATCGCGCACCACCAGCACCTGATAGTCGTTGAAGGCATCCCAGATCACGCGAAAATCCTCGCGCGCAAGCGGCACGGTGAGATCAACACCCGTGATCTCGGCAACGAACAGCGGATGCAGCGGTTTAACGTTGATGCGGCTTTTCAGTACGGCGGACATGGCGTTCTCCCGGAAAATCAGGCAAGCGTGCTGCATCGTTCGGTCACCGGCGCCATGCTACATCCGTCACGCGCGGCATAGGCGGCGCATTCCATCGTGCGCGGACAAATCTATCGTAACTATTTGTTTTTAAACAATTATTTATGCAGGCCGCAGCGTAGTTGCAGGCGAGACATTTTGTGGGGCAAGGTTCATACTTTACGTATCACACAGGAGCGCCCCCATGCTGACCCTGCAACGAGCCGAAGCCCTGGATCACGCCGCCGCCGAGGCGATGGATCGCTACGTGATCGTCAAATCCACGATCTACACCGCCGGCGAACGCGATCCGCGCATGCCGCCGGAGCATCCCGACGCGAAAGGCAAGCTGCATTTGATGCACCATGACCCGCGCCTGCCGCGCATGCCCGACCAGCCCACGCTGTTTGATTTTTTTCGGCTGCGCTTCGGCCCGTCGATACACATGCTGCAAAGCGCGCGGCTGGCGCAAAAAAACGGATGCAGTGAAAATATCATTCTCGCGTGCCTGATACACGACATTGCCGCCGGCGGTTTCATCCGCGCCGACCACGGCTATTGGGCTGCGCAGATGATCGAACCGTACGTCGATGAAGAAGTGACGTTCGCCGTGCGTTATCACCAGGTGCTGCGGTTTTATCCGGATGAAGCATACGGCTACCAATATCCGCAATCGTACGTGCGCTTGTTCGGCGCGGATTACCACCCGGAGCCCTACCTCGACCGCGCGCACGAGTACGCGCGCCGGCACAAATACTACGAAGCCGCGCGCCTGCTGACCGTCAACGATTTATATGCGTTCGACCCCGACGTGCAGGTTGAACTGGAGGAATTCACCGACATCGTGGGCCGCCACTTCCGCCAGCCCAAAGAGGGGTTGGGTTTCGATGACAGCCCCACGGCGCATATGTGGCGCACCATTAACTGGCCGACGCGGTACTTGTAGGGCGTCAATAAGCGAAGCGCATTGCGCCGCATGCGGCTCACGCAGGCGCAATACGGACCGTACCCCTACCCGCGCATTGCCTTCGCTTTTTGCGCCGCCGGGCGATCCCAGCAGCGCTTTAACCATGCCTGCGTTTTCGGCCACTTGCTCAAATCCAGCACCAGCCCGCGAAACATCGCGCCGGCCACGTTCAGATCGGCAACCGTGAATGACGATCCGGTCAGCCATTCGTTTTTGGTAAGCGCGGCTTCCAGCACATCGAATGCGGCCACGCACTCCCCCCAAGCCTCCTTGGCCAGCGCCGGCTTGCGTTCGGCTTCGGGCAAATCGCTGGTGTGGCGCGCGTGATTGACGATCTGGCGGTCGAGCCGGTCGGTTTCCCACAGGCTCCACTGCAACACCAGCGCCTCGATTTTTGGATCGGTCGGCAGCAGTGGGCTGTTGTGTTTTTTCGCCAGATAAAAATTGATCGCCATCGATTCCGACAAAATAAAACCGTCGTCGTCGATCACCGGCACGCGCGCATTCGGGTTCAATGCCTTGAACTCCGGCGTCTGCGTGCCCGGCGAGCGCGGCAAAAAGTCTTTGTGCTCGTAGGCGATTCCCAGCTCGCCCGCCATCCAGAGCGTGCGTACTGCGCGCGATTTCGCGTGACCGTAGATGCGTAACATGATGTTCTCCCTTTGTGGTGAAAAGTGAAAAGTGAAAAGTCAAAAGAAGCGGCAGTTTACGCCAGACCGCGCGCCACCGTCACGCGCGGCTGCGCGGTGCGCGACCGCCCTTCATGGTTGGGCTATGATTCGGCCCAGCCCAAGCGTCACCGCGCACAATGACCAGAGCGACCAGAGCGACCAGAGGAATAACCATGCCATCGATGAAGCCACCGCCTATCGCAAGACCGCTGCTGCTCCTTTGCCTTGGCGCGCTGGCGATCCCCGCGCCGGCGCAGGACGCGGACGATCGTAACTACCCCGCCCGCCCGATTCGCCTGATCGTCGCCTTCACGCCGGGTTCGCCTACCGATCTGGTGGCGCGCGTGGTGGGGCAGAACTTGACCGAGAGTTGGGGGCGTAATGTGGTGGTGGAAAACCGCCCCGGCGCGGGCGGCATCATCGCATCGCAAAGCGCGAAGCGCGCCAACGCGGACGGTCACACCCTGCTGGTGACCAGCGCCTCGTTCGCGGTGTATCTCAGTCTGCACGGCAATCCCGGCTACGCGCTGAATGATTTTGTCGCGGTGGCGCGCGGGCCGGTGACGCCCAATATCATCAGCGTGCATCCGTCGGTGAAGGCGAAGTCGTTGAAAGAGTTGATCGCGCTCGCCAAGAACACGCCGATGAGTTATGCCTCGTCCGGCGCGGGCGGCACGCCGTTTCTCAACATGGAACAGTTGTTCCGCGTGAATTCCGGCGTGCAGATCACGCATGTGCCGATGGGCGGCCCGCCGCAAGCGGTGGCGGCGGCCGTCAGCAACCAGTTGCCGATTGTCGCCACCGCGATGGCGACACAGGTGCCGCAGATCAAAGCCGGGTTGATACGCCCGATCGCGGTGACCAGCGCCGCGCGCTCGGCGATATTGCCGGACGTGCCGACCGTGGCGGAATCCGGCTTCCCCGGATTTTCGGATCACACCTGGTTTTCGTTTCTCGCGCCGGCGGGTACGCCGCCCGCCATTGTGAACAAGCTCAACGCCGAGATCAATCGCATTTTGCAGTTGCCAGAATCGAAGACGCGGCTGTCGTCGCTGTCACTCGAATTCACAGCCTATACGGCAGCGGAGTTTGTGGTGGAATTGAAATCCGAAGTCGCCAAATACGCGAAGATGGTGAAGGACACCGGCGCGAAGGCGGAATAGCCCCAGCAGGATTACGTTGCCGCCGCGCGCGCAATCTCGCCGACGTTGCTTAGGCGCTCGGCATTCCAGCACAAGGCAATCAATTGGTCGGCGCGGTCCGCCGGCAGCACCGGCGCCACCAGCGCGCGAAACTTGGCTTCGAGGTCTTTATCACTCATCGGCCGCTGCAAGGTGCCGAGCGCGTGCGGCACGTGGTGCGACAGCACGCGGCCATCGCGCAGCGTGATACTGACATAGGCCTCAAGGTAGCTCGTTACCGCCGGGTCGGCAGTGGCGGTGACGCGCTCGCGAATGGCGATTACGCCGGGGTCGCGCACCACCGCGTCCGCGTACTCCGATTCATTGGCGCGGCCATACGCGAGGCCGATGGCGGCGGCGTGATAGACGCTGAATTTTCCTTCGAGGCCGGTGCCGGGGGTTTTCTTGCCGGTCAGCTCCAGCACCATGGGATTGACGCGCAGATCAACGCGCTCTATGTCCGCCGGCTGGATGCCGTGCATGCGCCGCAATTCGATGCAGGCATCGATCACCGCATGCACCACCAGCCCGCACGGGTAGGGTTTGTACATATTGCGCGACAGCTCAAAGTGTTCGCCGAGGCCATCGGTGATGATGGCCGGATCAAAGTGCGTGGAAAGCACATGCGCCCAGCCGCGCGGCGCTTCGATGCCGCGCTCGGAACTGTCGAAATTTTGCGCCGCCAGCAGCGCCGCCGACAGACCGTTGCGCGCGGCAGCGCCCGGATGAAAACTCTTGCACATTGAACCGAACATCTCGCGCAGCCCCGACGATTGCGTGGCGGCGATACCGAGCGCCCAAACCATCTGCTGCTCGTTCAGGCCCAGCAGTTTGCCGGCGGCGGCGGCGGCGCCGAACACCCCCGCGGTGCCGGTGGCGTGCCAACCCACGTCGTAGTGCTCCGGCACGACCGAGAGTAAAACGCGGCATTCGACTTCAACGCCCAGTATGAACGCATGCAGGAAATCCGCGCCCGATACGTTGCGCCACTCGCCCAGCGCCAGCAGCGCGGGGTAAACCGGCGCGCTGGGGTGGATGGCTTTTTCGTGCGTGTCATCGAAATCCAGCACATGCGAACTCATGCCATTGAGAAAAGCGGCATTGAGAATGTCGAGACGTTCGCCGCGCCCGAGGATGGCCGCTTGCGGCGCGCCCGCGAACGGCACGACGGCAGCCAGCGCGCGCACGATGGTTTCGTGATGCGCCGTGCCGATGGCGCAACCCAGCCAGTTGAGCAGCGCGCGTTTGGCCTCGTGCAATACACCGGCGGGAATATCACCGGGTTGTGCATTGACGACGTAGCAGGCGAGTGTTTGGGTGACTGCGGTGGTGTTGGTCATGATTTTTTTCCAGGTTACTCCGGCGACAGGCCGGAGGCTTTGACCGCCTTGCCCCAGCGCGCCAGTTCGGTTTTGATATACGCGCTGAATTCTTCGGGTGTGCTGGACAGAGCGTCCGCGCCCGCATTCGCGATTTGTTGTATCACTTTCGGGCTGACAAGCGCCTTGACGCTCTCGCCGTGCAGTTTCGCGATAATGTCTTTGGACGTACCCGCGGGCGCAAGCAGGCCGTACCAGGCGCTGACTTCCACGCCGGGCAGCGTCTCGGCGACCGTGGGTAAATCGGGCAAGCTCTTTGAGCGCTTGACACTGGCGGTGGCCAGCAGCCGCAGCCGGCCGGTTTTGGCGTGCGGCACGACGGTCGGCCCGGTGCCGAACATCAGCGACACTTCGCCGCCGAGTATCGCCATCGCCGCCGGCCCGCCACCTTTGTACGGCACGTGCAGCATCTGAATTTTGGCCTGCTGCTTGAGCAATTCTCCCGCCAGATGCGGCAGACCGAAATTGCCCGACGACGAAAACACGATCTGGCCGGGGCGCGCCCGCGCCAGTGCAATCAGTTCCTTGACCGACGTTGCCGGCAGCGACGGATGAATCGCGAGAATGTAATCCGACGCGGCGACCAGCGTGATCGGCGCGAAATCCCGCACCGGGTCGTAGGGCAGCTTGGTATATGTGTGCGGAAAAACCACCATGGCCGCCGCCGCGGTGAGCATCAGGGTATAGCCGTCCGGCGCGGCCTTGGCTACAAGTTCAGTGCCTATCAGGCCGCCCGCGCCCGGCCGATTCTCCAGCACCACCTGCTGCCCGAGGCTTTGTGTGAGCGCCGCCGCCAGGATACGGCCCGTCGCATCAATGCCGCCGCCGGGAGAAGACGGCCCGATGATGCGTATCGGGCGGTTGGGATAGGTGCTCGCTGGCGAGGTTTGCGCCAGCGCCGTGTTCGTCAGAGTCATCAGCCCTGTGGTTGCCAACAAAATCGTGGCTGCGTTGGATCGTCTCATGCGTGCCTCCAGAAGGTTATCGCGTTGCGTTATCCAGAAAGCGTTTCACGTGGCGCACCAGTTCTGCTTCCGCGCCATTGAAGTAATGGTCCGCGCCCGCGACTGACACCTGTCCCGAGCCGCGCACGCGCTTGATCGCATCGGCGCGCGCGGCTGCCTGTTGCAGCACCACCGGGAAATCTTTTTCGCCGTAGATGTCGAGCACCGGCGCCTTGAAGGTTTCGGCTTGCAGATAGACGCCGGTACTGATGCCCACGGACACCCACGCATCCACCGCGCCGCCCGTGTCGCGAACGGCGGCCAGAAAATGATTCACCATGCGCGCGCCCATGCTGTGCGAGACGATGGCGATTTTGCGATGGCCTTTGTCTTTGAGATACGCGATCGCCGCTTGCAGGCGCTCGGCGGCCTCGGGGAACAACGCCGGATACGACTCCGCCTTGGCGTCGGAGGCCAGCACCGGCATCTGCACCGACAGCGTGGCGTAACCCTGCTCGGCCAGTTGGCTGCGCAGCGGGTTGTTGAGGCCCCAATCGGGATGCACGCCCATGCCATGCACCACGATCACGCCCGCGCGCGCTTTGGAACCACCGGGGCTCATTGTGTGGATGGCCAGAAACTGGTGACCGGATTTGAGCGTGAGATAAACCGCGTCGCCTACCAGTATTGAGGGCGTGATCTCATCAGCCCAGCGTTTTTCGCGCGCTGTGTCAGGGGTTTGCGCGAGCGCATTAATGCCCCACAAAAAACACAACAAAAACAAATAGTTACGTAGAGTAGGCAATTTCATTTTGCGCCGAATTGCGGCGCACGCTTGGCGAGAAATGCCGCGACACCCTCGCGATAATCCGCCGTATCAAAACAGGCAAAGCCTTCGTCCCATTCGGCGGGCGCGATGTCGGCGCGCACCGTCAAACGCTCGATGAATTGTTTATGCCAGCGCGCCACCAACGGCGCACCGGCGGCGATGCGCGCGGCAGCGGCATAGGCTTCCGACTCAACCTGGTCATCCGCCGTTACGCGATTGACCAGCCGTTTTTGCAGCGCCTCGGCGGCGTCAAACACGCGGCCTTCGAGGAGTATCTCCAGCGCCACCGCGCGGCCCACCAATGCCAGCAGCCCGGCCAGTTCGCCGTAGCCCATGGTCAGGCCGAGCTTGTTGATCGGCACGCCGAAGCGGCTGGATACGCCGCAAATACGCATGTCGCAACAAGTGGCGATTTCCAAACCACCGCCGACGCACGCGCCTTTAATCATTGCCACCGTCGGGTGCCGGCACGAGGCTACCGCCTGCATGGTGGCGTGAATCAGATCGCCGTAGATTTTTGCCTGCCTGGCATCGGTGCGTTCATTCGCAAACTCGGCGATATCCGCACCCGCGGCAAAGGCTTTGTCGCCCGCGCCGCGCAGCACCACGCAGCGCAAGGTGTCGTCCGCCGACAGCTCGCGCATCACGGCGCCCAAGCGTTCCCACGTGGGTTTGTTGAGCGCGTTGAGGCGCTCCGGGTTGTTCAGCGCGACGGTGGCGATGTGGCCGTCGCGGGTGACGATGACGGGTTCGGTTTTCAATCGATGGATACGTTCGCGGTTTTGATTAAGCGGGCGTACTTCGCGATTTCACTGCCGAGGAAAGTGGCGAATTGTTCCGGCGACATCGGGTTCAGTTGCGTGCCGACTTCTTCGAGCTTGGCCTTGGCGTCGGGCTGCGCCATGATTTTATTGATCTCGGTATTGAGCCGGGTGACGATATCGCGTGGCGTTTTTGCGGGCGCCATCACACCGTACCAGTTGGTCATCTCGAAGCCTTTGAGGCCCGATTCCAGCATCGTCGGCACTTGCGCGAGTTGCGCCGCGCGCTGCGGCGTGGTGACCGCCAGCGCCTTGAGTTTGCCCGAACGGATGTGCGGCAGCACCGGCGGCATGGTGTCGAAATTCATGGCAACGTGGCCGGCCATCAAATCCACCACGGCGGGGCCGCTGCCCTTGTACGGCACATGCACCAGTTTTGCGCCGGAGGTGATCTGGAACAACTCGCCCGCCAGATGCTGCGTGCTGCCGACGCCGGACGAGGCGTAATTCAGCGAGCCGGGCTTGGCCTTGGCGATCGCCACCAGTTCACCGACATTTTTCGCGGGGATCGACGGATGCATCACCAGCACATTGGGCACGTAGCCGACATACGCCACCATGGCGAAATCACGCTGCGGGTCGTAGGGCAGCTTTTTGTAAAGGTTGGGCGCAATGGCATGCGAATTCACATGGCCCATCATCAGGTTGTAGCCGTCGGGCGGCGCTTTGGCGATGACGTCCGCGCCGATGGTGCCGGCCGCGCCCGCGCGGTTATCCACGATGAAGGCCTGGCCCCACAGCTCGGTCAGTTTTGCGCCGATGATGCGCGCCACCAGATCGGTGCCGCCGCCGGGAGCGAAACCCACCACGATGCGTGCCGGCTTGGCGGGGTATGCCTGTGCCGCGCCCGTCGCGGCAGGCTGCGCGGCGGCGTTCGCGCAAGCGCACAGCATGAATACAGCGGATAAGGCATAACTATTTGTTTTCATTGAATAAACCATTATGTTCTTGATGTTCCCAATGGGGTGATGCAGCGCGGGACACACGCGCTATTCCGCCCTGATGCCCGCATCGCGGATGATCTTACCCCAACGCACGACATCGGATTTCAGCGCTTCGCTGAATTTATCGGGCGCCATCAGCTCCACTTCCATGCCTTGTTGCGATAATTTTTCGCGCAGGTCTTTCTGCGACAACGTTTTGTTGGTGACTGCGGCGAGGTACTGCACCATGCCTTTGGGCAACGCTTTGGGGCCGAGCACGCCGTACCAGGTGGTGTAGTCGTAACCCGCGACACCCGCTTCGGCGATCGTCGGCAGATCGGGGAACGCGGGGGACTTTTTCGCGCCGGATACGCCGAGCGCGCGCAGCCGGTTGCCGCGGATGTGCGCCGCCGCCGCCGGCATGGTGGCGATCATCATGTGTATTTGTCCGCCGATGGTGTCGGTGAGCGCGGGCCCTGCTCCCTTGTAGGGCACGTGAAGCAGGGCCACGCCCGCCAGCCGCTGGAACAGCTCCGCCGCCAGATGCGCGGAACTGCCGATGCCGCCGGAGCCGTAATTGATGCTGCCAGACTTTGCCTTCGCCAGCGCCACCAGCTCTTTTACCGAGCGGGCCGCGACCGCCGGATTCACCACCAGCACATTCGGCGTCACGCCCACCATCGCAATCGCCGCGAAATCATTCACCGTGTCGTACGGCAGCCGGGTGTAGAGCGTGGCGTTAAAGGTCATGCCCTGATGGTTCATCATCAGCGTGTAGCCGTCGCCCGCGGCCTTGGCCACGATATCGGTGGCTATGGTGCCGCCGCCACCGCCGCGATTGTCGATCACCAGCGGCTGGCCCAGCGACTCGGACATTTTTTGCCCCACCATGCGCGCGATCAGATCGGTGGTGCCGCCGGGCGCAAACGGCACCATGAAGCGGATCGGCTTGTCGGGGTAATTGCCCGGCTTGGGTGCGTCCAGCGGCGGCGCGTCGCGCGTCTGCGCGGTGACAGCGGTCGCCGCCAGCACGGCGACGGCGAACAGCGTGGTCGTTTGCATCAGGCGATCAAGGTAAATTTTCATGGCGTGGCCTTTTTACTCGTTACGTACACCAGCGGTTTTGATGACTTTCGCCCACTTGTCTATTTCAGCGCGGATGTAGGTCGAGAACTCCTGCGGCGCGCCGGCCACGATGTCGTTACCCTGATTCACGATGGCGTTTCGCACGTCCGGCATCGCCAATACTTTTACCAAGTCCGCATGCATGCGGCTGACCACTGCCGCGCCCGCACCCGCGCGCGTGACAATGCCTTGCCACGAACTCGATTCCGCGCCCGCATAACCCGCCTCGGCCACGGTGGGCAGGTCAGGCAACGCAGCCGAGCGCTTGGCGGTGGTGACGGCAATCGCGCGCAGCTTGCCGCTTTTGACATGCGGCACGGCGGTAATCACGTTGTTGAACATCACGCCGACTTGTCCGCCAATCAAATCGGTGGTGGCGGGTGCGCCGCCTTTATACGGCACGTGAACCATGTCGATGCCGGCGATCATCTTGAACAACTCGGTGGTGAGATGGATGCCGGTGGCCGTGCCGCTGGAGGCATACGACAGCGATCCCGGCTTGGCTTTAGCCAGCGCCACCAGTTCTTTGAGCGTGCGCGCGGGCACCGACGGATGCAGCGTCACCACATACGGCGAGGTGGACACCAAAGACACCGGCGCAAAATCGGTGAGCGGATCATAGCGAGGTTTTCTCGGCATCGCCGGAATCACAGCCAGCGTGCTGATCGAGCCCATCGCCAAGGTGTAGCCGTCATTGGGCGCCTGCGCGGCGATTTCAAAACCAATCGCACCGCCCGCGCCGGGGCGATTGTCGAACACCACCGGCTGACCCCACATTTCGGTAAGCCGCAAACCGATGATGCGCGCCTGCACATCGTTTTGTCCGCCGGGCGGCTGCGCGATGATGAAGCGGATGGGTTTGGCGGGCCAGGTTTGCGCGTGGGCTTGCATCGCGCACGCGGCAAAAAGTAAAACTTTTAACCACAGATGAACACGGATGAACACAGATAACCCCCGGATATTTGTAATTGTTTTTGAACTCATCTGTGTGTATCTGTGTTCATCTGTGGTTAATAAGATTTTAAACTTTCACACCCGCTTTACGCGCATGCTGCACAAACGTCTGCCGCGCCGCCAGCATATCATCCAGTGTGCCGAAGGCGTTGGTGTAGCCGCCCTTGAAGCCCGCGCCTTCGATCAGCTTGAACATTTTACCGAAGTTGATATCGCCTTTGCCCGGCGGCAGATGCACTTCGTAACCATTGCGAAAACAATCCGCGAGGCGTACTTCATGTACACGTTTGAAATTAAGCGCTTTGACGAAACCCTCGATGCCTTCGGGCACCAGATGCGCGTGGTTGGCGGTGAAGCAAAGTTTAAAACTGGGGGATTGGATGTCCCAGTAGTATTGCCATTCCTCGACCGTGTGCGCGAGGTAATGCACCTCGGCGTCGTCCGGCTCTTTATTCAGATTCTCCAGCAGCACCAGCGCCTTCTTTTTCTCCGCGTGCTTCACCACGGCTTGCAGGCGCGCGCGGCCAGCCTCCATACGCATTTTTTTGTCCTTGGTGAAATGGTAGCCCGCGTGCATCTCCGTCCAGCTTGCCCCCAGCTTGCCGACCAGATCGACATAACGCTTGAGATAATCCGTCACGGCGTCCGCTACATGCGGCGAATACTCGGCGACATTCACCGCCGAGTTGGTGTGCAGCCCCAGTTCCAGCCCGTGCTTGTCGAGCAGTCTGCGCACGCCGGCACAGCGCTTCGCGTCGAATTTAGGCAGCGCGTTTTCGCCGGTGTCGAGCTGAATGTCGATGTGCTTTAAGCCGTGTTGCGCGGCCCATTCAATGGCGGTTTCGAGTTTCAAACGTCGGCTGATGTCGATGCCGATGCGGTTGATGAGGCTCATGTGCTGTCTCCGGGAGCGTGTCGGTGTTTATTTCAGTAACGCAATGTGCTGCGCCGCGGACTTTAGCAGTACATGCAGGGTATTGCGTCGAATGGGTAAATCGCGTGCCAGCCGCGTCATGGATTGAACGGCGGCAATGCCTTCGGTCAGACAACGCTGCGCCGCTTTAACGCTTAGCCCGCCCGCCTTGGCGACCTGCATCAGATGCGCGCGGTTGATGTCTTTGCCGTGACCGGCCACGCTGGTGGCGTGTTCGCCGCCGGGGCCGAAGCTGAACGTCAAATCAAACACGGGAGACAATTTCCACAAGCCTTGCTCGTCGAGGCGAAAGGCAAAATTGCGGCTGTGATCGTCGCGGTTGTGCAGAACCACGTTGAGCACGCAGCGCGCGTACGCCTTGGTCAGTTCGCGTTGGTCGCCGGTGATGCGCAGCGTGGCGAGCAGCACGGTCTCGTAATCCAGCGCGGGCAGGCGATGATCCACCTCCAGCAGGGCCGACAAACTCATGATCGGCACGCGCAGGAGCTGCTTGCCGCGTACGCCGCGGACAACACGGTCGAAGCGCTCGACGCCGAAGGCGCTGTGTTTTATGCCCAGATCGAAAAAACGGCTGCGCGGCATGTCGGTCGCTGCCCGTGCCACGCGCGCCACTCGTGCCACGCGTGCATAAAGCTCCTCCACCGCGCACACTTCGCGATGTTCGTTCGCCGCGGGGAACTTGATGAGCCATGGGGTTGCGCTGCCGGTCAGCGGAATGCCGCTGCTCACCTGCCCGGTGCGCGCATTGAAGTCGACCAACACCTTGGGCCGCGCGCCTTGCGGCGAACCGCCCAACTGCATCAAGTGGCGCAGATGCTCGCCGGCCTTGGCTTCGTCCGCGTGCAAGTCGAAAACTTCGCGGGCCAGCGCTTTAAGTTGCAAAATTTCCGCAGGCAAGGTGCCTTCGTCGGCGGGTTCGAATACCAGCGCTCCCATCGTAAGCTCCCCCACAATGGCCAGCCGCTCCAACACGGATACCGCGCGCGGATCGCGGTCCTGCTGACGCAGTGCTCGATCCATCAGCAGCATGCCCCAGCCGTCCGGCAGCGCATCCGCGATAAACCCCGGCAACCCGAGAAAAAACGTCTTGCCCCTGAACGTCACCGCTGCCGCGCCGGCGCGCGGCAGCGGCTGGTGCAGCGGCGAGAGCTGCAAGCCGCGCGTGATGGCCCGCGCCGAATACTCGAACAATATCTCCCGACCGGTATCGGCCAGCGTGCCCAGCGGCCAGCGCTCGCCCCAACCGGCATAAATGACCTGAAGTTTTTGCACGGACTAAATAATTTTGCGTTGGGAGGCAGGCAGACGGGCGCGCTGGCGTTGTGCTTGCGCGAGAGACCGCTCGGTCTCGGCGATGCTGGCCGCGGGTTGCGTAAACAAATCATCGAACTGCTCGCTTACCTGCAACGCCTGCGCCACGCGCACCACGAAATCGAAATTGCCCTGACCCTGCGCTTCAAGCCGGCGCACCGACGACAGCGAGGCCTGCGTCATTTGCGCCAACTGCTGCTGAGTGATATTGCGCGCCAGACGCAGGCGCCTGACGCGCGCGCCCAGCGCCGTGCAGATGCGCTCGGAGGACAATAAGTTAAAGGTTCTCATAAGAGTTATTATTGTATATTATTTAATATTAAATATCAAATATGAACAGTTAAAAATAAGCGATGCTCGTTCACGCTCGCTGCCGGCGGCAGATGTCCGTGGCGAAACGGGCGCGTCTGCGCCCGCCGCGCTTCCCGCGGATGCCCTTATGGCGCAATGGCGCAAGGCGCCGAAGCAGTCGCTCCGATGCAAACGATCCAGTGGCTGGTATCGCGACAGCCCTGAAACCACAGCGTATTTTTGAGGGAAGCAAACATGCCATATCTGCCCTATGCCGCGCGCGAGGCGGGGATCGAACGGCAGTAACACCCGCGAACGTTAGGCCGTTTTCGCGCCGGCGGGTAAGATTACGGCGAGGCGAATCACGCCGGTTTTTCACCAGGAGACGTTATGAAATTCTTTCAGGGGTTTTTGCACTTCAACATCCGCTGCTCGGAAGCCGACCTTCCGGCCATCGAAAAATTCTACGGCGACGTGCTGGACCTTAAAAAAGGCGCGCGTCCGAATTTCATGTTCCCCGGCATCTGGCTTTATTACGGCGACGACCCCATCCTGCATGTCGGCGCACGCTTCAAACAGGGCGCGCAGATCAAGGACCATCACAGCGGCAGCCTCGATCACATCGCATGGAAAGCCACCGGCGCGGTGGAGTTTCGCAAGCGGTTAAAGTCGCTCGACATCGAGTTCGAGGAACAGAACATCAAGGACGCCGGCTATCAGGTGTTTTTATACGACCCGGTGGGCACCAAGCTCGAATTTAATTTCGAGAAGGAGCATGTGCCTGATGCGGTGGCGTTGGGGACTACGGCTGGGGCGAATTTGCGCTGATTTGCACTTCAACGACTTCACCGCAGAGGCGCGGAGGCGCGGAGGAGCAGAGTAAACGCAGAGAACACCGAAGTTTTTCTCTGCGGGGGTTCTCTGCGCCTTCGCGCCTCTGCGGTGAATGTTTGAATTAAGTATTTGTTTTTAAAGCGTTTTCTGTAAGGCTCTCCATCGCCGCCGCAACCCCGCCCTTTTGATGCGGCACCTTCGCCAACGCGAGCCCCATCTCCACACCCGCCAGCGCGCCCATCAACGTGAGATCGTTGAAGTCGCCCAGGTGCCCGATGCGAAACACCTTGTCGGTGACCTTGCCCAAGCCGCTGCCGAGCGACATATTGAAGTTATCCAGCACCACTTTGCGGAACGCGACTTCGCTGTGGCCCGCGGGCATCAGCACGGCGGTGAGCACGCTGGAATGTTCGGTTTCGTTCTGGCACAGAATTTCAAGCCCCCACGTCTGCACCGCGCGGCGCGTGGCTTCGGCGTGGCGGTCGTGGCGTTTGAATACGTTGTCGAGGCCTTCTTCTTCGAGCATCGCCACCGCTTCGCGTAATCCGTAGAGCAGATTGGTCGAGGGCGTGTAGGGGAAAAATCCGGTCTTGTTGGGGCCGATCATTTCGTCCCAACTCCAGTACGAGCGCGGCAGCTTCGCGGTTTTTGATACGGCAAGCGCCTTCTCGCTCACGGCGTTGAATGACAAGCCCGGCGGCAGCATCAGGCCTTTTTGCGAGCCGGCGACGGTGACATCCACGCCCCATTCGTCGTGGCGGTAATCGATGGAGCCTAAGCCGGAAATCGTATCCACCATCAACAGCGCGGGGTGTTTGGCGCGGTCGATGGCTATACGCACTTCGGCGATTTTGGAGGTGACGGCGGTGGAGGTTTCGTTATGCACCACGCACACCGCTTTAATCGCGTGGGCCTTGTCTTCGTTCAGACGCGCTTCAATCGCGGAAGCATCCGCACCGCGACGCCAGTCGCCCGCGATGAACTCCGGCAGCAACCCTAAGCGCAGCGCGAGTTTTTGCCAGAGTGAGGCAAACTGGCCGGTCTCGTACATCAAAATTTTGTCGCCCGCAGAGAGCGTATTCACCAGCGCCGCTTCCCAAGCGCCGGTGCCCGACGCCGGGTAAATCACCACGTGTCCCTTGGTCTTGAATATGCGCTGCATGCCCGCGAGCACGTCGTACCCCAATTGCTGAAACTCCGGCCCGCGATGGTCAATGGTGGGGCGGTCGATCGCGCGCAATATGCGGTCAGGCACGTTGGACGGGCCGGGGATTTGCAGAAAGTGGCGGCCAGCGATGTGGGGCATGGAGAGACTCCTTGGTGGGAGGCGTATTATAAGGGCGAACTTCAACCGCATTTCGACACAGATTTACGCAGATTTACGCGGATTATTTCCCACTACTGTCGTTCCCGCTTGCGCGGGAATGACACCAAGGAGTTCAATCCGCGTTCATCTGTGTAAATCCGCGTCAAAAAGGGTTTTCGCATGAACACCACCCACACCACCCACACCGCCCTCGCCACCCGCCTCAAAAAAGAACTCCACGGCGACGTGCTGTTCGACGCCGCCACGCGCGGACGTTACTCGACCGATGCCTCGATCTACCAGATCGAGCCCATCGGCGTGGTCATACCCCAGACCGAAGAAGATGCCGTCACCGCGATGCAGATCGCACTCGATGCCGGCGTGGCGGTGCTCGCGCGCGGCGGCGGCACCTCGCAGTGCGGGCAGACGGTGGGCGAGGCGCTCATTATTGATGTCAGCAAATACCTGCGTAACGTGATGGATTTCAACGCCGAGGCGCGCACCGCCGTCGTGCAGCCGGGCGTGGTGCTCGATCAACTCAATGCGTTTCTGAAGCCGCACGGCCTGTGGTATCCGGTGGATGTGTCCACCAGCGCGCAAGCCACGATCGGCGGGATGGCAGGAAATAACTCCTGCGGCTCGCGCTCGATTTTCTACGGCAACATGGTGCATAACGTGCGCGGCGTGGATGCGGTGCTTGCCGACGGCAACGAATATCACTTCGGCGCGGCGCCGTCGGATTTGTCGCAGCTTGACGGCCCGCAGGGCTATCGCGATCTGGTGCGCAAGATTCGCGACATTGCGGTGTTGAACGCCGAGGAAATCGAGCTGCGTTACCCGAAGCTGCTGCGCCGCGTCGGCGGCTACAACCTCGACATGGTGTCGGGCATGGCGTTCAACATGGCGCACTTGCTGGTGGGCAGCGAGGGCACGCTCGCGTACTCGAAGCGCATTCATCTGAACCTCTCGCCGCTGCCCAAACACAAGACGCTGGGCGTGTGCCATTTCCCGACGTTTCACAAGTCGATGGAAGCGCCGCTGCAGATCGTGAAATTAAAACCGGTGGCCGTCGAGCTGGTGGATCGCACCATGATAGGCCTTGCGCGCGGCAACCCGGCGTTCCGCCCCATCGTCGAAAAATTCATCCAGGGCGACCCGGATGCGATTCTGCTGGTGGAGTTCGCGGGTGACGACAAGGACGAACCACACCGGCAGCTTAAGCGATTGGTCGAACTGATGGGCGACCTGGGCTTCCCTGGCGGCGTGATCGAAATCACCGACGCTGCGCTCCAGCGCGACGTGTGGGAGGTACGCAAGGCGGGCCTTAACATCATGATGTCGATGAAGGGTGACGGCAAACCGGTGTCGTTCATCGAAGACTGCGCCGTGCCGCTGGAACATCTGGCGGAATACACCGACCGGCTGACAAAAGTGTTCGAGAAGCACGGCACCACCGGCACCTGGTACGCTCACGCCTCGGTGGGTACGCTGCACGTGCGGCCGATTCTCGATATGCGGCGCGACGGTGCGGAAAAAATGCGCGCCATCGCAGAGGAAGCCTGCGCCATGGTCAAGCAGTACAAGGGCGCCTACTCCGGGGAACATGGCGACGGCCTGGTGCGCTCGGAATGGATCGCGCCCTTCTTCGGCCCGCGGCTCACCGCGGCACTGGGCGAAATCAAATCGCTGCTCGATCCGCGCGGGCTCATGAATCCCGGCAAGATTGTCGCGCCATCGAAAATGGACGACAAATCATTGTTCCGCTTCAAGCCGGGGTACGAAAGCAAGGTGCCGCCGCCGGCGCTCGACTGGTCGGAATGGGGCGGCCTCGATAAGGCCGTGGAGATGTGCAACAACAACGGCCACTGCCGCAAGTTCGACGCCGGCACCATGTGTCCTTCGTATCGAGTCACGCAGGACGAGCAGCATCTAACCCGCGGCAGGGCAAATACCTTGCGCCTCGCGCTGTCCGGGCAACTGGGCCCGGATTCCGACGCGATGGTGAAGGAGGCGCTCGATCTGTGCGTCTCGTGCAAGGGCTGCAAGCGCGAATGCCCGACTGGCGTCGACATGGCGCGCATGAAAATCGAGTTCCTCGCCCACTACCGCAAGGACCATGGCCTGACGCTGCGCGACCGCGCGGTGGCCTATCTGCCGCGTTACGCGCCGCTCGCCGCGGCCGTGGCGCCGCTATCGAACCTTGGCATGCGGATGTTCGGTGGCCTTGCCGGGTTCACGTCCAAACGACCGCTTCCGGCGTGGCGGCGCGATCACTTCGTCGACCGGGCCTGGTCAAAAAGCGGCGCGCGGGAAGTGGTGCTCCTGGTCGATACTTTCAATCGCTACTTCGAGCCTGCCAATGTGCGCGCCGCAATCCGCGTCCTTCAGGCGGCCGGCTATCGCGTGCACGCGGCGGACCCGGTCGAAGGCAGCCGGCCGCTTTGTTGCGGCCGCACTTTTCTGGCTGCGGGCCTCGTTGATGAGGCGAGAGCCGAGGCAAAGCGCGTGCTCGATGCGCTCAACCCGTGGCTGGCGCACGGCGTCCCGGTCATCGGGCTTGAGCCTTCCTGCCTCCTC
>JANPOH010000232.1:0-4119 GCA_031427895.1 Betaproteobacteria bacterium
GCAACGCCGAGTTGATGCTCGATCAACTCGGCAGCCGTTTTGACAACGTGCTGGGCTCGATCAAAATGTATCCGAGCTGCGGCGCCAATCACGTCACCATCGGCGGCATGCTGGAATTGATACACCAATACGATCTCGCCGCGGACGATGTGATCCGCGTGGATGTCACCCTGCCGCCGTACGCCGCGCGGCTGGTGGGCAATGCCTACGACCCCAGCGGCGACGCGCAGGTGGCGGCGCAGTTCAGCGTGCGCTACACCATTGCGTGCCTGCTGGCGCGGCGCAAGCTTGGCCTGGCGGAAATTGAAGAAGCAGCGGCGCGCGATCCTGAAATCAACCGCCACGTCGGCAAGGTTCAGGTGCATATCGACCACACGCTGACCAGCACGCGCGGGCCGATCGTGCTGCGATTGCTTACCAAAACCCATGGCGAAATTTCTGCCCGCGCGGAACACGTGCCGGGCAGCGTGGAAATGCCGGTGAGCGAGGCCGACATTCAGCAGAAGATCGATGAATGCTTGCGCCGCGGTGTGCATCCGCTGGACAGCGCGCGCATCGGCGTGCTCACGCAGCGGGTGAATTCCGTTGAAACAGTGCGAGATATGTATTTGTTTTTAAAGGATATTTTGTGATTTAGCCTAGGGGCTATTCCTGATCGTCCGTTCGCGGGGTATATTTCCAACCCTTCTGTAGCAATCCTCAGCCCCACAGGGCTCGTCCGTTCACCATTTCCTTGTGCAAGGTCAATGCCGCGCAGCCGATGGCGGGGTGGTTTAACGTCATGAATATCAAAGACAAATTTCTCTCGCTGCGGCTTACCCGCGTGCTGACTACCGGCGTGGCCGTGCTGCTGAGCGCGGTCGCGGTGTTCGGGGTGGTCGCCTACCTGGCCATTTCCGCAGCGCGCAACCGCGTTCAGGGCATGGAGCAACAGGATCAGGTGATGCTGGTTTCCGCGCTGGAAATGCAGCTTAGTCTGCGCGGCATGGAAATCACCACGCTGGAATTCCTCGCATCCCCCTTGCCCGAAATGCGCGAGCGGCTCCTGCGGCATGGCGCGGATTTTAATCATCATCTGAATCGTTATCGCAAGGCGGCGAAAGGCGATGCGAAGCAGGCGGATATTGCCGGGAAGAGCGCCGCGTTATTCAAACAGTACGAGGCGGCTTCGATAGATATTGTCGATCGTCGCGGCGACATCGAAAAGCGGTTGGCCGGCATCCACGACGCCTTCAGGAGCCTGGACTATCGCATCAAGACAGATCTGCTGGGCGGCACGGATTTGCGCGAACCGGCGCGCCTTGAAAAACAGCGGCTGGCGGCGCAAATCGTGATGGATGCGGGGCAGATCAAGGCGAATCTGACGGAATTTCTGCGTACGCAAAACCTGCGTACGCGCGCAATGATTTATCGCGAAATCGCCACCTTTAATGTGAATCTGACCGCGCTTGAGAAGGTGCGTGCGTGGCCCGACATGCGGCCTTTGCTTGACGAGATACGGCGTGAGTTCGGCGCAGGCATCGTGGAGCTGCAAGTGCTGCTGGAGCGCGATGCGATCCTGCGTGCCCGTGCCGCCGAAAAAACGGGCGTGCGTATCGCGCTCGATAGCTTGCTCGACGACAGCGTGCAGTTGCTGGCCGTGCGAACCGTCGGCGTGGCCAAGGATGGAATACTGCAGGCGCTGAATTACGTGCTGCTGTTTGCCGTGGCGTTGAGCGTGATGTTGCTGGGGGCCGTGGCGGTGGCCGCGCTATACGCGAAGGCCGGCGTGGTGGCGCCCGTGCGCCGTCTGCGCGCCGCGCTGAAAAGGGTACACGATACCGGCGATCTGGAGGTGCAGGTCGCCGTCGGCGGCGCGCTCGAAGTTCGCGAAATCAGCGCCCACGTCAATCAAATGCTGCGGCAGTTGAACGCCACCACCGTGAGCAAGCGTGATCTGGAGGCCAGCCAGACCAGGCTGGAACAGGAAATCGCCGAGCGGCGCATCGCGCAGAACGCATTGAAGGACTCCAATCTGAAATTGCGCGATCTGGCGGTGCGTGACGAGCTCACGGGGCTGCCCAACCGGCGCGGCCTGCTCGACGACATGACAAAAACAGTCGCGCACGCAAAACGCGCGAAATCACGTTTCGCGGTGCTGTTCGTCGATCTGGATCATTTCAAGGCGGTTAACGACACCAAGGGTCACGACGTGGGCGATGCGCTGTTAAAAGAGGTGGCATCGCGGCTGCGGCATAGCGTGCGCGAGGAAGACATCGTGGCGCGCATGGGCGGCGACGAGTTCGTGGTGCTGATGCCCGAAATCGCCTTGCGTGAAGACGCGGCGATCCTGGCGCGCAAGATTCTCAATGAAACCGCCGCGCCCATCGCCGTCGGCGGCTTTGAACTGTTCTGGCAGGCCAGCATCGGCATCAGCACGTATCCCGATGACGGACACGACGCGATCTCTCTGCTCAAGGCGGCCGACAGCGCGCTTTATCGCGCCAAGGACGTGGGCCGCAACGGCTTCCATTATTACAGCGAAGACCTCACTATCAATGCCGTGCGCCGTGTTGAAGTCGCCGACGAACTGCGGCGCGCGCTGGAAAATAATCATTTGTTTCTGCATTACCAGCCGCAGCGCTCTGTCGCCGACGGCGCCGTGGTGGGGGTCGAGGCCTTGTTGCGCTGGAACCATCCGCGGTGGGGCATGGTGCGGCCGGATGAATTTATCCCGATCGCCGAAGATACCGGGCTGATCGTGCCCATCGGTGCGTGGGTGCTGCGCGAGGCCTGTATGCAGGCGCGCGCCTGGGCGGCGGCCGGGCGGCCGCTACGCATGGCGGTGAATCTGTCGGTGCGAGAGCTGGCGTCGGGCACGATCGTGGAGACCATCAAGGCCAACCTGGCCGGGCTTGACCCCGCATTGCTCGAAATCGAGATCACCGAATCGCTGGTGATGAAAAACCTCGATGCCTGCGCGGCCGCGCTGCGGGAAATAAAGGCATTGGGCGTCGCCATTTCGATGGACGATTTCGGCACCGGCTATTCGTCATTGAGCCGGATCAGCCAACTGCCGTTAACGCGCTTGAAAATCGATAAGTCGCTGGTGTGTTCCATCGGTAACGGCGAAGACGGCGCGGAACTCGTGCGCGCCGTGATCGCGCTCGGACGCGCATTGCGCCTGGACGTGATCGCCGAAGGCGTCGAGACGCCGCAACAACTCGACTTTCTGCGCGCCGAACGCTGCGGCGAGAGTCAGGGCTACTTGGGCGGGCACCCGATGCCGGCGGAATTCATCATGCGTCTGGTTTCCGGCGAGGCCGCGGCGCAGATGCCGGAAGCTGCCGGCGAGCCGCGCCTGCAACACGCGGGCGGCGCACGGGCGGACCCCCACCGGCTTCACTGAACGCCCGGTTTTTCCTGCCCGCGTTTTAAGCGGATGGCGGTTACTTCGCCTGCGCCTGTTCTTTTTCCAGTTCCGCCATCGCATCGCGCGCCCAGCGAAATGCTTCGATGCCTGCCGGAACGCCCGCGTAACAGGCGATCTGCAACAGCACTTCCTTGATTTCGTCCTTGGTGACGCCGTTGCCGAACGAGCGTTTCACGTGCAGCTTGAATTCATGCTGGCGGTTAAACGCCGCGAGCAGGCCGATGTTGAGCAGACTGCGCGTTTTGTGCGGCAAGCCGGGGCGGCTCCAGATCATGCCCCACGCGGTTTCGGTGGCGTACTCCTGCATCGCCATGCTGAAATCATCGACGTTGTTCATCGACGAATCGACGTACTCGGCGCCGAGCACTTCGCGGCGGATTTTGATGCCTTTGTTGAACAGTTCGCTGGTCATGACAGGTTCCTTGAGTGAGGGGGTGTATTATTGCAAGTTCTTGTTTATAAAAAGTAATTTATATACGGCACACAGGTGCATGCAACCGGCGCGGCGACAGCATGCCGGAACTTGCACAGGCGTTCAATTGTCTGCAAGCTACGAGCCTCATGAAAACAACTTTAATTATTTTACTCGCAGTGGCGCTTGCCGGCTGTGCGATCGTGCCCGCGAATCACGAAGGCAGGGATGCACCGCGCACCGCAATCATCGTGCCGGTGAAGGCGCAGCGTCCGGTGATTGGTCTGGTGCTCGG
>JANPOH010000233.1:0-1560 GCA_031427895.1 Betaproteobacteria bacterium
GTCATTCCCGCCTGCGCGGGAATGACGAAGCGGGATGTTGCCATACGCGTAGAATAGCCTGATGCTCTCCACGTTCACCGACACCGAAGTAACCCAATTCACCCGCGACGGCTACCTCATCGCGCGCGCGCGTTGACGCCTGCCGCCACGGTGGCGCGCATGCGCGAGGTGGCGCTGCAACATCTCGCCGAACCCCGCCCGCCGGTGGAATACGAAACGGATACGCAGTACCCCGGCGCGCCCGCGTCGCGTGATGCACCGGGCGGACGCACGGTGCGCCGCTTGTTGCAGGCGGTGGCGCGCGACATCGCGTTTCGCGAGTGGGCGCTGTCGCCGCTGATCGCATCGCGGCTGGCGCAACTGCTGGGTGCGCGCGTGGCGCTGTCGCAGGCGCATCACAACTGCATCATGACCAAGGATCCGGCGTACAGCAGCATTACGAGTTGGCATCGCGATATCCGCTATTGGTCGTTCGACCAACCGGAACTGGTATCGGTGTGGCTCGCGCTGGGCGAGGAGCATTACCGCAACGGTTGCCTGCTGCTGCTGCCGGGTTCGCATCGCGTGGAATTCCGCGCCGATCAACTCGACGCGGCACGGTTTCTGCGCACCGATCTCGATGACAATCGCGCATTGCTGCGCACACAAATTGCCGCCGAGCTGCACGCCGGCGACGTGCTGTTTTTTCACTGCCGCTTGTTTCATGCCGCCGGGCACAACCAGACCACCGACACCAAGCTGTCGGTGGTGCATACCTATCACGCAGCGGATAACCGCCCGGCGCCGGGTACCCGTTCGGCGGCGCTGCCGGAGATACCGCTTTCGCTATAAAGTAATAAGTATTTGTTTTTAAAGGATAATTTTTTTTAGAAAAACGGTAAGGTTTGCGTGCGTCCAAAGACCTATTTGGTGAGTAGTATAGGCGGGGAAGTAATTTCAACCACGAATCCGGAGGGGAACATGAAATTGCATCGCAAGATTACCGTGGGCATCGCTGTGGCGGGGGCTATTGCCGCAGGCGCGTTAATGGCGCAAGCCACCGTGGGGCCGAAAGATGTCGCGTTGCCGCAGGGATATGAGTCATGGCAGATGTATCAGCAAGTGAATCGCCATGACACCAAGCAATACCGCGAACTTTACGCCAAGCCCGAAGTGGTGAAGGCCGTGCGTGAAGGCAAGCCCGTGCCCAACGGCGCGGTGCTGGTGATGGCGATTTTCGGCGCGCAAGTCGATGCCGACGGCAAGCCCACTCGCGACGCTAAAGGCAACTTCATCAAGGGCAAACCCATCGGCGTGACGGTGATGGAAAAGCGCGCGGGCTGGGGCGCGTCGGTGCCGACCGAGTGGCGCAACGGCGACTGGCAGTATGCGTCGTATCTGCCCGATGGCAAGCCGAATGAAAAAGCCCACGCCGGCATCAAGGCCTGCTTTGAATGCCACCTGCCGCACGCGAAACAGGATTTCGTGATCTCGCTGGCGACCTTGTCGGGCACCGCGCTTGGTGCGGCGCAACGCCCGTCAGGCCCCGGCACGGTCGCCATTGCGGAGTTCCTGTTCGGA
>JANPOH010000234.1:0-22042 GCA_031427895.1 Betaproteobacteria bacterium
TCCTGCAGGACGTGCATGCCGAAAGCGGGCAGAATCAACCGCACTACGCAGGCGCACCCTACCTCACCGAAATCTTCAATTTCCAGAAGATTTCAGGGGTGCTTGCTGACTACGGATTCAACTGCATCAAGTTGGCTGATGACTGGCAAGGAGCAGATTTTCTCGCCTATCACAAAGACAGGCTCGACACGCTGAAAGTACAGTTGAAATCGAGGCTCACTATCGACAAAAAGTACAAAGGCAAAGAGTTGTTTGTGGCATTTCCGCTCAACGGACACTGGTATCTGGTGGAGCACGACGCACTTATCGAAAAAGTGGGTCAACACACAAATTGGCTCAATACCGATTCATGGGTTACGAAGGGTTGCTATCACTCGGCAGCGCCAAATGCGCAGTTAATGCAAAGTCTTTCCCGGTGCAAATTATGAGTTTGTCTAACCCGGCGCTAAACCTCGCTCCCTTCGGTCGCTGGACGCTGCGCGATAAAGCCGCGCAGCGCCGGTTAGCTCTACGTTAGCTCTCACGATCACATAGGTGCCGCATGTCCGACTCCAAAGAGCTGCAATTCCACGAGGCAATGCTTGACATCTATCGCAGAGCCAAGAGTGAGGCAAAGTACAACGCCATTCGCTTCCTACAAATGGTTACGGATCACGGCGGCGTCAGAACGGCTCACATGCTGATCAATTCTGCCAATGTCTCGGAAGGGTAAGCATGACGTTAGGCAGCCGATGAACCGCCGGTGGCGTATACTGCGACGGTAGCCTGTGCTGGAGTTCTGCCATGAAGACACAGTTGATCACCATCGACCCCGAGATCCACAGCGGAACGCCCGTTTTCGCTGGCACGCGCGTCCCGGTCAAGACACTCTTTGCTCACCTTGAAGCCGGAGACTCGTTGGAGGTGTTCCTGGATGACTTCCCGTCCGTCAGTCGCGAACTGGCGGTAGCAGTGCTTGAAGAGGCGCGCGCTGCACTCATCCCCGATGCGCATCCTGCTTGACGAGGATCTCCCTCGTCGTCTCGCGGCAATGCTGGTTGGTCACGAGGTTTCCACCGTTCAGCGTAGCGGATGGACAGGTATCAAGAATGGAAAGCTGCTCGGACTCGCCGCCGTTGAGTTCGATATATTCCTGACGATGGACGGGAATCTTGAGTTTCAGCAGAACCTTGCCACTTTGCCGATTGCTGTGCTTGTGGTTGAGGCAGTTAGTAATCGGATGGAACACCTCGTACCGCTGGTGCCCGGTATCCTGAGGGAACTCGGCCATATTCCACCCAAGTCCCTACGGAAGGTCGCCTAACCGCGCAATGAACCCGACCACTCAACAGCGGCGCTTCGCTTGCTGTTGTCCGGCGGGTTATCGCAAACGTTAAGGAATCGTCAGACTGATGCACCAGTGCCCGGTTTCATCGGTATGGCGCGCCAATAGTCGGCAATACCTCAAACCCAGGCCCCTTCACTTCTGCGCACGCCGATGCCGAAATAAAATTCTCAGGCAGTCTGCTTCTTCGTTTTCTTTTTTGCCTTTTTCTTCAACACAGCCGCTTTCTTCTTGCGGACGAGCGGCTTCTTTTTCGCAGGCGGTTTCTTGTTTGCGGCAGCCGCCTTGACCGGCGAATCCGCAACCGCCACCTCCGCCGTCTGCGCAATCTCGATGCCGAATATGCCTGCGATCTTCGCATCGTCGAGCACTTTTCCGCCCCCTGGGACCTTTTTCGACAACGGCAGACCCTCGCCCGCGCGGGCGACGAGTTCCTTAGCGTCTACCTTGCGCAAGGTGAACAGCAGTTCGGGCTGTTCATCCAGGCGCACACCCACGCCGTAGAACACGGCCGCGATGTGTTTGCACATCCCCGCCCAGTCCGGGCAACTGCAATCGAAGGTGATTTCCTTGGGCGCTGGAAACAGCCCCGTTCCCGGCCGGCAGATGCGCTCCATTACGCCCTTGGATAGTCGCCCTTGCAGCAGTTCGACCAGCGAGTCGATTGATCCCGCGCAGTCCGTGCCTATGGACTGCCATTGTTGCTTCGGCACTGCCGCGATATTCACCTTGATCTTGTAAAGATCGGAACCCATCACTTGCGCCGACACTGTGCCCGCGCCGATATTCAGATCGATCACCGAACCATTGCGCAGGTAGGTGCGCCCGCGCGGCAGCCGGTTCTCGAAATCGCTGTAGCGTTCAAGGTTATCGCACCAGGATTTGCCCCAGAATGTTTTGGTAATCGCACCGCGCTCGGCGCTTACCGGCGAGAGCGCCTGGCCTTTCTTCTTGAGGCGGGCCGCGATGCCTTCGGCTTTTTTGCGGCGCGCAGCGACTGAAACGTAAGGTTTCCATCCGTAAAACATGTGCGATTCTCCCTCGTGATTTATGGCGCTTATTCTTCCACTTGCGCCGTGTGGATGTCGAGCGCGACCAGATTGAGTAATTCCTTGTCGCTCATTTCCGTCAGTTGCAGTTCCGCGCCACCTTCGAGTACGTCGCGCACAAGCTGTTGTTTTGATTCAATTAATTGATCGATCTTGTCTTCGACCGTGCCTTGGCACACAAACTTATGCACCAACACATTTTTCTGTTGCCCGATGCGAAAGGCGCGATCGGTGGCCTGGTTTTCCACCGCCGGGTTCCACCAGCGGTCGAAATGCACCACGTGTGCCGCCGCCGTCAGGTTAAGTCCGGCGCCGCCGGCCTTCAACGAAAGCACAAAGAACGGCATGAGTTCGTCCTCCTGAAAGCGCCGCACCAGCTCGCGGCGCTTGCCGACCGGGGTGCCGCCGTGCAACACCAATCCTTCGCGACCGAACACGGAGCCGAGGAAAGCTGCAATCGGCGCGGCGGCTTCGCGAAACTGCGTGAACACCAGCACCTTCTCCTGCTTGGCGGCGATGACTTCGGTGATTTCGCGCAGGCGCGCGAACTTGCCGCTGTCGGCCTCGGCCCACGCGGCGTCGCCCAGCCACTGCGAAGGGTGATTGCAGATTTGCTTGAAGCGCATTAAGAATTTCAACACCACGCCCTTGCGTTTTATCCCCTCGGCTTCCTCTGCCAGTTGCGCGGCCAAATCTTTCACTGCGCGCTGATACAGCGCGGCCTGCGCCGGGCTGAGATGGCAATAGGCTTTGAGTTCGGTTTTGTCCGGCAGATCGGCGATCACGGATTTGTCGGTTTTCAGTCGCCGCAGAATATACGGGCGCACCAGTTCGCGCAGCGGGCGGTAATGCTCGGTTGTCGTCAGGCGTTTGGCGAACGTGGTGAAGGCCTTGCCTGAGCCAAGCAGACCGGGATGCGTAAAATCGAAAATCGACCACAGGTCCGACAGCCGGTTTTCCACCGGCGTGCCGGTGAGCGCGATGCGCGAGCGCGCGTTGAGTTTTTTCGCCAGGCGCGTTTGCTTGGCATGGGGATTTTTGATCGCCTGCGCTTCATCCAGCACCGCCACGCGCCAGTGAAAAGTTTCCATCCACGGCGCGCGCAACAGCGTGCCGTAACTGGTGATAACCAGGTCCACGTTGGCGAGACGCTCGCGATCCAGCGCGCGCAATTCGTCCGCCGGCATCGCCGACGGGTGCGCGATCAGCGCGTTCAAGCCCGGCGCAAAGCGCTCAATCTCGGAGGCCCAGTTTGCCAGTAGCGACGCGGGGGCGACCAGCAGACTGGTGCACTGCCCGCTGCGATCTTCGCGTTTCAGCACCAGCAACAGCGATAGCACCTGAATGGTTTTGCCCAGTCCCATGTCGTCGGCGAGGCAGGCGCCGAGTCCGAGCCGGTACAATAAATAAAGCCAGCGCACGCCCGCCTGCTGATAGGGGCGTAGCGTGCCCTTGAGTGCGTCGCCCGGTTCCACCCGCGCCAATCCTTCAGGGCCGCGCAATCCTTTCAGCGTCTCGGCGAGCCAGGGGCCGGCGACGACCTTGGCCCAGTCGGGGTCGGCGGCGGCCTCTTCCGTCACGCTGGCACCCGCAACCAGGCGCATCGCCTCGGCAAAGGCAAGGCCACCCTCCGCGGCGGCGTGCTCGATGGCGTGAAAACGATCAAGCATGCGGTTTAACTTCGCGCGATCCACCTCGACCCAATGCCCGCGCAAGAATTGCAAGCCATCGGAACCCGCGAGCAGCTTTTTAATCTCGGCGGCGGTGAGGCGTTCGCCGTCGAGCGTGAGTTCCATGCTGAAATCAAGCAGTGCGTCCTTGCCCAGCAGCGACGGCGCTTTGCCGCCCACGGTTGCCCGCACTTGCGGGCGCAACGGTTTGCCGGCGCGCCACGCACCGGGCGCGCGTATCACGATGCCTGCCGCTTCGAGTTTCGGCACGTCAGTTAAAAATTGATACGCCTCGGCGGGCGTCCAACGCAGCGGATGAAAAATCTCGCCGCCGTCAACCATTGCGCGCAGCCACGCGCATTGTTCCGCCGCGCGCTGCACCGGCGTCAATAATGAAAGCAGACGCGCCTGATTTTTGCCGCCCGAATACTCACGCAACGCTTGTGCCAGCGGCAAGTGTTGCGCGCGGGCCTGCGCTGACAGGCGCGTGGTGTAGGTGGCGATAAACGCAAACGGCGCTGAGTCGTCGCCGCGATTCTCCGCAAGATTAAAATGCACGCGGCCCACGAGATTCCATGCCGGGTGGCGTGCTTTGAGAAAATCCTGCAACGATTGCGCGGCTTGAGACAACTCAACACGGAACGCTTCGTCCAATTGTTGCCACAGCGCGTGCAGCACGGCCGCGTTTAGATACTCGGCACCCGCCATCGGCGGCGCATCCGCCGCCAGCGCTTCGAGTTCATCCGGCGGCGGCGCGGCGATACGGGCATGGCTGCTCTCGACCGCCTCAGGCACGGCGCAAAGCGCTGTGACATAGCGCGCGCCAAAGTCGCGCCAGTAGCCCAACGCGGGCGGCAACGCGGCACCCACTTCGCTCGCGCCTAGCTGCAATAGCGCATGGCCCGCGCCGCGCGTGAACGCTTGTGCCAGCCTTTCCTGCAATGCATCCGCCAGCGGAGGCGCTTCGGCTTCTGGCGCGAACAGCAGATGGCCCTGTGGCGTTAGCAGTGGCGCGAGGGTGCTGGTGGTCATTTCAATAAGTCAATGGGTCAATGGCAGTGGCAGTGGCAACGGTCATGGCACACGAAAAACATGTTGCCACTTTATACAATAAAAAAGGGCGCGCCGTAGAAAACCGGCGCGCCCTTTTTAAACTACGACTGACTATTTGGTTTTCAGCGCATCGCGGATTTCGCGCAGCAGCACCACGTCTTCCGGCGTGGCGGGCGGGGCTTTGGGTTCCTCGGCTTTCTTGGCCTTGTTCACGGCCTTGACCAGCATGAAGATGGCGAAGGCAACGATCAGAAAGGCAATAATGGTGTTGATGAAAGTGCCGTAATTCCAGGTCACTGCCCCGGCTTTTTGCGCGATTTCAATGGTGGCGTACGGGCCTGCCGTTGCGCCATCCTTGAGTACCGCGAACTTGTTGGCAAAATCCACCCCGCCCATCAGCAAGCCGATGGGCGGCATGATGACATCCTTGACCAGCGACTCGACAATTTTTCCGAATGCGGCGCCGATAATGATGCCTACCGCCATATCCAGCATATTGCCCTTCATGGCGAATTCTTTGAATTCCTTCAACATAGCTTGGCCTCCTTGTTTTGAACGTGTGGTTTTGATTGCAGGTGCGGCTGAATCCAAATCGATTATGCCTCGATTGAACGCGCCTGAAAAACATTGTTAACGAGCGTCGCCGCGCCTGCATCACGGCGGCGACGGGGGCGTTGCTATAATCCGGCCTTCATCTTCCGGGAACGAATAATGTCCACGTTGATTTGCGGTTCCATTGCCTACGACACCATTATGGTGTTTCACGACCAGTTCAAGAACCACATTCTTCCCGATAAGCTGCATATCCTGAACGTGGCGTTTCTGGTGCCGGATTTACGCCGCGAATTCGGCGGCTGCGCCGGCAATATTGCTTACAACCTGAAATTGCTTGGCGGCGAGCCGTTGATTATGGCGACCGTGGGCGACGATCACCCGCAGTACACCGCGCGGCTGGACAAGTTGGGTCTGTCGCGCGCGCATGTGCGCGAGGTCGCCGGGTCTTACACCGCGCAGGCGTTCATCACCACCGATCTGGACGACAACCAGATCACCGCGTTTCATCCGGGCGCGATGAATCACTCGCATCTGAATCACGTTGCCGATGCCAAGACCGCGACGCTGGGCATCGTCGCGCCGGACGGGCGCGACGGCATGCTGCAACACGCACGCGAGTTTCACGAGGCGGGCATCCCGTTTATTTTCGACCCGGGCCAGGGCTTGCCGATGTTTAACGGCGAGGATCTGATGCATTTCGTCAACCTTGCCGATTACGTGACGGTCAATGACTACGAGGCCGAATTGTTACAGGAGCGCACCGGCAAAACCCTGGAATCGCTGGCAAAGCAGGTCAAGGCGCTGATCGTGACGCTGGGGGCGAAAGGCTCGGTCATCCATTCCGGCGGCAAAGCGTTTGAGATACCGAGCGTCAAGCCCGCCGCGATACTCGACCCCACCGGCTGCGGCGATGCGTTTCGCGCCGGGTTGCTGTATGGCATCACGCACGACATGGATTGGGCGGCGACGGGGCGGCTGGCGTCGCTGTTGGGATCGATCAAAATCGCGCAGCGTGGCGGGCAGAATCACACGTTCACGCGCGATGACATTGCGGCACAGTACAAAACGAATTTTGGTGTTTCACCTTGGTGATCCGTAGCCGTAGCCGTAGCCGTAGCCGTAATCGTCGCCATCGCCATCGCCATCGCCATCACAATCGCAATCGCAATCGATAACCGGGAGCATGCACATGAGCCACTCAACACGAACCCTGATAACCATTCTGGCATTGGCCGCATCGGCGGCCTTATCGGGTTGCGCCGCCACCGGCGAAACCGTGCGCGCCGGCGAGCAGGTCAATCGCGAGCAGATCGTGCGTACGGGCGTGGTGGAAAACGTGCGTGATGTGCAGATTGAAAATACGCGCCCCGGCACCGGCGCGGGCGGCGCGATCGGCTCAGTGGTGGGCGGTATCGTGGGTAGTCAGGTGGGACAAGGCCGCGGGTCGATAGTCAGTTCGGTGATCGGCGCGGTGCTCGGCGGCGTCGCGGGCAGCGCGGCGGAACAGCAGGGCGGGCGCCAGGCGGGTGTTGAAATCGCCATCAAGCTGGATGACGGGCGCGCCATTTCCATCGTGCAGGCGGCGGGCGAAACCTTCAGTGCCGGTGATCGCGTGCGGGTTATTTCCGACGGCATCACCGCGCGCGTGACGCGCTGATTGTTTGTAAGTATTTGTTTTTAAACGATATTTTTAGGGTGCGCGCGCAGCTATTGTCCGAACGCCGTGTTCCTGAGCGCCGCGCAACTGCATTGAAACGTGCGGCGGTCTTCCAGCCGCAGCGCGCTTAATTTGCGTCCCCACACGCAGCCCGAATCAAGCCCCACTACATCCGCGCGCAGCAGCACGCCGAGTGACGCCCAGTGGCCGAAAATAATCGGCGTATCGGCGCTGGCCCGGCCCGGCACGTCATACCACGGCATATAGCCTTCGGGCATGGTTCCCGTCACGGGTGCGAGTTTGTGGCGAAACTCCATGTCGCCCTGCGCCGTGCAAAGCCGCATGCGCGTCATGGCGTTGACGATTACCCGCTGACGGTCATCGCCCGCAAGATCATCACGCCACGCGCTCGGCTGGTTGCCGTAGAGCGGGCGCAGGAAATCGTCGTGGTTGTCCCCGCGCAGCACGGCCTCGGCTTCCGCCGCGAGTGCAAGCGCCTTGGCGACGCTCCATTGCGGCAGCAAACCGGCATGCACCATCGCATAGCCCTTGTCCCTGTCGGCGTGCATCAACTTTTGTTGTCGTAACCAGTGCAGCAATTCGTCGCGATCCGGTGCGCCGAGAATGTCGTCCAGCGTGTCGCCGGGATATTGTTTGGTATAGCCGGAAGCCGCCACCAGCAGGTGCAGATCATGATTGCCGAGCACGGTGACGGCGGCGTCACCAAGGCCGCGCACGTAACGCAGCGTTTGCGCGGAATGCGGCCCGCGATTGACCAGATCGCCCACCAGCCACAGCGTATCGCGCGGCGGATCGAATTTCACGATGTCGAGCAGGCGGCGCAGCGCAGCGTAACAACCCTGCACATCACCGATGGCGTAGGTGGCCATGGGGTCAGCCAATAAAAAAGGCGCGGACCACCGCGCCTTTTTGTGAACACGGACACATGGCTACTTGGATTGCGCGACCATGTAATCAACCGCGGCTTTTATGTCGGCGTCGGATAAGGCCGGGTTGCCGCCCTTCGGCTGCATGACGCCCTTGCCTTTGATAACGCTGGCTTGCATCGCCGCCATGCCGGCGCCGATGCGCGGCGCCCATGCGGCCTTGTCGCCGGGCTTCGGCGCACCGGCCACCCCGGCGGCGTGACAGGCCATGCAACTGGCGTCATATACCGCTTTGCCGTTGGCGGCGGGCGCTGCTGCTTTTTCGCCGCCGGGCGCCGCCGCGACAGCCACCGGCGCGGGGGCCGGCGCCAGCGGCGACGGGCCTTTTTCAATTTCAGGAGTGCTGCCCACCGGTTTGATGCGTGCGGCTACTGCTTTATCCGCCGCAGCCAGGTTGGCGCGCGGCTTATCCGCCATGACAAAATGGATGATGGCGAAAATCCCGGCAATCGGGATTACAAAGGCCAATACAACGGCGACGAACAACTGCGTAGGCGTCTTGATAAGGCCGGAATCGTCGGAAGAATGCGGGGAATGGGGTTCGCTCATGAGTCGGGCTCTAGTGGTTTAGATGTGCTGGGACAGCGCATTATAACTTGCGCGGCTGGGCAGGTAAAAGTCCGCCGGCGAAGCGCGTGCTAAAATCGCCGGGTTCATAGTAAGTACTCATAATACACACGGCAGCAAGGCGCCCGTAGCTCAGCTGGATAGAGTACTGCCCTCCGAAGGCAGGGGTCGGACGTTCGAATCGTCTCGGGCGCGCCAGTTTTGTTGGTGGAATTTGTTGGTATGGTATTTCGCGCAAGGCGCGATCCGGTGCGTGCAGGTACGGTAAAGTTTCGTTAAAGAAAGCGACCGCTACTGTGAATACCCAAAGCAAAAGAGGCGTCTCCATTCCCTGGCTGGGCTGGCTGTTGCCTGCCCTGTTGATCGCCTTCGCCTTCGCGCAGGAGGTGGTCACCATCACCGACGCGCAGATCGCCAAACTGGCCGAATCCTTCGGCCCGGTCGCCCGGGAGCGGCTCACCAGTTGGCGATCGCTGATGAATAACCCGAAAAACAAGGGGCTTGCCGAGCGGCAAAAATTGGAGCTGGTCAACGATTTCATGAATCGCACGCGGTTCCTGAGCGACCAGGAGCATTGGGGCAAGGAAGATTACTGGGCGACGCCGCTAGAATTTTTGTCGACCAACGCCGGCGATTGCGAGGATTTTTCGATTGCCAAGTATTTCACGCTACGCGCGCTGGGCGTGCCCGACGACAAGCTGCAAATCACCTACGTCAAGGAAATCCGGGTGTATAACACAGCGCATATGGTGTTGGCGTATTTCGCCACCGCCGACGCCGAGCCGGTGATTCTCGACAATATCAACAAGACAATTCAGCCGGCGTCGACGCGCACTGACCTGGTACCGGTATACAGCTTTAACGGCTCCGGCCTGTGGCTCGCCAAAGAGCAAACCGGCCGCGGCCAATCCGTCGGCAGCTCCGATCGCATTGGCCACTGGAAAGATTTGCAGACGCGCATGAAAGGCGCGACTTAGCTTAAGTATTTGTTTTTAAACAATATTTTTATCGGCGAGGCAGCATATGAAACTTTCGCGACTATTAATGGGTTTGATCTCCCTGCTGTGGGTCGTGGTGTTTATCGCGACGCTGTACACGGTGGTCAACAGCACCCGCGATTACCTCGACAGCGCGATGAAATCGCACGCCCAGGACACCGCCACCTCGCTGGGAATGTCGATCACGCAGAGCAAGAGCTATAACGATCCGGTCACCATCGAGTTGATGACCAGCGCCATTTTTGATCGCGGCTACTACAGCGAAATTCAGGTTAACAAATTAAGCGGCGAAGCCATTTTCAAAAAGCGTGTCCAAATCGCGGCGGAGGGCGTGCCGCAGTGGTTCATGAGCACCTTCAAGCTGCCGACGCCGCGCATGAACGCCGTGGTGATGGACGGCTGGCGCAAGGCGGCGATTGTCGAAGTCGAAAGCCATCCGGGGCACGCCTACAAGGAACTGTGGGAAATCTCCAAGAAGTCGTTCTGGGTGCTGCTGGCGGTGGCTATTGTTTCGCTGCTGGTGGTGGCGGTCGTGCTGCGGCTTGCGCTGCGGCCGCTGGACGACATGGAGCGCCAGGCCGAGGATATTGCCAAGCGCAAGTTCACGATCCTCGGCAAACTGCCGTGGGCGCGCGAGTTGCACCGCATATCCACCGCGCTCAATTCCATGTGCCATGCCGTGGAGCGCATGCTGACCGAGCAGACGGATCTCGCCGACAAGATGCGTAACAAGGCGTACGTCGATGCGGTAACGGGCTTGATGAACCGCAATGACTTCAATGAGCAGCTGACGCACCTTATTGGCGCGCCCACCAAATTCGGCACGGGCGCGGTGGCGGTAATTCGGATCCGCGGATTTGCCGTATTTAATGAACGTGATGGCCGTGTCGCGGGCGATACGCTGCTCAAACGTACGGCTTTCCTGTTGCAGGAAGTGTGCAAGCCCCACGTCAACTCCCTGGTGGCCAAGCTCGACGGCCCCGAATTTGCAATTGTGGTGCCCGATATTTCCGATGCGGACGTGCCCAAACTGGGCGACGAACTCATCAAGGGCCTCGCGGAAATCGAGGAATTTCCCCGCACCGAGCAAAGCCTCATGGCCCATGCCGGCTTCGCCTACTATCGCTACCACGAAGGGGCGGCCTTCGGTAAATTGATGGCCACCGCGGGCCAGGCGCTGGGCGTGGCGCAGGGGCGCGGCGTGCCCGCATGGCATCTGCAGGAAGAAGTGCAGAGCGATCAAAACACCGCCATGACGATGGAAATCAACGGCCTGTTCAAGGTCGGGCTGCCCGCCGATCGGGTGGTGCTGCAATACCAGCCGGTGCGCGCTTGTCAGGTGGCCGACGCGGACTGGACCTACCGCAGCGAAGCCTGCATCCGCATCCTGGGTTCGGATGGTTCCATTGTGCGCGCGGGGCTATTTATCGCCACCGCCAAGCGGCTGGGGGCGTTGCAATTGGTCGACCGCATCGTCACCGAAAAGCTGATGCAGAACATCTCGGAGAACGGCCCGGTCAGAGGCGGCGCGACCGCGCTGAATCTGTCGCTGGAATCTTTGCTGGACGCCTCGTTTGTCGATTGGTTGTACGCCACGCTCAATGCGCGGCGCGACATCGCCAGGCACATCATTATCGAAGTGGCGGAGCACTCGATCGTCGGTCATCTTGATGCGGTTAAGGCCGTATTCAGCAGGCTGCGCCAGACGGGCGCCCGGCTATCCATAGACCGCTTTGGGCAGAGCACCGCCTCGCTCGGCTTTTTACGCGGCATGGAAGTGGACTACATCAAGATCGAAGGCGGCTATACGCGCGGTGTCAGCGAATCCACCGACAAACAGTTTTTCATTCAGGCATTGGTCGGCATTGCTCATGGTCTGGGCATACAAGTGATTACGGAATACATCGAAACCGCGCAGGAATTCGAGGCGGTCAAGGCGTTGATGGTCGATGGCGCGCAGGGCTACTTTATCGGCAAGCCGGAATAAGCCATTGGCAAATTAACGGCGAATCAAGGCTGGGCAATAGAAAGACTTTCGTGACATAATTCACGCCTTGGATAGTTAACTTTGTGGCGAATGTCAACAACAGGTCAAGCCAGCGGAGCGCAATGCGCTCCGCTGGCGCGAAAGGGACGGCGTGGCGGAACAACCCATCAAAGAACAATGGAACATTCCTCGGGCTAACGTGTCATCGAATGACCCGCTGCTCAAATGCCTGACGTTGCTGACGCGGTTTTTCAACCACCCTTTTTCCGAAGAGACGTTAGCCGCCGGCTTGCCGCTGGTGAACGGCTGCCTGACGCCGGAGTTGTTCAGCCGCGCGGCCGAGCGCGCCGGGCTGAAATCCAAACTCGTTCATCGCGCACTCGATAAAATTTCTCCGCTCACGCTGCCGGCGATTCTGCTGCTGAAAGACGCGCGCGCCTGCATCCTGCGCTCTGTTACCGGGAACGGGCAATGCGAAGTGATTAACGCCGATACCGGCGGTGCGACGCAGACCACGCTCAATGCGCTGGCGGCCGAATATACCGGCAACGCCATCCTGGTCAACCCGGCGCTGCGCTTTGACGCCCGCACCGAGCTGTCGGCGGTGCCGCGCGTGGAGCACTGGTTCTGGGGCGTGGTGCGTCAGGCCTGGCCGATTTATGCCGAAGTGCTGTTGGCCTCGCTGCTCATCAACATCTTCGCGCTGGTCACGCCGCTGTTCATCATGAACGTGTACGACCGCGTGGTGCCGAACGACACCACTGAAACACTGTGGGCGTTGACCATCGGCGTGCTGGTCGTGCTGGCTTTCGATTTCACCATGCGTATGCTGCGTAGCTACCTGACGGACCTCGCCGGCAAGCGTATCGACGTGATTCTGTCGGCGAATATTTTCGAGCGCGCGATGGGCGTGCGCATGGAGGCGCGCCCGCAATCGGTGGGCTCGTTCGCCAGCAACGTGCAGGAGTTCGAGTCGTTTCGTGAATTCATCACCTCGGCCACTATCACCGCGCTGGTGGACATGCCGTTCGTGATTATCTTTATTGTTGCCATTTACTGGGTCGGCGGATGGCTGTGTCTGGTGCCGATCGTCACGGTGCCGCTGATTATCATTTGCGGTCTGGTGCTGCAACGGCAACTGGCCGCCGTGATTCAGGAGAGTTTTCGCTGCGGCGCGCAAAAGCAAGGGCTGCTGATCGAAAGCTTGACCGGCATAGAAACCATCAAGGCGATGGCGGCGGAAGGCGCGTTGCAGCGCAAGTGGGAGCAGTTGGTGGGCCAACTGTCCAAGCTCGGCATCAAGTCGCGCACCATGTCACAGGCCATCATCAATTCGTCGATGACGCTCCAGCAAATTTCGAGCATTGCCATCGTGGTGTTCGGGGTGTATCTCATCAACGACCGCGAACTTACGGTGGGCGCGCTGGTGGCGTGTACCATGCTCAATTCGCGCGCGTTGGCGCCGCTGGGCAGCGTGGCGGGTCTGCTGGCGCGCTACCACCAGTCGGCGGCATCGTTGCGCACGCTGCATAACGTGATGAATCTGCCGGTGGAGCGTCCGGCGAACAAGAGCTTTGTGCATCGCCCGGTCATATTAGGCAGTATTGAATTTCGCGACGTGACCTTTGCCTATCCCGGCCACAAGGTGCCGGCGCTGGCGAATGTGTCGTTCAAAATCGCGGCAGGCGAGCGAGTGGGTATGATAGGCCGCATCGGTTCAGGCAAATCCACCATCGAAAAGCTGATTCTCGGTCTTTACAAGCCGACCAGCGGATCGATATTGGTGGATGGCGTGGACGTGAGCCAGATCGACCCTGCCACGCTGCGCCGTAACATTGGCTATGTGCCGCAGGATATCGTGCTGTTTTTCGGCACGGTCAAGGAAAATATCCTGTTCGCCGCGCCGTATGCGGACGATGCCGCCATGCTGCGCGCGGCGGAAATCGCCGGCGTGACCGAGTTCATTCACCCGTCCGAGCAGGGGTTCGATCTGGCCATCGGCGAACGCGGCGAAGGCTTGTCGGGCGGGCAGCGGCAGACGGTGGCGATTGCGCGAGCGCTTTTGCTTGACCCGCCCGTGCTCATTATGGACGAGCCGACCAATGCGCTCGACAACCGTTCGGAAGAAAACTTTAAAACCCGGTTGGGCAATACCTTGGGCGGCAAAACCTTTGTGCTGGTGACGCACCGGGCTTCGCTGCTGACACTGGTGCCGCGCCTGATCGTGCTCGATGGCGGCAAGATTGTGGCGGACGGCCCCAAGGAGCAAGTGATGCAGGCGTTGGCGGGAGGAAAGATCAATGTCGCAAAACACTAAACCCGCGGTGGCGTCCGTGGCGACGGCGGCACCGATGAATCAGCCGGCCCAAGCCGTCAATCAAGCCGTGGCGCCCGCCAAGGCGCCGGCGCCCATCGCGGCGGCGGATGCGCCGGGCAGCTACCTGAGCAAGGGCGGGCGCGGCCTGCTCAAAGGCTTGTTCATGGAGTTGATGCCCTCGCGTATCGGCAAGTCGGTTGCGCGCGCACAAGATCTTGATTACATGAGTGAAACGTCGGCGGCGGCGTTGCAAGGGCCGCCCGGGTTTTCACATGTTATTTTGTGGGGGGCAATATTGTTCGTGGCGGCGTTTGTTACGTGGGCCAGCTTTGCCAACATCAGCGAAAGCACGGTGGGTGATGGGCGCGTGATCCCGTCCGGGCAGATACAGGTGATCCAAAACCTTGAAGGCGGCATCGTCTCGGAAATCAAGGTCAAGGTCGGTGATATAGTGCGTAAAAACCAGATTCTCGCGGTGATCGACGACAAGCGGTACGTCGGCTCGGTCAATGAGAACAAGGCGAAGGACAACGCGTTGATCGCAAAAATTGCGCGCCTTACCGCCGAGGTACAAGGACAATCGCTCACGATTCCGGTGAAGGTTTCGCGTGAGAATCCGGATCTCGCGCGGCGTGAATTCGATTTGTATCAGTCGCGGCAGTCTGAGTTCGCGGCCAACACCTCGGCCCTGCGGCAGCAGATCGATCAGCGCACGCAGGAGATCGTGGAAAAACGCGGACGTGTCAAGCAAATTGCCGCCAGCCTTGCCATATTGAATCAAACCATCGCCATGATACGGCCCGTGGTCAAAGAAGGCGCCATGTCGCAGATCGAGTTGCTCGCCAAGGAACGCGAAGCCAACGATCTCAAAGGCGAGTTGGATTCCGCCAACGTCACCATTCCGCGGTTGGAGGGGGCGGTAGTGGAAGCCCGCAACAAGCTGCAAAGCTATGAGGCCAAGTTCCGTGGCGACGCGCAGTCGGAACTCAATGCGGCGCGCGCCGAACAAGAAGGGCTGGTGGCAAGCCAGGATTCGCTCGATGACCGGGTAAAGCGCGCGCAAGTGCGTTCCCCCGTCAGCGGCATCATCAAAACAGTGAAGATCACCACCGTTGGCGGCGTGGTGCAGCCGGGTTCGGACATGATCGAAATCGTGCCCGCCGAGGATTCGCTGCTGGTGGAGGCGCGCGTCAAGCCCAAGGACATCGCGTTTCTGCGCCCCGGGCAGGACGCGCTGGTCAAGCTTACCGCGTATGATTTTTCCATCTACGGTGGTTTTCCCGCCAAGCTCGATTACATCAGCGCGGACAGCGTGCTGGATGAAAAAAAGCAGGAAAGTTATTATCTTGTCAGGGTGCGTACCACGGGCAACGGCCCCACGCGCGACGGCAAGCCGCTGCCGATCATACCGGGGATGACCGCGACGGTACACATACAGACCGGCGAAAAGACATTTATGCAATACCTGCTCAAACCCATCATCAAGACCAAAGAGATGGCCTTCAGGGAACGTTGAGCGCCGCGGTACGGCATCATTCCCGGAAACTTTGACTGCACGCCTAACGAAAAAGCGCCATGTCCATATTGCTCGCCACCCGTGACAAAGAACTCGAGGAGCGCTGCCGCCGCGCGGCCAGCGCCGATTACTCTATCGAGGTTGCGGCATCGGCGGCGGTGTTGTTCAGCCGCATGGCCGCTGCCAAGCCGGAGGTCGTGCTGGTGGACGGCGCGTTGCTGGCGGCGCCGATCGAGGCCGAGGTCGCGCGCATGGTTGCACAGGCCGGCGCGGGCAGGGTGATCGTGCTGACGGCTGAATTCAACGAAGACGAAGAAGTGGCCTTGCTCCGCTGCGGCGTCAAAGGCTGCTGCCGCCGCGGCGTTGACCCCGAATCGCTGCGGCAAGTGTTGTCGGTGACGCAAAGCGGCGTATGGGTAACGAGAAGTCTGCTGCCGCGCCTGGTTTCCGAGCTGCGGCGCTACGCGCAACATACATCGCCGACGGTCGCGGCTAACGCCCCAGTGACCTCGGTAAGCGCCCCGTCAAGTGCGTTTGTGAAGGCAGCGGCGGCGCAGATTGGCCAAGTAGAACCCGTGCCGCCGAAGGTCGCCGGCATACTGGCGCGTTTGCCGCCGGACAAACTCGCGTCGTTGACGCCACGCGAGCTGGATATCGTCAAGCTGATCGCGGATGGCGCGAACAATAAAGAAGTCGGCGACGCGCTCGATATATCCGATCGAACCGTCAAAGGGCACCTGTCCAATATTTACCTGAAGCTGGGCACGCCCGACCGCGTAAAGTTGATGTTGTTTTTGCAGGAAGACCGCAAGCCGCTGGCAGCGTCAATGCGTAAGTAACTGTTTTTAAAACTAAAATAGTTGTAGTGCAATACGTTAAAGTTTGGTCAAATGTACCGTTGTCCGCGTGTACATGTTGCGTACATGTCACATCTGCTTGGCAATATGACCAGAAAGCATTAAATCTATTTGCATCAATAATTTAGGATGTTAACTTAAGAAACGACTTCTGCCGTGGTGCGCCCTGTGGATGCGGGATGCGGCATATCAGATCGACTCATTGAGGGTGTGAAATGAAAAAAACTTTAAAAATCAAAACATTACTTTTGTCCGTAGCCTTGGCTACCAGCACATGGGCCAGCGCCCAAACGCTGAAAGAAGTGGTTCAGCTTGCGGTTGAAACCAACCCGCAAGTCGGCACCATCGCGAAACGCAAAGATGCCGCGGATGCCGCGGTCGAGGCGGCCAAGGGGGCCTATTTCCCAAAGCTCGATTTTCTCTACGGCGCGGGTACCGAGCGCAGCCAGAACGCAACGACACTGGCGACCAATCCAACCGGATTCGTCCGCATGCATCGCCATCAAGAAGGCATGGTGCTCAACCAGATGATATTTGACGGGTTCGGCACGGCCTCTGAAGTTGCGCGTCGTCGCGCCATTTCCGATGCGGCCGCACATCGCGTCTATGCAACCGCCGAAGAAATCGCGTTGCAGGCCATCGATGCCTACATTGACGTCATCAAGAACAAAGAGCTGGTTAGCTTCGCGAAAGACAACCTCGGCGCGCACCTACGCACCTTCGATCAGGTCAAGCTGCGTAGTGACAAGGGCGTCGGACGCCGGGCAGACCTTGAACAGGTTGAAGCCCGCCTCGCGCTGGCGACCGCCAACGTTTCCTCGGCGGAAAGCACCCTGCGCGATGCCGAAATCGCCTATCTCAAAGTGGTTGGCAGAAACCCCATCAATCTGGCCGCGGTGCCGGATCCCAAAAATGTACCGTCATCCGTGGATGACGCCGTCAAGGCCGGCTTTGCCAACCACCCGACGCTCAAGTCATCGTACTCCGACATCGAACAGGCGCAGGCACAGCGGGAATTAGCCCGTTCATTTTGGGCGCCGCGCCTTGAGTTCGAGGCCAGCTATACCAACAACCGCAACCTCGATGGCACCTTAGGTCCCAACCGCGACCGTTTGCTCATGCTGTATCTGAAATGGAACCTGTTCCGCGGCGGCTTTGATTATCACCGCCTGAAAGAAACCGCATTACAGATCGATGAAGCATCGGAGATTTCGCGCAACACCAACCGCCAGGTTGAGAACGCCGTGCGCCTTGCCTACAACGCCTACGCAACCGGCCGTGACCGCGTACCGTCATTGGCCCGTTACGTAAAATCAAGCGATGCAACCCGCGCCGCGTACGCGCAACAGTTCGCGATTGGCCAGCGCACCCTGCTTGACCTGCTGGACGCCGAGAACGAATACTTCACCGCACGCACCACCGAAACCACCGGCAGATACATCCAATTGTCGGCCAAATACCGCGTGCTTAACGCGATGGGCCAATTGCTGGCTACCCTTGAAGTCAAGGCGCCCGATCAGTCGGCGGTGCGCGTGCGTTAACCGTGTATCGATTTATTGGTTGCTGCAAGGGGCGCATTTATGCGCCCCTTGTTTTTTCAGGCATACTAACGCCTATGCAAACCATCCTCGCAGAGTGTATGACATGCCCTTTGTAATTCGTGATGCCGACGGCAAAATCGTGCAGGTATTCGAGCAACCCGTGTCCGGCAAATCCGAACAGGTTTCTGTTGAATCCGACGACTACAAACGCTACCTTGACGACCAAACGGCACATACCGCCGAAGAACTGCGCCGCCGGCTTGTCGAAAGCGATTCGGGCATGGCGCGTTTGGTGGAAGACCTCGTTGATGTATTGATCGGCAAGGGCATAATCAAATTTACCGACCTGCCGCCCGCGGCGGGCGCCAAGTATCTGGAGCGCCAATCCACCCGCGAACGCCTGCACACCTATACAAACGTCATTGTAGACGCGAACGGCATCATCTGACGGCATCAAAGTCCGTGTCGGCGTGCCGCGGCTCCATGGGCCGAAATCAACCCTTCGTGATGCGGTTTGCGTTCGCTCTGAATCTGTTGCTGGGCGCGTCGTGGCTGGCCACGTCGCCGGTTGCCGCACAAATCGCACCTGCCGCACCGGCTGCATCGACCGCACAGGCATTGCCCCCGTTATCGCAACCGGTGATCGAGGTTGCTGCCTTCCGCGTGGCCCCCGTTACCCTTGGCTCGCAAGATAGCCGCGGCAAAGCGGTAGCGGCCCGCCCGTCGCCCGCGTCTGCCGCCGCGAAAGAAACCGTCTTTGAAACACGTGTCCAGGCAGCCGAAATTTGGGCGGATGCCCTGCGCCGTGTGTTCGCGGGCTTAACCCTGCCGCCGCCCGCTAACGGCATGACGAATCCCCCCGGCTTGCTACCGCAATTGCAGCCCGGCAAATTTCTGCGCGCACGATCGGCGCCCGATGGCCTGACCGAAATCGAATACATCGTCGATCCTGCCGAGGCCTATACCCTCTCGATACGGGGTGAGTTGCTCCAGGTAACGCGGCATGCCGGCGATCCGCAGGTCATCGAACGCATGCGCGCAGACCCCGCCAAGGCATCCCTGTTTACCGCCACCAACGCCATCGGATTGCCGGTAAACATCGCCTTGCAACTGGCCGAAATCTTCGCCGGCGAAGTCGATTTTCATCGCGAACTGCATCAGGGTTATCACTGCGCCCTCGTCTACGAAGCGCATTACCGCGAGGGGTTTATTGAGAACTCCGGCCGCATCCTGGCCGCCGAACTCACGGTTGGTCAACGCCGGTTTCAGGCGTACTACTCGCCCGATACGCAGGGCCGCGACGCCTATTTTGACCAAAGCGGCAAAACCACCCGCCGCATGTTTCGCCGCTCGCCGGTAGAGTTCACGCAGATCACCTCGGATTACACGCTCGCGCGCTATCACCCGGTGCTCGGATTATGGCGCGCGCACCTCGGCGTCGATTATGCCGCGCCGCTCGGCGCCAAGGTCATGGCAGTCGCGGACGGCGTGGTGGAATTCGCCGGCACGCGCGGTGACTACGGCAACCTCGTCGTCCTGCGCCATCAGGAATTGTTCATGACCTATTACGCCCACCTGAGCGAATTCGCGCCGGGAATCGCCGCCGACCGCAAAGTTGAACAAGGCCAGACCCTGGGCCTGGTAGGCATGACCGGGCTGGCCACCGGGCCGCATTTGCATTTTGAGTTTCATACCCGTGATGCTTCGGGCACATGGGCTCCCGTGCCGGCGCCGGACGTTATTGAATCTACCATCGCCGCCGCGCCGGGGTTTCCCGGGCGAGTCGAGGGCTATCGCACCCGATTATTAGCCGCCGGAACCGCAAACCTCGTAACCCTCGACTGATGGCGGGCAAATGTGCCCCTCATGGAGGCGCACGCGCGGCAACATAAAAGACCTTGAGTCCCGTCATCATTTCGGCGCGTCCTGAATCCTCGCTGGTCATCTACTTTCCCCCCGATTACCCCGCCACACGACTGGCTACACGCCATGTTCCCATTGCTACAACGGGGTGCGGACATAAATCACAAAATCAACGCAAAATATTGTTTTTAACTATTTATCGGCCTCTCTTCAGGCTGTGACCTGCATCACACTCGATACCAAGGTATCGATACCTTTGGCCCTGTTGCACTAAAGAAATACTCTGCACAATGCGTTCCATGAGCCGGGCAGCGTGCTTGGTTCTGAATACAAAAAACGAGGAGCGCAGCATCATGGCAACAGCAGCAATGGGGAATACGGCAGTCGGCACCATCAAGGTTGTTACGGGCGATGTAAAAGTCATCGGCGTTGACGGCGTGGCGCGTCAAGCCCATGTCGGCGACAAAGTGCATGCCAAAGAGACCTTGCAGACGGGCGCCAACGCCATCGTGCAAGTGCAGCTTGAGAACGGACGCATGCTTGATCTGGGCCGCGACTCCAAAATCGCGCTGGATAACGAAATCCTCAACGCAGGACTATCGCCCGCAGCCACCACCGCGCCCACGCAAGACATCGCCGCATTGCAAGCGCAAATCGCCGCCGGCGCAGACCCCTCTAAAGTCGCTGAAGCCACCGCCGCGGGCGGCGCGCCCGGCGCGGGTGGCGGTGCCGATGGCGGCGGCGGAACCGGTGTGGTGATCGATCAGGCAAACTCTGAAGGTGAAGTGACATCGGGCTTTAACACCGGCCCTGCGGGCATTGAGTTCCCCGATTTGGATCCCGGCGTACAAGTGGTGGTGGACACTGAATCAGCGCCTGTTGTCGGCCAAACCCGATTTTCGGTTGACGAAGACGATCTGGATGGCGGCACCGTGACGGGCGACGAGGGAGCCAACACCCTGAGCGGGAGCGTTGGCAACGACCTCCTGACGGGCGGTGCGGGCGCGGATACCTTCGTCTGGAATTCAGGTGACACGGGCCTGGATGCCGTTACCGATTTCACGGTCGCGCAAGGCGATGTTTTGAATGTCGCTGAATTGGTTACGACGGACGGCTTGGTCATGTCCGCCGTCGCGGCCGATGGGCATTTGCAATTGCAGTTCAGCAGCGGCGTTACCGTTGTTCAGACGATAGACTTGAACAACTTGGCGGTAGCCGATAACGCCGCGGCAACGGCGCTGATGGATCAATTGCTTGCGAATAACAAAATTATCGATTGAATTTGATTCGACCACTGTTGCACCATTTCACAGGCGCCTTTGGGCGCCTGTGTTTTTTTGTGCTTTTAGCCTTGCCGCGATTTTGAGACTGTAAGCGCCTTGATAAACTGAGCATGAGGATTGATGCAGAGATGGCCGCAATACCGGTGACCCCCGAATCCAACCGCGCCCACGCCAACGCGCTGCTGCGCGCGGGCCGAAACGACAACGCGGTTGCGTTGCTTGAGTCGTGGTTACGCGCCGCTACCGCAGATCACGCGGCTTGGCATTTGCTTTCGGTCGCGCACACTCAGTGTCACCGTCATGCCGCCGCGCTCAAAGCGATAAGGCGCGCATTGGCGCTGGCGCCTCAAGAGACGCAGTACCAAAAGCAGCACGGCTTTACGCTGGTTAACCTGATGCGATTTGACGCGGCCATCAGCGTGCTGCTGCCGCTGGTGCGGGCGTTGCCGGATGCCTATGCCATCATGCGCGGGTTGCACGTAGCGTATTACAAGGCCGGAAAGCAGCCGCACGCGCTTGCGCTCGGGCGCAGGCTCCTGACATTCGCGGATAACACCTTGATGGCGATAGCCAAAGAATCGCCTGCCGCCGACATCATGCCGCTTTCACGTGGTGACGCGCGCGTAATATCTTTTGCGCTGGTGGATGCCGACCCGAAATCCGCGCTTGGTGCAATCGCAAATACCCTGCTTGCACAGCGCCATTATCCGGGATGGAAATGCCGCTTCTATGCCGGCCAAACCGTGCCGCCGGGCGTCAAGGCGGCATTACAGAAAAATGGTGCAGAGATAATCGATGCCAGTCGGCAATACCCCGCATGTTCCGCCCGCGCTATGGGCGAACCTTGTCGCCGACGAC
>JANPOH010000235.1:0-2828 GCA_031427895.1 Betaproteobacteria bacterium
GATCGGCGAAAGCAAATACGGCAAGCCAGTGATCGACCGTGTCATCAAACGCAGCACGCAGTTAATGGAGGCCGCCAAGTGCGTGTTGGTGTCGTTTGATTCGACCATGCGCAGCAATATCTCCGTGGGTCTGCCCATCGACATCGTGATTTACGACAACAACAGTCTCAAGCCGCGCGTGCAGCGGCGCATCGACGAATCGGATGCCTACTTCAAGATGATCCACACCGAATGGGGCGAGGGTCTGCGCCGGGTGTTTGCACAACTGCCCAATCCCGACTGGAACGGCGATGGCGTTCCCGATGCAAGTTAACGGCGTGCGCGCCGCGCGGCGCCGCGCCACGCCGCGCCACGCATAAAGGGGAACCGCGTTGAGCATTCAGGTCGCCCTGCACCACCGCACGCATTACCTTTACGACCGCCCGGTCACGTTGTCGGCGCATGAAATTCGCCTGCGCCCCGCGCCGCATTGCCGCACGCCGGTGCTGTCGTATTCGCTCAACGTCAAGCCGGACAAACACTTCATCAACTGGCAACAGGATATTTTCGGCAACCACATCGCGCGTTTCGTATTCCCTGAAAAAGCGCGCGAGCTCGAAGTGACCGTCGATCTCGTCGCCGACATGACGGTGGTGAATCCGTTTGATTTTTTCATGGAAAGTCATGCCGATCACTTTCCGTTTACGTATCGCGCCGAACTGGCAAAAGACTTGACGCCCTATCTATCGATCGAAGAACGCGGCCCGCTGCTGACGCAATGGCTCGCCGAATTTCGTGCGCGCCACTGGCGCGACGGCGGCAATACCATCGATTTTCTGGTCGCGATCAATAAAAATTTATCCAATAAAATCAAATACTTGGTAAGGATGGAGGCGGGTGTGCAGTCGGGCGAACAAACGCTCGCGCTGGCCAGCGGCTCGTGCCGCGACTCCGGCTGGCTGCTGGTGCAACTGCTGCGCCACTGCGGCGTGGCGGCACGTTTTGTGTCGGGTTATCTGATCCAGCTTACCGCCGACCAGAAACCGCTCGACGGCCCCGCCGGCCCGGAGCACGACTTCACCGATCTGCATGCATGGGCCGAGGCGTACATCCCCGGCGCGGGATGGATCGGTCTGGATCCGACCTCCGGGCTGCTCGCCGGCGAGGGCCATATCCCGCTCGCCTGCACGCCCTCGCCCGCGAGCGCGGCGGCGATCATCGGCGAAGTCGATCCCTGCGAAACAAAATTTGAATTCGCGATGAGTGTCACGCGCATCCACGAAGACCCGCGAGTGACACAACCGTATACGCCGGTGCAATGGCGCGACATCGACGCACTCGGCCAACAAGTCGATGCCGAATTGGTCAAGGGCGACGTGCGTCTCACGCAAGGCGGCGAACCCACCTTCGTTTCCATCGACGACATGGACGGCGCGGAATGGAACATCACCGCGCTGTCGCCCGAAAAATGGACGCTGGCCGAGCAGCTCACGTGGCGCTTGAAAGAGCGTTATGCCGCGGGCGCGGCGGTGTTCTATGGCCAGGGCGTGGTATCCGGGCGAGCCGCTGCCGCGCTGGGCGCTGGGCATTTACTGGCGCCGCGACGGCAAGCCGGTGTGGAAAAACCCGGCGTTGATTGCCGCCGATACGGCGTCGGCAAACGCAACTACCGAGCATGCGCGCCGCTACGCCCATGCGCTGGCGCACGCGCTCGGTCTTGCCGATGCCTTTGTGATCGACGCTTACGAAGACCCGCTGCTGCTGCTGGGCACGGAAGCACGGCTGCCGGTGAATATCGATCCGCTCACCGTGCCGCTGAAAGAAGCCGATGAACGCGCGCGCCTGCGCCGCGCGCTGGATCGCGGCGCGGCGACGCCCGCCGGATTCGTGCTGCCGCTCAAAGCGCGGGAAGATACCGCTGCCGGTGAGTCCGCGCAGTGGGAAAGCTCGCCGTGGCCGCTGAAACGCGAACGGCTGTTTTTTTGCTGTTCGGCGATTCGGCGCTGGGCAACCGCCTGCCGCTCGCCTCGCTGCCGGAACGGTTGCCCGAGGAAATCGACCCCGAGTACGAGCGTGATCCGTTCGACGAGCGCGGCAATCTGCACGATGCGCACACCGCCGCCGAGAAAAAACGCCACGCCAAACACGCCAAGGCAAAACCTGAAAAAACCGCGCCGCGTGAAGTCGTGCGCACCGCCTTGTGCGTTCAGGAGCGCAATGGGCGCCTGCATGCCTTCTTGCCGCCGTTAAAGCGCATCGAGGATTTTCTTGATCTGATCGCGGTGATCGAATCCGTCACCGGCGAACTCGGCCTGCAAGTGCGGATCGAAGGCTACGGCGCGCCGTCCGATCCGCGCGTGCGCGCGCTGCATGTCACGCCCGATCCCGGCGTGATCGAAGTCAACATCCATCCCTCGGCAAGCTGGGACGAACTCGCGGCCAACACCTTCGCGCTCTACGAAGAAGCGCGGCAGACACGCCTCGGCGCGGAAAAATTCATGCTCGACGGGCGCCACACCGGCACCGGCGGCGGCAACCATGTCACCTTGGGCGGCGCCACTGCCGCCGACAGCCCGCTGCTGCGGCGGCCCGATTTGCTGCGCAGTCTCGTCACCTACTGGCAGAATCATCCGGCGCTGTCGTATCTGCGTCGCCGCAACTTCGAGACGCGCGCGCACGTCTTCCGGCGTCAACCGATGTCGCAGGGCGTGAATCAATCCGGCATACGCGATTGCGGTCGGATTGAAGCGCAGGCCTCCTCGAATCTGGCGTGCAGGGTCGTCGTCAAGCGCCGCAAGCGTCTCGTCCAGTTGAGATCGCGCCCATTCCCCATGGTCAGCGCGAAGTGC
>JANPOH010000236.1:0-5080 GCA_031427895.1 Betaproteobacteria bacterium
TTGATGATGGGCCAGATCACCACGCGCGCGCCGCCCGGCAGCTTTAACGGCGCACGATCAATAATGGCGGACTAGTCGAGTCGTTGAGAAGGCAGCATGATGTTTTGTTGGTGCTTCAATGAGTTAATCGCCGCACGATTATACGAGTAATTTGCGTCATGAGCGGCGATTGACTACCATGCGGCGCCAAGGAGAAACATCATGATTCGCACCGCACTCGTCACCCTCGCCGCGCTGCCCGCACTGGCCGCCGTTAGCAACGCATCCGCGCAAAATTATCCATCGCGCCCGATCCGCCTGGTGGTTCCGTTCGCGCCCGGCGGCAACATCGACATCACCGCGCGCGCGATGGCGCCGGGCCTGTCTGAAACACTGGGGCAAACCATCGTCGTCGATAACCGCGGCGGCGCGGGCGGCATCATCGGCACCGATCTGGTGGCAAAATCCACACCCGACGGTTACACCCTGGTGCTGGCCTCCAGCGGCACCGTCACCGTCGCACCTTCGCTCTACAGCAAAATGCCCTACGACCCGGTGAAAGATTTATCGGCCATCTCGCTGCTGTCGTACGTGCCGATCGTGCTGGTGGTCAACCCGGCGTTGCCCGCGAAATCGATCAAGGATTTCATCGCGCTGGCCAAGAGCAGGCCCGGCAAGATGACCATGTCTTCCGCCGGCAACGGCACCACCAATCAGCTCGCCGGCGAACTGTTTCAACTCGAAACCGGCGTCAAATTTATCCATGTGCCGTACAAAGGCAGCGGCCCCGCGCTGATCGATCTGATGGGCGGGCAAGTGGACATGCTGTTCGATCAACTGAGCGCGTCGAGCAACTTCATCCGCACCGGCAAACTGCGCGCGCTGGTGGTGGCTGGCGACAAGCGCAACGCGATTATTCCCGACGTGCCGACGATGACGGAAAGCGGCTTGAAAAACTGCGACGCCGGCACTTTCACCGCATTGATGGGGCCGGCGGGTTTGTCGCGCGAGATCGTCGCCAAACTCAACGCCGCCAGCAATAAAACGTTATCGATGCCCGTCACGCGCGACCGTTTCGCCTCGGTGGGCGCCGATATCCTCGGCGGCACACCGGCGCAACTGGATGCGAATCTGAAACAGGAACTGGCGAAGTGGACGCGGGTGGCGAAGGCGGCGAATATCAGGCTGGATTAACCGCTGGGAATATTGTTAAATATTCGTTTAAAAACAAATACTTACGATACGTTACGCATAGAGCCACGGTCGCTCCGCCCGATACGCTGCCTCATGCGCCTCAAGCTGCGCGCGATACTGCACCGTGCGCGCAATATCATCCAGACCTTCCAGCAAGCACTTCTTGCGCACCGGATGAATCTCGAAGCGGTGCGTTTGTCCCGCCGGATCAATCACGGTTTGTGCCGCCAGATCAACACTGATCGTCGCGCCCGGATGCTCGCGTAACTGTGTGCGTAGCGCGGCACACTCGGCTTCGCTTAACACCACCGGCAGCAAGCCATTTTTGTAGCAGTTGTTGGCGTGGATATCGCCGAAGCTCGACGCGATCACACAGCGAATGCCGAATTCGTACAGCGCATACACCGCACTTTCGCGCGATGAGCCACTGCCCCAATTGCGATCCGCGACAATGATTTGTGCGCGATTGAAAGGCGCCACGTTCAGCAGATGTTCTTTCTCGCTGCCATCCGCATTAAAGCGCCGGTCGTGAAACAGCACCCGCGCGTAAGCCGGCCCGCGCGGCACCTTGTTAAAGCGCGTCGGGCACAACTGATTGGTATCGACGTTAGGTTCGTCGATGGGGGCGGCGATGGCGGTTAGCGTTGTGAATGGCGTCACTTCAAAACCCATTTAAACTACAGATAAGGACAAGGGCAAACGCTTTTACCGCGGAACACACAGAACACGCGGAAACAGTGGAAAAACCATACGCCGTTCTTTCTTTTTTTTCCGCGTGTTCCGTGTGTTCCGCGGTTAAATGTTCTGCTGGGGTTTGTGAATCTGATTTTATCCGTGCTTACTTGTAACTGTTCAGGTTCGAGTGAAACCCCCTCCCTCATCCCCTGCCCCTCGCCCTCCGGGCTGATCATTATCCATAACTAGTGCCATGAATTCAGTCACTTGCTCGCAACAGAACCGTAGGGTGCGCTCAGCGCACGCGGATACGCACGTAACGCGTGCGCGGTGCGCACCCTACAGACTACAGATAAGGACAAGGGCAAACACTTTTACCGCGGAACACACAGAACACGCGGAAACAGCGGAAAAACCATACGCCGTTCTTTCTTTTTTTTTCCGCGTGTTCCGTGTGTTCCGCGGTTAAATGTTCTGCTGGGGTTTGTGAATCTGATTTTATCCGTGCTTACTTTGTCTTCAGCAGTTCGCGCACATCCGTCAATCTTCCCTTCAACGCCGCCGCGGCCGCCATTGCCGGGCTGACCAGATGCGTGCGTCCGCCCGTGCCCTGCCGGCCCTTGAAATTCCGATTGGAGGTTGACGCACAGCGCTCGCCCGGTTGCAGTTGGTCGCCGTTGATCGCGGTGCAGAGCGAACAGCCCGGCTCGCGCCATTCAAAACCGGCAGCTTTGAATATCACGTCCAGTCCTTCCTGTTCCGCCTGACGTTTGACGAGCTGCGAACCCGGCACCACCCACGCGGGGATCACCGCGCGACCGAGCTTGGCCACTGCCGCCGCCGCGCGCATGTCTTCAATGCGGCTGTTGGTACACGAACCGATAAACACTTTGTCCACGGTGATATCCGTCAGCGCCATGCCGGGCGTCAGCGCCTGATAGTCGATGGCCGAGGCCATTTCCTGTGCTTTGATTTCGTCTTTGATATCACGCGGATTCGGCACCATGCCGGTAACCGGGCCGCCCTGCTCCGGATTCGTGCCCCACGTCACCATCGGCGCGATATCCGCGGCGTTCATTGCCACCTCGCGGTCGAAACGCGCGCCGTCGTCGGTGGGCAATTGCTTCCACAGCGCCATGGCGGCATCCCACGCAGCACCATTTTCACCCTTAGGCGCATACGGGCGGCCCTGCATATACGTGTAGGTCGTCTCGTCCGGCGCGATCATGCCCGCGCGCGCGCCGGCTTCGATCGACATATTGCACACCGTCATGCGCGCTTCCATGCTCATGTGGCGAAAGGTGCTGCCGGCGTATTCGATCACATGCCCGGTGCCGCCCGCGACACCAATATGCGCGATGATGGCCAGTATCACGTCCTTGGCCGACACGCCAAAGCCCAACTCGCCATCGATGGTGATACGCATGGTTTTTTGTGCGCGCTGCCAGATCGTCTGCGTCGCCATCACGTGCATCATGTCGGACGCGCCGATACCGAACGCCAGGCAGCCGAAAGCCCCATGCGTGGAAGTATGCGAATCCGCGCCGCAGATCAGCAGCCCCGGCTGCGTGATGCCCTGCTCCGGCGGCACGATGTGCAATATGCCCTGCCGCGGATCATCGATGCCGAACAACGTGATGCCATGCTTCGCCGCATTGGTCTGCAACTGAATCACCATGTTGCGGATATCCGCATTGGCGATGCCGGCAACACCTTTGTCGCGCCCGGTGGTCGGCACGTAGTGATCGTTGAACGCAAACACCTGCCGGGGCCGTGCAATCGTGCGGCCTTGCTGTTCGAGCTTGTCGAAGGCGTGCGACGAGCCTTCGTGAAACAAGGCACGATCCACATGCAGCAGCAGTTCGCCTTCTTCCTCGACCACCACGTGGCGATTCCAGATTTTTTCAAACAGCGTCAGCAGCATGTCAAAACCCCTCGACGACTTCCACGCCCGCCTTCACCTCGCCGCGCTCCACGCGCTTCACGGCGTCGTTCATTTTCGCATGCGTCAACGCCGGCACGCCGATTTCGGCGCCCTTGTCCGCGACAAAGCCGTTGATGAAATCCGTTTCCGTGCGGCGGCCCTTGAACATATCCTGCCCCATCGACGGGCGCTGATCGTCGGCGCGGCCTTTCGAGCCTTCGATCAGAATGTTTTCAATTTCAGTCAGTGCGTCACCGCTGCCTCCGCCCGCGCGCGCCAGCGTTTCGGGCGCCATGCCCAGCATGGTTTCAAGATTGAAACCCAGCGCCTGCCCCACGCGCACCGCTTCCGACCCCAGGCGTATCGACAGGCGGCGCGTATCCACGCGGCCATCACGCTCATTGCCGCTTAACCCCGTGGCGGCGGACAGGCCATTACGCATCGAGTTAATCACCAGCTTCGACCAGCGCTCGCCCCACAGATTGGCCGTCACCTTGCTGCTGTCGGCGGACGACAACAGATCGGCCACCAGTTGCGCGCGCTCAGTGTGACGGCCATGCACCTCGCCCACGCGATACACGATATGTTCCGCGCCGCCCAGATGGATCGTGCGCTTCACGCGCCCCGGCGCCACCAGCTCGGCCGCGATCAAGCTGGCGATACAGCCCAGCACCTTGCCCCAACCGACGACACCGGCAATGCGCTCCTCGTTAATGCAGTTTTGCAGCGACACCACGTAACCGCCGGGCGCGAGGTAAGGCTTGATGAGATGCGTCGCCCACTCGGTGTCGTACGACTTCACGCAAATGAACGCGATGTCGAACGGCTGCTGCTTCACCACGTTCTGCACATCACACAGGTGCAGCGCGTTGACTTTCACGGTCACGGTTTCGGCGGGCGTCATGCCGGATATGTGCAGGCCATGCGCACGCATCGCCTCGACATGCTCCGGCCACGCATCGATCAGCGTGACATCGTGCCCCGCGCGCGTCATGTGTGCGCCGGCGTAACCGCCGATGGCGCCCGCGCCTACAACCGCAATTCGTTGAGGCAAAAATAAACCTTTAAAAACATATACTTAAATTATATCAACAACCCCGCGGCAGTGCCGCGCGGCGCTAATCGTCTTTGCCGTCTTCTTTGTATTTTTTCAGCATTGGCAGGATAAACGGCAGCAATATGGAAATCACCGACATCACCACCAGCGTGATGGTGATCGCGCTGCCGAAGAATATTTTCGGATTGCCGCCGGAGATCGTCATCGCCTGACGGAACGATTGCTCCATCATGCCGCCGAGCACCAGCGAC
>JANPOH010000237.1:0-3599 GCA_031427895.1 Betaproteobacteria bacterium
GGCCGCAGAAAAAGCAGGCGCGGGCGGCGCCTACCCCAACAAATCCATCCGCCTGATCGTGCCGTTCCCGCCCGGCGGCGGCACCGATCTCGTGTCGCGCATCCTGCAACCCGCAGTCACCGCGGCACTCGGCCAACAAATCCTCATCGACAATCGCGGCGGCGCGCAGGGCACCAGCGGCACGGCCATCGGCGCCAAGGCCAATCCGGACGGCTACACACTGACCATCGCCGAAATCGGCGCCACCGCTGTCGCGCCGTGGATGTACGACAAAGTGCCGTTCGATGTGAGTCGCGATTTCGCGCCGATTACCATGCTGATCGAGCAGCCGTACATCATGTCGGTGCATCCGACGGTGCCGGCCAAAACGCTGGCCGATTTCATCAAGCTCGCCGCCGCCAAGCCCAACAGCTTCAACTTCGGCTCCGGCAACGTCACCGCGCATCTGGCGCAGGAAGTGTTCTACCAAACCGCCAAAGTAAAACTCACCCACATCCCCTATCGCGGCAGCGGACCGGCGATGACGGCGGCGCTCGCGGGCGAAGTGCAAACCCTGTTCTCCGGCCCCGGCGCGGCGATACCGCAAATCCGCGCCGGAAGAATCCGCGCGCTGGCTGTCACCACCGCCAAACGCACGCGCGAACTGCCCGATGTCGCCACGCTTGACGAACAGGGCTACAAAGGTTTCGCCATCAGCGGTTGGTACGGCTTGATGGCCCCTGCCGGCACGCCGCAACCCATCATCAATCAATTAAACGTGGTGTTCACCAAAATCCTCAGCGGCAGTGACGCCGCCAAGCAACTGAGTGAGCGCGGCTACGACCCCACGCCGATGGCGCCGGATGCTTTCGGTAAATTCATGAAAGCGGAAGTCGAGCGCTGGGGAAAAGCGGTGAAGGCGGCGGGAGTTAAAGCGACGGACTGATTGAATTACACCAAAGCTTGCTCCAGCCGCTGCTTGCGGCTTTTCCAGTCGGGCATTAACTCGCTAAGGCATTGATAGAACGCCGGCCCGTGATCTCTGTGCTGCAAGTGGCATAACTCGTGCAACACCACGTATTCAATACAGCCACGCGCAGTGCGGATTAAATCCAGGTTCAAGGTCATTGTTCCGCCGGCGGTAAGACTACCCCACCGCGTACGCATGGCGCGCACGCGAATGCGCGGCGGCACGCGGCCGCGCTGCGCGAAGCGCGAAAACCATTTCGCCAACACCTCTTCGTATATCTGTTTCGCCTGTTGCCGGTACCACGTATCGATCGCCGAACGCGCTCGTTCGGGCGTCAGGCGATGCGGCGACTTCACCATGAGCACTCCCGCGTGCAGCTCCACTTGCCTGTCGGCGGCGGGCGCGAAACGCAACCGGTAGCTCCGCCCCAGATAAAGATGGCTTTCGCCCGCCACGTAACGGCGCGGCGGTGTCCGCGGGAGCCATTGCCCGAATCGCTTGATCTGTTTGCTGATCCAGCCTGCGCGGCGGCGTACGCGCGCTTCGATCACCTCTGGCGGAGTGTGCGACGGCGCGCGCGCGATTACACGAAAATCGGGATGCACTTCAATGGTCAAGGTCTTCCGTGTGGCGCCGCAAATAACCTCGTACTCAATTTGCTCCGCGCCGTATTGCACCCGCCCGCACAATTTTCTCATACGGCCATCCGATGGCGCGCAAGCTCCATCGAGCGGTGAATGATCTCATCCATTTCCGCGGTCGTCAGCGGCACGCCTTGCTTGCCTTTCAGGCGGTCATACAAATAATCGTCGATGTCGTTCATGGTCTGGCGCTGGGCGTTCAGGTCGTCCCAGTAATCCACTTTGCGGTGGCGCAGAATGATTTCCCAAATTGACAAAGACGCTTCCGCGGCAATCTCATTTGCTTTGCCGTCGGCATTCACATGCGCCGCGATGTACGGCTTCAAAATTCCAAACGCCGCAATGGCATCATCCTTACCCTTGAGCGTTGGCGGCACATCATCCTGCTTGCGATGAATCACCGCGTCGCGTATTTCGTTCGCGCGCTTGAGATACTCCAGATCGGAAATGCGCTTCGCCCGGTAGTCGTCGATGGCCTGCTGGATCAGTTTGGAAAACTTGGTATAGAACGCCGGGTCCTGCTCCAGCCGCTCGGTGATCGCGCGCTTGGTGGCATGCGCGATGATGTCGGCCTTGGCGCCGGTGGATTTGGCTGGGCCTTGCTCCTCGACCACTTTCTGAAACGCCTGTTCATCAAAAATATTCACCGGTTCGTTGAGCTTTAACACCTCGTTCGCCGAAATGTGCGTATCCAGCAGCTTGCGTATCTTGGGTTCGTAGTCGCGGTAGTCGATGGCCTCGGCATAGCGCAGCTTGACCGCCGCCTTGAGGTTTTGAAACTTTCTCAGATCATTTTTGTAGGCACGCTGCTTCTCATCCGGCGTCAGCGTCACGAAGTCCGAACTCGACAGTGCTATCGCCAGCGTTTTTGCGTACGCGCTTAGCCGCTCGTAAAACTCGTCACGCAGCTTGTCGTCGGCCAGCAGCATTTCGTAGGCGTCTTCGTCCTTTTTGTTCTGCACGGTTTTGAAGATGTCCCACAAATCGGCGTGGCGCTGCGGCAGTTTGGCGACCTCTTCGCCGATACCGAGCAACGCGCCTTTGAGATCGGCTTCGTCGAAGCCTTCGAGCGCGCTGTAGGTCGTCAGCGCTTTATCGAGTTCGCCCAAAACCCCTGCATAATCAATGATATAGCCAAAGTCCTTGGGTTTGCGGCCTGCGTCGTCATCGTAAATCCGGTTCACCCGTGCGATCGCCTGCAGCAGCGTGTGTTCGCGTAGTTCCTTGGTCAGATAAATCACCGTATTGCGCGGCGCGTCGAAGCCTGTGAGTAACTTCGACACCACAATCAGTATCTCCGGTGCATCGCCGAACTTGAACTGGTTGACGATCTGCTTGTTGTATTCCTCCTCGTTGCCGTAGCGCTTCATCATGCGCTGCCAGAACGCCACCACCTCGTCGGTGGATTCCTCGGCGTCGGTTTCCTCGAAACCTTCGCGCTCGTCGGGCGGGGAAATCACTACGTCGGATGAAACCTCGCCCAGCTCGTCGAGATGCGCCTTGTATTTCAGCGCCGCGACTTTGCTCGGCGCGACCAGTTGCGCCTTGAAGCCCGTGCCCTGCCAGGTCTGGCGAAAGTGCGCGCTGATGTCGAACGCGCGCATGTAAATCACGCGCTCGGCTTCGTTGAGCATCGAAGCGCGAGCGTATTTTTTCTTCAGATCAGCCTTCTGCGCCGAGGTCAGCCCCTGCGTGTGGCGCTCGAACCACAGGTCGATGGCCTTCTGATCCTGCTCCAGTTCCACCAGCCGCCCTTCGTAGAGCAACGGCACCACCGCCTGATCGCGTACCGCTTGATCGATGGCGTAGGTATCGATGATGCCGCCGAACTTGCCGACATCGCTTTTTTCCTTGGCCAGCAGCGGCGTACCGGTAAAGCCGATGTAGCAGGCGCGCGGAAACATCTGCCGCATGCGCGCGGCAAACATGCCCAGTTGCGTGCGGTGGCTTTCGTCCACCAGCACGAAAATATCCGCCGATTCGTCCTGAAAGCGCTTGCCCGACAAGGC
>JANPOH010000238.1:0-10559 GCA_031427895.1 Betaproteobacteria bacterium
CGCCCAGGTCTGCACGTCCGTGGCGATCTGCACGGCCAGTGCCTTGGGCGTGCTGCCCGCGGGCTCCGCGCCCATGTCGGCAAGCCGGGTCTGCACGTCGGGTTTCTTGAAAATTTTCACCATTTCGCTGTTGAGCTTGGCGATGATGGACTGCGGTACTTTCAGCGGCGCCACCATGCCGTACCATTCGCGCATTTCCAGCCCCGCCGGCAGCGGCAAGCCGGCTTCGGCGATGGTGGGTATGTCAGGCAACGCGCTTGAACGCTTGGCGCTGGTGACGACGATTACTCGCAGGCGCTTGGACTGTATCAGCGGCATCGCGGAGGGCACCGAGGCGAACGCGAAGGTGACTTCGCCCGCGGCGACCGCCACCAGCGCGGGGCCGCCGCCCTTGAACGGCACATGGGTCATGTTGGTGCCGGTCAGTCGCTTGAAGACTTCGCCTGCCAAGTGGTGCAGCGAGCCGTTGCCGGACGAGGCGTTGGAGACCTGCCCCGGTTTTTCTTTGGCCAGCCGAATCAGATCCTGCAGGTTGTTCACGGGGGAATTCTGCGGCACCACGATGGCGTTGGTGACCCACGCCAGCAGGGAGATGGCCGCGAACCCGGTGGCGGTGTCGTAAGGCAGCTTGTCGTAGGTGCTGGCGCTGACGGTAAACGGCCCGCTGGGAACCATCATCAGCGTGTAACCGTCGGGCGTGGCCTTATGCACCATGTCGGCGGCGATGGTGCCGCCCGCGCCGCCGCGGTTATCGATCACCACCGGCTGCCCCCATGCGGGCGTGAGCTGCGCGCTCAGGATGCGCGCGAGAATGTCGGTCGCGCCGCCGGGCGGAAAGCCGACAACAATGCGGATCGGCTTGGCCGGGTAATTGGCCGCGGCATCTTGGGCAGATACGCCTGATGCGCCAAAAATAGCGGTAGAGATTGCCAGTGCCGTAAGTGCTTGCTTTTGCATGATGTGACTCCAATAGACTGCATTATTCATGAAGGCGATGCTCATTGATACCGTGTCGGACGACAACGCAAATGCCTCACCGCAGAGGCGCGGAGGCGCAGAGGTTTCGCAGAGAAGCCCCGCGAATTTCTCTGCGGTTGTTCTCCGCGCCTCTGCGCCTCTGCGGTGAATGGTTTTTCGTGAATCATCCAGAATGGCGAGAGGTGAAAAATCACTTTTTCTTTGCTGCTTTTTTCTTCGTGGTTTTCTTAACCGCCTTCCTGACCGCGCCGCTTTTGCCGGCCGCTTTCACCGTAGCGCGTTTTTTTGCGGCCTTTGCTGGCGCACGCTTCTTCACTGCCACGACCGGCTTCATCCCCTCCATCAACACCCCCGCCAGCCATTTCCACGCCGCCGGCCCCCATTCGCGTTCGTTGCGCGCGGCGATATGCCCGTCGTCGGGGTACACGCGCGCGACGCGCCCGGCGGGTGGGCCGCTTTCCAGCGCCATGTAGAGGTTGCCGATGGGGGTCAAGTGATCCATTTTGCCGTTGACCAGAAACATCGGCATAGTCAGGTTGTCGAGCAGACCATTGTCTTTCAACGACCAGCGCAGGAATTCGCGGCGTTGCTCTGCTTCGGTCATTTCCTTCGGCTCGGGCTTGGTGCCGCGCGGGCCGAACCAGTTGGTTTTGTAGCGCTCGAACGCGGCGCGGCGGATTTCGGCGCGTTCTTCGTCGGTGCCCCAGTACCCCACGCCGCCGGGGGCGCAGGAGATCAGCCCCTTGATGCGTTTGTCCTGTGCGCCCAAGCGCATCACCCACAAGCCGCCGCGGCTCACGCCGAATGCGCCCAGGCGGTCGCCGTCGATTTCGGGGCGTGCTTGCAATGCGTCGAGCGCGGCCTGCCATGCAACGATGGATTCCGGGGTATTGTCGAATGAAGTCTGGCCGGTGCCCGGCGCATCCACCACCAGTGCCGCCATGCCTTCTTTTGTCGCGCCGTCGGCGTATTTTTCGCGGTCTTCTTTGTACATGTCCGCGCCGCACATCACCAGCACGGCGGGCACTTTGTTTTTCGCCGACGCGCCTTTGGGCAATCGCAGATAGCCGACGGCCTCTTTGCCGTCGCGCCGGACTTTCAGTACCTCTTGCGGTTCGTCGCGCAGCGCGGTGGCCTTGTGAAAGCAGTCGAGGTATTTTTGATAGGCGTGCGCCTTGATCGCGCTCATGCCGGGCGGGCAGATGGGCGAGCCGGAGTGAAATGGCGCGGGGAATCTCGCCAGCGAGTAGAACGTTTTCGCTTCCAGAAAATTCTTGCGCGCATAGGCTTTGTCGCCGCGCGCGAGCGCGGCATTGGCTTTATTTTCAAAGCGTTCGGCGACGGTGCTCCATGCGGGCACCCAGTCTTCGTCCTCGGTGCTCCTGATCGTGGCCACGGTGTCGATCAGCGTCTGCAAGTCATCGACCAGATTAAACCAGCGGCGGTAAAAGCCGCCGATGGTGACGGCGAAGGGGTTTTCGTCGGGGCGTACGGGCAGGGCCGCGAGTATCGCGGCCTTTTCTTGTGCTGTCATGGGGTGATACTCCTTGAGGGCCGAGGTGGAACACTAAGGCGAGTTGCGACGAATGTAAAGCGACCGTTGCCGCGAAGTTGCGGCATGGTAGTCTGCTAAAATCATTCGGTGCATAGTGTGACAAAAAAAGACCGCGATGCAAACACCACAGTCGCCACAGCCCAAGGAGCGAGACAAAAATGGATCTGAATCTGAAAGGTAAAAGCGTCCTCATTACTGGCGGATCGAAGGGCATCGGGCTGGCCACGGCCATGTCGTTTGCCGCGGAGGGATGTCATGTCCATATCGCCGCGCGCAATGCCGCCGACCTCGACGCGGCCAAGGCAAAGATCACTGCCGCGCATAAGGTCACGGTGACGTGTCACGCGGTGGATCTGTCGGCGTCGGCGGATGCGCGCAAGCTGGCGCAGGCCTGCGGCGGCATTGATGTGCTGGTCAACAACGCGGGCGCTATTCCCGGCGGCAGCATCGCCGCCATCGACGAAGACAAGTGGCGCAAGGCCTGGGATCTCAAGGTGTTCGGCTACATCAACCTCACGCGCGAGATTTATGCGGCCATGTGCGCGCGCAAATCCGGCGTGATCGTCAATATCATCGGCATGGCGGGCGATCGTCCGAGCGCGGGCTACATCGCCGGCGCCGCCGCTAACGCCGGGTTAATGGCGTTTACCCGCGCACTCGGCGCGGAGGGCCCCGACCACGGTGTGCGCGTGGTGGCGATCAATCCGGGCATGACCCAGACCGATCGTCTGGTCACGCTGCTCAAGACCGACGCGCAGACCAAGCTGGGTGATGCGGCGCGTTGGGAAGAATTGTTGCGCGAAAGAGTCAAGTCGCTGCCGTTTGGCCGCGCCGGCCGGCCCGAAGAAATCGGCGATGTGGCCGCCTTTCTGGCGTCGTCGCGCGCGTCGTACATCAGCGGTCAGGTCATCAACATCGACGGCGGAAACGGCTGGCGCAAGTAACGCAGAGCCATCGGCTGTTTGCAGGCGGTAGTCTCCATGACAACTCCCCTTGATCAGGTGCGCGGCTGGATCGCCAGGGCCGAACGCGTGGTGGCGCTGACCGGCGCGGGCATATCCACCGACTCGGGCATCCCGGATTTTCGCGGACCGCAGGGCGTGTGGACAAGAAATCCGCTGGCCGAAAAAATGTCCGACATCCGCTACTACGTGGCCGATCCCGAGGTGCGCAAGCTGTCATGGCAAAACCGCCTCGAAAGCCCGGCGTGGACGGCCAAGCCCAACAACGGCCACCTCGCGCTCGCCGAGCTGGATAAACGCGGCAAGCTGCACGCGCTGATCACGCAGAACATAGACGGCCTGCATCAGCACGCGGGCATCCCCGCTGAAAAAGTGATCGAGGTTCACGGCACGCTGCGCAAGGTGATGTGCCTGTCGTGCGGCTGGCGCGACGATATGCAGGTGGCGCTGGCGCGCGTGCGCGCCGGCGAGGCAGACCCCGAATGCAAAACGTGCGGCGGCATTCTGAAAAGCGATACCATTTCATTTGGTCAGGCGCTGGTACCCGAGGTGATCGACCGCGCCATGCAGGCGGCACGCGAGGCGGAGGTGTTGCTCGCGGTGGGCAGCACCTTGCAGGTGTACCCGGTGGCGGGCGCGGTGCCGCTGGCAAAACAGGCGGGCGCCAAATTGGTGATACTTAATGCACAGCCGACGCAATTTGACGATCTGGCCGACGTGGTGTTGAACACCTCCATCGGCGAGGCGCTGCCGTTTCTCTGCGGCGCGTAGCGTAGATATATTAAATAATCGTTTAAAAACAAATAGTTACATAAAGTTGTATAACAGCGGAGCATTCCATGAAAGTGTATCTCGGCACGGCATCGGGTAATTCCTACAAACTGCGAATTTTATTGTCGCTGCTCAAAGTGCCGCACGAAGCGGTCATCATCGATCTGAAAAACAAGCAGCACAAAAGCGCCGAGTTTCTGAAAATCAATCCGCGCGGCGAAGTGCCGGCGCTGGAGGATGAGGGCAAAATATTCTGGGATTCGGCGGCGTGCCTGGTCTACCTCGCGCGCAAGCATGGCGAGGCTAACGCAAGTGAGCAATGGTTTCCCAACGACGCTGCGGGCATGGCTGAGGTGATGCAGTGGGTAGCGCTCGCCGCCACCGAGATTCAGTGCGGCCTGCAATACGCGCGGCGCGGCGTGATTCAGGGGCGCTGGACGCTGGGCTCGCTGGAAGACGGTCAGGCCTTCGGCCACGTGGCGATGGATGTCATGGAAGCGCATTTGAAAACGCATGACTGGCTGGCGCTGGGGCGGCCCACCATCGCCGAACCGGCGTGTTTTCCGTACATCGAAACCGCGCCCGAAGCGAAGGTCGCACTGGAAGATTATCCGGCGATCGTGAAGTGGATCGAGCGCTGCAAAAAATTGCCCGGTTGGGTGGCGCGGTAGCATTTTAATTCGCGGGAGCCGTATGAAAAAAACCACGATGGCCGCAGCCGGGGTTGCGCTGGCGGCGATGGCGTATCTGCCGCCCGTGCAGGCGCAGGCGCAGGAATATCCGAGCCGCTCGATCCGCATCATCCTGCCGTTTTCGCCGGGGGCGGGCACCGATCTGCTGGCGCGTTTGCTGAGTCAGCGCTTTTACGCGAATTGGGGGCACACCGTCACGGTGGATAATCGACCCGGCGCGGGCGGCAATATCGGCGCGGAGATGGTGGTGAAAAGCCCGCCCGATGGCTACACCCTGTTGATGTCCACCGCCTCGCTCGCCGTGAACGTGACGCTCTATCCCAAAATGCCGTTCAGTTTGCAGAAGGACCTTGCGCCGATTACGCAGGTGGCCTACGCGCCGATCGTGGTGGTGGTGCATCCCTCGGTGCCCGCGCGTACGATTCAGCAATTGGTCGCGCTCGCCAAGGCGCGCAAGGACGGGCTTAACTACGGCTCGAACGGTACGGGCACCACCAGCCATCTCGCGGCGGAATTGTTGCAGCAGGTATCGGGAGGCAAGCTCACGCACATTCCCTACAAGGGGGCGAGTGCCGCGATGACCTCGCTGCTGGGCGGTGAAGTCGAAATGGGTTTTCCGTCGAGCACCAGCGCGCGGCCGTTAATCAGCGCCGGCAAGGTGCGCGGGCTGGCGGTCACCACCAAACGCAAGTCGTCGGTGCTGCCCGATCTGCCGACGGTGGATTCGATCTACCCCGGTTTCGACGTGGACAACTGGTTTGCGCTGTGGGCGCCCGCGGGAACGCCGCCCGCGATCATCGGCAAGATACAGGCCGAGGTGGCAAAAAGCCTGCAACATCAGGACATGAAAAACTACATGCAGCGCGAGGGCGCGGAGCCGGTGGGCAGCACCACCGCCGAGTTCGCCGCGTTCGTATCGCGCGAGATCGAGAAATACGCCAAGATCGTGAAGGCCTCCGGCGCGAAGCCCGATGTGTGATCGCGCGTGTTTATGAGGCGCAGATTAAATGTTGTTTAAAAACAAATACTTACATTGTTTCATGGGTAGCGATATTACCGTTACCGTAGAAATTCAATAACGAGTAATAAAACACATCGATATGATTTTTTTATGCGGCAGCTTCAGATTGCCTGCGCCGCGCACGCTGTCGAGCACGCGCGTGGTGTTGATGACTTCGCCATGCACGCTCAAGCCATCGGCGACGCCGTGGCTGGCGATCATCAGAATCGCAGGCTCGGCGATGTACATCAGCTCGCGGCACCAGTGATCGAGACCCTCCGCGCCATGAAAAAACGCTGCCGCACGCGCACCTGCGGCGAGCGCGCAAACACTTCGTGCAGCAGGCGCATGCGGCCAAAGTCACTGACCCACAATCCGTCCCAGCCGCGCTCGCCTTTCCAGCGCCGCGTGTGCTGTTCTCCCGCCACCGTGTAACTGCCGGTGAATTTGCCCGCGCGCAACAGACGAAACACGCCTTCGCCCCGCTCGTTCGGCTCCTCGTAGCGAAAGCGCAGGGTGTCGCCGCCGACCGTGCCAAGCGTGCCCGTGATGCGGCCTTCGGTGTTGCCGTAGTGATAGACGCCGGTGACATCAAAGCCGCGTTGCTCGATGGTCATTCAGCCGAAGGTGGTCAGCCATTGGCCGGGGAAGCTGTGCGTGAGCGGGGCGGCAGTCATGGACGGGTTTTCTCCTGTAAAAAAATCAACGGCGATTCACCACGGAACACACGGAACACGCGGAAAAAATCCGCGTTGTTGTTTCGGTCTGTTCCGCGTGTTCCGTGGTGAATGTTCTTGATGTTGCAGTTGTCACGCGACCATCAATGCAGCTTGCCGCTGATCACGCGGATATCATCCACCGTTTCCAGCTTTCGTATCAAATCAAACGCGGCTTGCGCTTCGGCGGCGGCGATGCGCGGCGCCTGCTTCGCGCAATCCATGAATTTGGCGTGCAGTTCGTCCCAGGTCAGTTCACGCGAGGGCGAGCCGGGCGGCACGTCGATGCGTATTGCATCGCGGCGGCCATCCTTGAGCAACACTTCCACCTCGACAAAACCGCGGCTGCCGGAACTGCGTTGATCGAACAGCGGATCGTCGCCGCGGCTGGATTCGGTTTCGTGCGCGTCGATGCGCTCATAGAGCGCGGCGATTTGCGGGCGGCGCACCGCTTCGTCGCTGAACGACCGCAGCGAGAATTTGCCATCCAGCACGGCGGCCGCAATCGAATACGGCAGGCTGAATTTGCCTTCAAGCCCGGTGACCGGGCGCGGATAAATCAGCACATGCATGCCGCCGGGCGGCATGCGGCAAATCACCTTGTCGATGGTGTCGGCGTCAAAGCCGAGCTGCTCGCGTAGCCGCAGCACGCCGTCGATCGGCCGGTGCGTGGCGTAACAGCAGGGGAATTTTTTCAGCGCGATGCCGGGGCTGCTGATGACAAAGGGCTTGCCAAGGCCGCGGGCGGTGAGTTCGGGGTCTGATGCCGCCGTGCCGTAGGTCGAATAAAAACCGGCCTTCGCTTCCATGATGTCGGGCGCGGCGCTAAAGCCCGCCATCGCCAACCGCACGGCGGTCAGCGCGCTGCGCGCCGCCAACCCGCTGTGCAGGGGCTTGGTCATGGTGCCGAAGTTGCGCCGCAGGCCGCTGGCCATCGACGCGGCCACGCCGAGCGCCTGCTGGATGGCGGGCGCGTCGAGCCGGTGCAATTTGGCGAGCGCCGCCACGGCGGAAAACAGCGCCAGCGTGCCGGTGGCGTGAAAGCCGCGCTGATAATGCTCGTTGGTCATGCCCAGCCCGATCTGCCCGCCGACTTCAACGCCGATAATGTATGCCTCGATGAAATCTTTTCCGCTCACCGGCGCGCGGTTGATGTCCGCCAGCAGCGCGCTGACGATCACCACGCTCGGATGCGCCGGCATCATCGACAGCACGTCGTCGTAATCCAGCGCGTGGCCGTGGGCGCCGTTAATCAGCGCGGCGGTTTCGGCTGACGCGGTGCGCCCCGTGCCCAATATCGGCGACGCGCCGGATGCGCCCGCCGTTTCAAGATAACGCTGCAACGGAGCGGCCACTTCCGAGCTCACGCCGGCGAGTATGACGGCGAAGGTGTCGGCGATCACCTTGATCGCTTTCCCGCCGCTGCCCGGCGGGAAATCCGCCGCAGTGGTTTTGACGATGAATTCAGCGATGGTTGCTGTGGCGCCCATGGGGTTTCCTTCCACGATGTGATGGTGAGCTTGAAACGGTATGAGTATTGGAATATACACAAGAAAATCCCGCGAGATTCTTGTGATGTCCGCCCCGCCAGATCTGTCGTATGACCCGCTATTGATCGACATTGCCGACTATGTAGACGGCTATGTCATCGACAGCGAGCGTGCGCTTGAAACCGCGCGCTACTGTTTGATCGACAGCCTCGCCTGCGCGCTTGATGCGTTGAACGATCCGCACTGCACGCGGCTGCTGGGCCCCGTGGCGCCGGGCGCAACCATGGCGAACGGCGCGCGCGTGCCGGGCACGGATTATCAGCTTGATCCGGTCACGGCGGCGTTCAATATCGCCTGCATGGTGCGCTGGACGGATTTCAGCGACACCTGGGTGGCGGCGCAGACCTCGCACCCGTCCGACGACGTGGGCGCGATTCTCGCGGTGGTGGATTATGTCAGCCGCGCGCGCGTGGCCGGGGGCAAGCCGCCGCTGACCGTGCGCGCCGTGCTGGAGGCGATGATCAAGGCGCACGAGATACAGGGCGTGCTGGGCATGGGGCAAAGCCTAAGCCCGCACGGCATCGACCACACGCTGCTGGTGAAAATTGCCGTCGCCGCGGTGGCGGCAAAACTGCTCGGCGGCGCGCGCGAGCACATCATGGCGGCAACCTCGCTGGCGTTTTTTGATCCGCCCCTGTGCGTGCATCGCTTCGGCTCCAACACCGGCCCGCGCAAAGGCTGGGCCGCCGCGGAATGCGCCAGCCATGCGGTGCGCCTGGCGCTGATGGCGGTGAAAGGCGAGCCGGGTTATGCGCAGGTGTTGAGCCATCCGCAGTGGGGCTTTAACCAAACCCGCATGAATGGCGCCGAGTTCAAACGCGGCGGCGACTTCGGCACGATGGTGATGGAAAACGTGATTTTCAAAATCATGGGGCCAGTGGTGATCCACGCGCAATCGGCGATTGAATGTGCGCTGGCAGTATCGCCGCGCGTGCGCGAGCGGCTCGACGACATCGCCGCGATCCAATTGCTGACGCACCAGCGGACGCTCGAAACCATCGACAAAACCGGCCCGCTGCGCAACCCCGCCGATCGCGATCACTGCCTGCAATACGCCGTCGCGGTGTGCCTGCTGCGCGGCAAACTGACTGCGGCCGATTACGCAGACGAAGCCGCCGCCGATCCGCGCATTGACCGTCTGCGCGCGTTGATGACGGTGACGGAAAACCCGGCCTACACCGCGCGTTACAACGATGCGGTGCTGCGCGCGAATCCGAACGGGATTGAAATTCTGTTCAAGGATGGAACCCGCAGCGGCTTGATCGAGCGCGATAATCCGGTGGGGCATCCGTCACGGCGAGATGAAGGAAATCCTTTGTTAATCAATAAGTTACAACATAGATTGACTGTGCGCTACGGCGGCGGGCGGCAACAGGAAATAATTCGCCTGTGTCTCGATCACCCGCGGCTCCTGCAAACGGCAGTGCCGGATTTCACGAACCTGCTGGCCGCATCCCTTTCGACAACCTCCACGAAAGCATAAACAGCATGACAGCAAAAAACGGTTGGGGACTCATCGGCACCGGCAGAATCGCGGCGGATCGCATACTGCCCGGCATCAATTCCTACGACGGCAACCAGTTGATCGGCGTGGTGAGCCGCGACGCGGCGCGGGCGACTGATTTCGCTCGGCGTTTTAATGCAAAGCACGCCTACATCAGCTACGACGACCTGCTGCGTAACCCCGAGGTGACGGTGGTGGCGATACACACGCCGAATTCGCTGCACGCCGAACAGGCGATCGCCGCCGCGCGCGCGGGCAAGCATGTGTTTTGCGACAAGCCGATGGCCACCTCGGTAGCCGACGCCGAACGTATCGTGCGTGAATGCGAAAAAGCGGGCGTGATGCTCGGCGTGAATTTTCACAATCGTTTCATGCCGTGTTTTATCGAGACCAAGCGCATTATCGACAGCGGCGAAATCGGCAAAGTATTGATGGTGCAGGTCGAGGCCAGCGCCGGGCCCGCCGCCGCCAGCGTGTCGGCCAGTTGGCGCGGCGATCCCGCGCTGGCGGGGCTGGGCACGTCGATGAACGTGGGCGTGCATGTGTACGATATTTTGCGCTACCTTTTGTCGTCTGAAATTGTGCAGGTGTCGGCGCTGTTCGACACGGCGCCGGGGGTGATGGAGCGCACCTCGCTTGCGACCTTCAAGTTCGCCAATGGCGTGATGGCCCAGTTGAACGTCAATCAAACCACGCCGAACCCGCACAACGATTTTGTGATTTATGGAACCAAAGGCCGCATCACCGGCAGAGCGCTCACGCGCAGCCGCGCGGGCGGCGAATTGCAGGTGATCACCAACGAGGGCGCATCACGTAGTACCGTGTTTCCGG
>JANPOH010000239.1:0-2237 GCA_031427895.1 Betaproteobacteria bacterium
AAGTGCGCGGCTTGCGCGCAGCCGGCATTCTGGATCGCTGCACCAAGACCGCGACCTGCCCGAAGATCATCGAGCATTTCGGCTCGGCTGAAGTGTGGGCGTTGAAATTGACGCCGGAGTGGGTCGGCACCGATGCCAAACAAGATTTGCCCTTGCCTGACAACGTGCGCCGCTATTACATCGCCAGCAGCGCGCACGGCGGCGGCATCGGCGGATTCAGCACCAGTCTCGCGGGCTCGACACTGCCACCGCCGAGCTGCACCGGCAACAACTACGGCACCGCGGTGCTGGCCGCGAATCCGCTGCCGCACGACCAAACCTATGCCGCCATCCGCTCACACTTTCGCCAGTGGGTGATGAAAAACACCGCGCCGCCGCCGAGCCGCTATCCCACGCTCGCCGGCAAGCAACTGGTGGATGCAACGAAGGAGGCGATGGGCTTTCCCACACTGCCGGGATTGCCGCCAACGATACCCGGCAAGTTCATCAACCCGGTGATCGATTACGACTTCGGCCCGCAATTTAATTACAGCGACGCCTCCGGCGTGCCGACGATTGCGCCGCCGAAAATCAAACAGGTGCTGCGCATGCTCGTGCCGCGCGTGAACGCCGACGGCAACGAAGTGGGCGGCGTACCGGTGGTGCTGCACGATGCGCCGCTCGGCACCTATCTCGGCTGGAACATCACGGCGGGCGGTGATAAACCGTTTCACGCCGGGAAAAACTGCAACTACACCGGCGGCATGATCCCGTTCGCGCGCACCAAGGCCGAACGTGAAGTGCATAAAGACCCGCGTTTGTCGCTCGAAGAACGCTACGGCACGCACGAAGGCTACCTCGCCGTGGTGCGCGCCGCCGCACAAACAGCGGTAAAGGAAGGATTCTTGCTGCCCGCCGACGCCGACAGGCTTATCAAGCAAGCGATAGCGAGTAATGTGTTGAAGTAGCCGCGCTAACAGCCTACCGCTTCACCGCCTGCATGCGCTGCGAGGCGCCGAACAGAATGTCGCGCTCGGTTTCGGTCAACTCACGGTCGTGCGCGCGGCGCTCATCGGCCAGCAGCGCAAGGCCGTGCTGCACCGCTGGACGCGCGAGGATTTCCTCGAACCAGCGTTGCACGTGCGGATACAGCGCCATATCCACGCCGCGCCGTTCGGGGTTGATGATCCACGGCCACGTCGCGATGTCGGCGATGGTGTATTGGTTGCCCGCGAGATACGCTGTTCTGCCGAGTTGTTCGTTCATCACTTTGTGCAGGCGGTTCACTTCGTTGGTGTAACGCTCGATCGCGTAGGGCTGCGGCTCCTTGGCGTATGACCGAAAGTGCCCGGCCTGGCCGAACATCGGGCCGACGCCGCCCATTTGAAACATCAGCCATTGCAAGGTGGTGTATTTCGCCGCGGGTTCGTACGGCAAAAACTTGCCGGATTTTTCGGCGAGATAAATCAGGATCGCGCCGGATTCAAACAGCGCGAACGGCTTGTCGCCGGGGCCGTTACGATCGATGATGGCGGGGATTTTATTGTTGGGGTTGATCTTCAAAAACTCGGGCTTGAACTGATCGCCCGCGCGCGTGTTGACCGGATGCACGGTGTACGGCAAGCCGGTTTCTTCGAGCATGATGTGTATCTTGCGGCCATTGGGGGTTGGCCAAGTATAGAGGTCTATCACAAATTATCCTTTAAAAACAATATATTACGTTACATTCAAAAACCTCGCCGCAAAGGCACAAAGGCGCAAAGAACTCCAAGATACTTTTGTTTTTCTTTGCGGCAGTTCTTTGCGCCTTTGCGCCTTTGCGGTAACGCAGTTGTCCTTGCAGCTTATCCCACCTTGTAGCGCGCCACCTGCGCTTCATCAACCTCCATGCCGTGCCCGGCGCCTGCGGGGCGCGTCATCACGCCGTTGCTGATAACAATCGGGTTCCGCACGATGTCATCCACCAGATAATGATTGGTGATGGAGACGCCCCAATTCACGTTCGGCGCCACGCAGCCCAGATGAATAATGGTGGCCGCGCCCACGCTGGTCTCGGCCACCTTGCACGCGAGGTTGATGTTCAGCCCCAGCGCCGCGCACACGCTCATCGCATGCACCGTGGCGCTGACGCCGCCCAGCTTGATGGTTTTCAGATTCGCGCCCTGGATCGAACCGGCACGCGCCATCTGGATGATGGTGGCGACATTGCCGAGCGATTCATCGCCGTTCAGCGGCGTGGACGAAATGCGCGCCAGCGC
>JANPOH010000240.1:0-2810 GCA_031427895.1 Betaproteobacteria bacterium
GCATTAAGTTTGACACAGTACAAGTAGGTAACCATATGTTTTTAATGCATTTTATTGTAAAGCGTGATGAGCATCGGTAGTTATTTAAATTAAAACTTAACAGAAAACCTTTTTCTGTTATTGATTTTATTTATTGATGTAGTAATAATTCACAGAAATCAAGTTTCTGTGAATATGATTAAACTTACAGAATTGGCATTGGTAGCTGTCGGATACGCTTTCCGCGAGCGCCTCGACGCCTATGCAGCGGGTGACGTCGCCGTCCTTCAAATGAAGAACCTCGACGAGGCAGATGTGCTTTGCCTCGTCGATACCGCCCCGCGCATCAACCTGCCGAATCTCAATGAGCGGCAATGCATCCGCAAGGGAGATCTGTTGCTGCGCGCGCGCGGACAGTTTCACACGGCGGCGGAAGTCACCTCCGACATGGCGCGCACCATTGTGGCTGCGCCGCTGATGCTGATACGAGTGACTTCCACCGGTCTGCTGCCGGCGTACTTGCGCTGGTTCATCAACCAACCGCAAACACAATCAACGCTCACGGCTCTCGCTGCCGGTACGCATGTGCGGTCGATCAACAAGGTGGTGTTGGAAAATTTGCAGGTCCCCGTGCCGCCGCTCGATAAGCAACAAAGGATCGTAAGCATCGCTCGACTTGGCGAACGTGAGCAATCTTTAATGCGCGGGCTAACCGAATGCCGGGCGGCACTGCTCAATGCACGCCTGATGGATAACGCCCAGTCGGAAGTCATTTCTTTGTAAGGAAAGTGGAGAAAACCAAAATGCCCAAAGCAAGAAACCGATTCATCCAAGACACCATCGCACTGGTTTATGACTTCGATGGCACGCTTTCGCCGCAGCCCATGCAGGAGTACACCATCCTGCCCGAGATCGGTATGGATGGCCGCGCATTTTGGGATGAAGTTGACGCGCAAAGTGTCAAACTGAGTGAAGAGCCGATGCTCACTTACATGCGCCTGCTGGTGGAAAAAACGGAAAAGCTAGACAAGCATGTCGGCCTTGCGGAGTTCAAACGGCTAGGAGAGCACGTGAAATATTTTCCGGGTGTTGAAACCTGGTTCGATCGAATCAACAGCTTCGTGCGCGAAAATGGGGCTGGGCGCATCAAGTTGCGGCACTACATCATCTCCGCAGGGCTAAAAGAAATTCTGGATGGCGTATCAATTAAGAAGTATTTCCACAAAATCTACGCTTCCGAGTACCACTACGGCACACACAAGCAGCCGACATTTCCTAAATTACTGATTACCGATACCACTAAAACCCAATTTCTGTTTCGCATCAACAAGGGTAAGGAAGAATTGTCCGAATCCATCAACTCGCATATGCCGCCAGCCCAGCGGCCCATTCCTTTTGAAAACATTATTTACATTGGTGACGGTGAAACCGATGTGCCGAGCATGACGGTTACCCGTCAGGCGAACGGAAACGCCATTGCGGTCTATCGCGACGGACGCGGTGCGCGCGAGAAAAAAAGCCAAACCACGTGTAAAACACTGCTCGATGCAGGCCGCGTCAATTTTGTGGCGCCGGCCGACTATTCAGAGAGTTCGGTTCTCGAAAAACGAGTGCATCTGCTTTTGCGTTCAGTGATGGCGCGTATCGAATACGAGCGCGAACTCTTTGAGTGCCGTCGCCAGTTTGAATCACATTGAGATCATCGTTATGACCGAAAAAATCAGCCAGCAGGAAATCAACGACACCGCGTGGAAAGCCTGCGATACCTTTCGCGGCGTGCTCGATCCGGCGCAGTACAAGGACTACATCCTCGTCATGCTGTTCCTCAAATACGTGAGCGATCAGTGGAAGGATCACTACGCCGAATACAAAAAGCAATACGGTGACGACGATGAGCGCATACGCCGCCGTCTGGACCGCGAGCGTTTCATCCTGCCGTATGTTGAGTTGAAAGAAGAAAACACTGGCAAGGTGGTTGATAAGTTTCTCGCCGATTTCTATAGCCTGCATGAACGCCGCAACGAAGCCAACGTGGGCGAACTGATCAACATCGTGCTCGACCACGTTGAAGAAGCGAACAAGGCCAAGCTCGACCGCGTATTCAGCAACATCGATTTCAACTCCGAGGCTAATCTTGGGCAAACCAAAGATCGCAACCGGCGGCTGAAAAACCTGCTGGAGGATTTTGCCAAGCTCGATTTGAGCCCTTCGCGGGTTTCGGGCGATGGCATCGGCAACGCCTACATTTATTTGATTGAACGCTTTGCCTCCGACGCCGGCAAGAAGGCCGGCGAGTTCTATACGCCGCGCCAGGTATCGCGCTTGCTCGCACGGCTGGCGCGCCCCAAGGCGGGTGATCGCATCTGCGATCCGGCCTGCGGCGCAGGCGGCTTACTGGTGGAGGCCTCCGACGTGATCGAAGCCGCGGGCAGCCGCGACTTTGCGCTGTTCGGGCAAGAGGTTAACGGCAGCACCTGGGCGCTCGCGCGCATGAACATGTTCCTGCACGGCAAGGACGGCGCGCGCATCGAGTGGGGCGACACACTCAACAGCCCCGCGCTGGTGGAAAACGACAAGCTCAGGCGCTTTAACGTGGTGGTCGCCAACCCGCCGTTTTCTCTCGACAAATGGGGCGCGGAGCACGCCGAGCATGATCGTTTTAACCGCTTCTGGCGCGGCGTGCCGCCCAAGTCCAAGGGCGACTATGCGTTCATTTCGCACATGATCGAGATTGCACTGCCGCAGGAAGGCCGCGTGGCGGTGGTGGTGCCGCACGGCGTGCTGTTTCGCGGCGGCGCGGAAGGCCGCATCCGCCGCAAGCTGATCGAAGA
>JANPOH010000241.1:0-5422 GCA_031427895.1 Betaproteobacteria bacterium
TTTTCGCGCCGTTGCAAAGCCTGCCGTTTGATGATGCATGCGCCGAGCACTACGGGCAAATCCACGCCAACCTGCTGGCACTCGGCACGCCGATCGGGCCGAACGACACGCTGATCGCTGCTATCGCACGCGCCCACGACGCCACGCTTGTCACCCACAACACGGATGAGTTCCGCCGGGTCGCGGGCTTGCGAGTGGAAGATTGGGAAGTCGCTTGATTACAACGCCACCGCCCCCCGCAACCGCGCAATCGCCGCATCATCCATCCCCAAATCCCCGCGCAGCACATCTTCGGTATCCGCGCCCAACGGCGGCGCGGCGCGTGTGGCGTATGAGGCATCGCCCGATAGCTTGAACGGCGTGCCGATGGTGGGGAACTCGCGCCCTTGCGCGTCGACTACCGGCACGACCATATGATTGGCCGCGACCTGCGGATGCATCAGCGCCTGATCGAGCGTGTTGATGGGTGAGGCGGCGACGCCCTTGGCATCGAAGCGGCTGATCCAATGCGCGGCGTTTTCGGTGATGAAAATGTCTTCGAGCAGTTTGACCAGTAGCGGGCGATGTTCGAGCCGCTGGTCGTTGGTGTGAAAGCGTGAGTCGGCATTGAGGTCGTTGCGGCCGATGGCGTCGCAAAAGCGCTGCCATGCGGCGTCGTTGGTGGCGCCCACCAGCATGTAGCCATCCTTGCATTTGAACGCCTGGTACGGCACGAGGTGCCACACGCCGGAGCCTTCTTTGGTCGGCAGTTTGCCGGTTTGCAGCCACGCCACGGCGTGATAACCCAGCAGCGAGATCGCGGTTTCGAGCAGTGACGCGGTGACGTGGCTGCCGCCGCCGCCCTGCATGCGTTTGACCAGCGCGGTCATGATGCCGCTGTAAGCGGCGATGCCGGTGGTCATGTCAATCACCGACGCGCCGGAGCGCACCGGCGGGCCGTCCGCGTAGCCAGTAGTGGACATCATGCCCGAGAACGCCTGCATCATCAGGTCGTAGCCCGCCTTGTTGTGCAGCTCGCCCTTGGGGCCGTAACCGTTGATCGAGCAATAAATAATGTCAGGCTTGATCGCGCGCACGCCGTTGTAATCCACGCCCAGGCGCGCGGCGGATTCGGGCAAGAAACTCTGGATCACCACGTCGGCTTTCGCGATCAGTTGGCGCAGCACGCCGCGCGCCGCGGCGGATTTGAGATTGAGCGTGATGCCGCGCTTGCCGCGATTCACGCTATGAAAATTGCTGGTGATGCCGTCGCTGGCGCGCATGCCCCACACGCGATTTTCGTCGCCGGTGCCGGGGTTTTCGACCTTGATGACCTGCGCGCCCTGATCGGCGAGCAGTTGCGCGCAGTACGGCCCGGCGAGCACGCGGCTTAAGTCCAGCACGCGAAGATGGTTCAGTAGCGTCGTCATGCCATTGTTCCCCGCGCCGCCTTTGCCGCGTGCCCTGTCTCGCGCAGCACGGCGGGCATCACTTCGGAAGCCCACAGTTCCATGCTGGCGAGGGATTTTTTGTGTTCCATATCGCCCACCTGCGGCTGGATGGCGATATGCACCGGGTCAAGCTCGCGCACGATGCGCACCATCTTTTCGATACAGGTATCAACATCGCCCACCGGCAGGTTGCGGCGGATGTTTTCAATGCTGGGTTCCTCGTCGTACGGAAACTCCTGCACGATATAGTTGTTGGTGACTTTTTCGCGGCGGGTTTTGAGCGACACCGCCAGGCGCTGCTGATACAGCGCGCAGTCGATGTAGTGATCGGCGTCTTTTTTGTTTTTGGTGACGAACGCGAGTCGCGTCACCGCCATGCGCGCGGGCTTGCCTTCCTTGGCGGCGATGCTCTCGAAATACTCGCGCGTTTTTTTCATGCGCGAGACGCCGCCCAGCAAGCCGGTCGTGAACAAGGTGTGGCCATGACGCGCGATCCACGCCAGGTGCGACGGGTCCCCGCCCGCATACCAGATCGGCGGCGTGGGCGTCTGTACTGGCTTACAACTGATCGACGAACGCGGGAATTTAATGTGTTTGCCGTTGTATTCAAACGCGGCCTGGGTCAAGCCCATGTGTATCAACTCCAGCATCTCGCCGGTGAATTCGCGCACGTTTTCCAGCGTGGAACAAAAGCGGTCAAACTCGTACTGCTGGTAGCCCATGCCGATGCCCAGATCGAGGCGGCCATTGCTTAAATTATCCACCATGCCGATCTCCGCCAGCAGCCGCGCCGGGGTATACAGCGGCGCCACCACCACCGCCGTGCCGAGGCGAATCTTGTTCGTGCGGCCCGCCATGTGCGCGGCCATCATCAACGGCGACGGGCACAGGCTGTAGTTGGAAAAATGGTGCTCCGCGTACCACGCGCGGGTGAAACCCATTGTCTCGGCTTCGACGGTTTGCTCCACCGCCTCGTCGAAAATTTGCTTGGCGCTTTTACTGACATCGCGCTGCTGCATGATATTAAAAATGCCGAAATCCATGGTGTTCTCTCCCTGAAAAAGCGCCAGTGTAGGCGAGCATCGCCACGCCATAGCGCGTAGATTACGGTTAGGACTCTGGCGCCGGACGCAAAAATGAGGCAATAATCACGCTCGCCGTTGCCGGAGCGAACCGGTAAACTGCGGCCACGATTTTTGCACGGAACACCCATGCAACTCACCATCACCGAAGCCACCGATCTCGCCGTGCGCGCATTGTCGCGCGCGGGCATGTCCGCCGCCAACGCCCGCATCACCGCCGATCATCTGGTCGACGCCGCGCTGTGCGGGCATGAATTTTCCAGTCTGCCGCGCGTGATCGCGCTGGCGGAGGACATTCACGGCAAACCGCCCGCCGCCGCCACGCGCGTGGTGCGCGAGAACCACTGCTCGGCGCTGCTCGACGGTGGCGATAACGTAGCCTATGTGGTCTCCCTACACGCCATCGACAAGGCAATAGAGATCGCGCGCAAAAACGGTGTCGCCGTGGTGTGCGCCAACAACACCTGGTTCAGCGGGCGGCTCGCTTATTACGTCGAGCGCGCCGCGCGGCAGGGGTTTATCGCCATGCACACCACCAACTCCACCGCGCGCGTGGCGCCGCACGGGGGCGCGGATCGATTGATGGGCACCAACCCGTTCGCGATTGCCTTCCCCGGCGCGAGTGACGACGATCCTATCATCATCGACATCGGCACTTCGCAATCCACCTGGGGTGACGTGGTGCTCGCCAAAACCAAGGGCGTGCCGCTGCCCGCGGGCGTGGCGGTAAATCCGGCAGGGCAGCCCACCACCGATCCCGATCAAGCGATTGACGGCGCGATACTGCCTTGGGGCGGGCCGCGCGGCAGCGGGCTGGCGCTGGCGGTGCAATTGCTCGGCATACTCGCGGGCAGTGAACTGGTGATTGATGATGTCTCCAACTACGGATTGTTTTTCATGGTGATCGATCCAAAGCTGTTCATGCCCAGCGATCAATTCGCCGCGCGCGTGTCGGCGTTTCGTCAGGTAATCACGGCCAATCGCCCGCTCGCGGGGGCGGGCACGGTGCGCGTGCCGGGCGACAGCAGCCAACAGAAGCGCCGCGTGAATCGGGAAAAGGGCATGATCCATGTCGATGACAAGGTGATTGCGCGGCTACGGGAGCTGGCGGGTGATATATCGTAAGTATTTGTTTTTATTGTTAAATTTACAAACGCCCCAAGAGTATCCGGAGGGATCAAACCTTTTAGTCAGCTCCTGATACCAGCTAAACATCCTTTCATCCTTTCCGTCATTCCCGCGCAGGCGGGAATCCAAAACACCGTGCCGCATGGAACACGGTATGAACAATAGTAAATCCTCTGGCGCAAGTCACGCCGCGGCGCTCATCGACTTCGCCGCCGCGCTGAAGTCCGAGTCCGTCCCGCGCGCCGCCTACGGCAACGCCAAACGCTGCCTGCTCGATGCCATCGGCTGCGGCTTGTTCGGCGCGAGCCAGCCGTGGTCAAAAATCATGGCCGCGCAACTGTTCGCGGAAAAATCACAAGGCTCATCCACCGTGTTCGGCCACGCCGCGCCGCTGTCGGCGCCCGCCGCCGCACTGTGCAACGGCACCGCCATCCACGGTTTTGAACTGGATGATCTGCTGCCCGCGGCGGTGATCCATCCGGGCACGGTGATCGTGCCCGCGGTGCTGGCCGTGGCGGAAGAGGCTGGCATTACCGGCGAACAATTGTTGCACGCGCTCATCATCGGCTACGAAGCCACCGCGCGATTCAGTGTGGCGATGGGTATGCAGCCGTCGCATCAGGGGTTTCACAAGACCAGCGTGGTGGGGCCGGTGGCTGCTGCCATCGCCGCCGGCTGCGTGCTGAATTTGAACGCCGCGCAAATCAACCACGCCGCTGGCATCGCCGCGTCGATGGCCTCGGGCATCAAGGCCTATGTCGCGGGCGGCAGCATGGTCAAGCGCATGCACGCGGGCTGGGCGGCGTCTTCCGGCGTGCGCGCGGCACTGCTCGCGCGCGACGGCTACACCGGCCCCACCGGCGCGATCGAGGGACGCTATGGCTTATTTGAAGTGTTCAGCGGCGACAGCGCCCGCCCCGAGCAACTCACGCACGGCCTCGGCGCAAGCTGGGCCATCAACGACGTGTGGTTCAAGGTGTACCCGGTCTGCGGCTGGATACAGGGCGTGGTGCAACTGCTGGGGGCGATGCGTGACGGCATCAACAACGGCAAGCCGCTCGCCACGGATCAAATCAAAAAAGTTGTCGTCGGCACCAGCCGCTTTGCCGTCAACGGCAACAGCAACCCCGTACCCGCCGATACCATGGACGCGCAATACAGCATCCCTTACTGCGCGGCGCTGGCCTTGACCCGCGACCCCGCCGACCCGCGCGCGTTCGAGCCTGCCGGTTACACCGACCCGGCGTTACGCGCCCTCGCCGCGCGCGTCGAAACCCGCGTCGATGACGAATGCGAAGCCGTCTACCCGCAACGCTTCGGCTCGCGCGTGCAACTGCATCTGACCAACGGCGAAATCAAGGAAGCGCTCACGCTCGATCCGCACGGCACGCCCGCCGATCCGTGTTCGGATGCGGAACTCACCGCCAAATTCATGCGGCTGGCGGCCTTGTCGCCGTTGCGGGTTGATGGCGCGGAGATCGTCCGCGTGGTGCGGCGACTGGACGCCGGCAATACGTTGTGCGACTTGAGCGGCAGTTTACGTTTGGCATAGGCAAGCGGCGCTGCGCGTGTGGGTAGCAGTCGCCCGGCCTTGGCCGACAGTTCATTAAGCATAGGCTTCAACGGCATCTTGTTGATTTAATTAGTATTTAAGGAGAATGAAATGAAAAAAACTTTAATCGCTGCCGCTCTGACAGATGCGCTGTTTGCTGGCGTCACGCAGGCTGCGAATTTTGGTGGTGGCTACGTTGGCGCGCAGGTTGGCGCAGCCATGGCCCAGAC
>JANPOH010000242.1:0-9056 GCA_031427895.1 Betaproteobacteria bacterium
TGGCAACTTCGTTGGGGATGCCGGCCAGCGCGATGCCATAGCGGGCGGGATCGGCAATGATGTTTTTTACCGCGATGAGCTTGGGGATATAGTTGCGCGTCTCCGCGGGCATGTTGGTCAGGCTCAGGTAATTCGCGGACAGGCCCCTGACCTGATTGCGATCCACCGCGCGCTGCACCGCGCCTTCGCCCCAGTTATAGGAGGCCAGCGCCAGCTCCCAATCCTTGAACATGCCGTGCAGGTTTTGCAGATAGTCCAGCGCGGCGCTGGTGGCGGCCATGATGTCGCGCCGGCCATCGTACCAGCCGTTTTGTTTGAGGCCGTAATGCTTGCCGGTGGACGGAATGAATTGCCAGATGCCGGAAGCGTGTGCGCTGGAGTAAGCCACCGGGTTGTAAGCGGACTCAATCATCGGCAGCAACGCGATTTCAGCGGGCATGCCGCGGCGTTCGACTTCGGTGATGACGTGATACAAAAACGGCCGGCTGTTTTCGATCATGCGCGCGAAATATTCGGGCCGGGTGGCGTAGTAGGTTTCCCAGTCCTGCACCAGTTTACTGTCGAGCGCGGACATCTGAAAGCCGCCACGTATGCGTTGCCACACGTCGCGCGGGGCTTCGGCGGCATTCATTGACGCCGCGCCGGATGCGCCTGCGGAGCGCCGCACATTGCGTAGTATTTCGGGACTTTTATCCACCGGGCGTTCCGCGCGCGGCAGCAGGGTCGGCTCGGGCGGCGCCGGTATGGGGCTATTGGAAAGCGTGGGGGTCGGCCACGCGATAAGGGATGACGAGTCCCCCGGCGCTGCGTGAGTGGCATCCGATGTGGGGAGTTGGGCGCAACCGGCGCTGAATAGCGCAGCGGTTGCAAACATCACCGGAAACAGGGATTTCGACTGCGGTAATTTAGATAAGTACTTTGACAGGCATTTCGACAGCAAACGCGCCCTGCACGGAAGTTCGATCATGGCTTTCCACCCCGTTCAGATTAACTCGCGCATGGTAACGGCTGTGGACTCTGCCGTCAAGTAAAAAAACCCTTTAAAAACAGGTGCTTATGTCAATCACTTGAAGGGCGGGTAGAAGTATCGTAATAAATTCGCCACCTTCAGAAGGAATTCTTCCACTCGCGTATGGCGGCGAGCACGCTCACGGCATCCGGTAGCGGCTTGCCTGCGTGCCGGCCGGCGCTGGCGATAATATCGGGCTCGGTGCAACGCACAAACGGATTCGCCGCTCGTTCCAGCGCGATGGTCGATGGCACCGTGGGTAGATCCTGCTGCCGTTGCGCCTGCGCGCGCGTTTCCCAATCCGCCACGGCACGGTTGGCGGGTTCAGCAGCTTTGGCAAAACGCAGGTTGGCGAGGGTGTACTCGTGCGCACAGTAGACGCGGGTGGTGTCGGGCAAGCGCATGAATTTGGACAGCGAATCGTGCATCTGCGCCGGTGTGCCCTCGAACAGGCGACCGCAGCCCGCGGCGAACAGGGTGTCGCCGCAGAACAGCAACTGGTCGTTGTAAAAAGCGATGTGGCTGCTGGTGTGGCCGGGCACTTCAAATACCGTGAGCGGGATGCCGAAATGCGGCAAGATGATGGATTCGCCTTCGCGCAGCCGCTGCGTGGCCTCGGGCACGCGCGGATCGTGCGGGCCGTAGACGGGGATCGTGCGCCCCTGCACGAGCCGCGCGACGCCGCCGATATGATCCTGGTGATGGTGCGTGATGACGATGGCCAGCAGTTCGAGGTTTTCGGCGGCCAGATAGTCGAGCACGGGTTGCGCGTCGCCCGGATCAACCACCACCGCGCGGGTAGCGTCACGAATGGTCCAGATATAGTTGTCGTTGAAGGCGCGCAGCGGGACGATGTCGTATGGGGTCATGAGAATTCCTTGGAGCACTTGTGGTAATTTCAGCTTGCGGATTATTTGATTTAAACTTGCCCCATGTCAATCGAAACGACAGCGCTCGACAAGTCCGCGGAATCCGGCGCGTGTGCGTGGCTGCATACCCCGCTGGGGCAATACCTGCTTGCGCGCGAGCGCACCTATATCGACAAGACCGTGACGGATATTTTCGGCTACAACGCGCTGCAAATCGGCCTGCCGGAATTTGACCTGCTGCGCGCCAACCGCATGGCCTTGCGCGCCACCGTAAGCCGCGGCGCGGGCGCGCAGTTGCGCGCGGACGGCGCGGAGTTGCCCATCGTCGGCGCCAGCGTTGACTTGGTGTTGTTGCCGCACGTGCTCGAGTTTTCAGGCAATCCGCACCAGATACTGCGCGAAGTCGAGCGCGTGCTGGTGCCGGACGGGCACCTGGTGGTGACGTGTTTTAACCCGGTGAGCCTGTGGGGCCTGCGCCATTCGTTTTCAAGCCGCGATGCGTATCCGTGGAGCGGTCGCTTCATCCATCTGATGCGGCTGAAGGACTGGCTGGCGCTGCTGGGGTTTGAGATGGCGGGCGGCGCCATGGGCTGTTATGCGCCGCCGTGCAGCAGCCAGAAATGGCTGGATCGTTTTCAGTTCATGGAATCCGCCGGCGACCGCTGGTGGCCGTTTAGCGGCGCGGTGACGTTTTTGCATGCGATCAAGCGTGTGCGCGGCATGCGCGTCATTACGCCGCGCTGGCCGCGCGAGGCGCGCGCCAAGCACCTGGCCACCGTGCCGCAAAAACAGGAAGACCAACTCGCCGCGCGCGACAAGACGGAGATGCAATGAGCAAGCAAGCAAGCGAAGTGGTTAACATTTATACCGACGGCGCGTGCAAGGGCAACCCCGGCGTCGGCGGCTGGGGCGCGTTGCTTGAAATGAACGGCAAGGAAAAAGAACTGTTCGGCGGCGAGCGCCTGACCACCAACAACCGCATGGAGCTGCTGGCGGTGATCCGCGCGCTGGAGGCGTTAAAGCGCCGTTGCAAGGTGCAACTGCACACCGATTCCAAATACGTGCAGCAGGGCATCAGCGAGTGGATACACGGCTGGAAAAAAAACGGCTGGCGCACCGCCGCCAAAAAGCCGGTGAAAAATGATGACCTTTGGAAAGAACTCGACGCCGTTTCGCAACAGCACGATGTCAAGTGGCTGTGGGTGAAAGGTCACGCCGGGCACAACGGCAACGAACGCGCCGACGAGTTGGCGAATCGCGGCGTTGAAAGCGTCGAACGGAAGCCCTGACATGCGCCAAATCATCCTCGACACGGAAACCACCGGCCTCGACCCGGCGCTGGGTAATCGCATTCTCGAAATCGGCGGCGTTGAAATCGTCGATCGCCAGCCGACGGGCAAACATTTTCATCGCTATATCAACCCGGAACGGGACAGCGAGGAAGGCGCGCTGCAGGTTCATGGCATTACCCGCGAGTTTCTTGCCGACAAGCCGAAATTCCGCGAAATCGCACAGGAGTTTCTGGATTACGTGGCGGGCGCGGAACTGGTGATCCACAACGCGCCATTCGATATCGCGTTTCTGAATCACGAGCTGCGGCTGCTCGACAGGAAGCCGATGAAAGACGTTTGCCCCAGCGTGATCGATACCTTAAAGCAGGCGCGTGAATTGCATCCGGGCAAGCGCAACAACCTCGATGCGCTGTGTGAGCGTTATCAGATCAACAATGCAGGCCGCACGCTGCACGGCGCGTTGCTCGACGCGCAGCTACTGGCCGAGGTTTATCTGGCGATGACGCGCGGGCAGGGCAGCCTGATGATCGATGCCGGGCCGGCAATCGTGGCGCGCGCGGAAGACAGTGAGCGCGGCGCCGTGGAGATTTTGGTGTTGCGTGCAAGCGCAGAGGAGTTGGCCGCGCATGAGTTGCAGGTGGCGGAAATAGACAAGGCGAGCGGCGGCAAGTGCTTGTGGAAAGGCGTTTAAAAATAAGTAGTTAATTTACAGGGCGCCCGGCACGACGGCCATGTGCGAACCGAAAGATCGTCGTTCGTAGGGCGGGAGCCATCCCGCCTTGCGTGGTTCGCGCGAAAGGCGGGATACGCTGCGCTCCTCCCGCCCTACAGTGATTCGGTGATCCGGCGCCGCAGTGCCGCGGCGCCACGGGATTACGTCAGCAATTTCAACAACTGCTCGAACGCCTGCTCGAATAATTTCACGCCTTCGACTTGCAGGGTTTCGCCTGCTTGCCGCATGTCGATACCTGCTTTGGCCAGCGCATCGAAAACCGCCTGCGCGTCGTCGATGCCGATTTCCAGCGTGGCCGCGGCTTTGCCGTGATCGCGAAAGGCGTTGAGCGTGGCGTCGGGCACGGTGTTGATGGTGTCCGGGCCGATCAGGGATTCGACGTAGATCACATCGCTGTAATCCGCATTCTTTGTACCGGTGCTGGCCCACAGCATGAATTGCGCTTGCGCGCCTTGGACGGCGAGCTTGGCGAAGGCGGCGGAGTTGAAGGTTTTCCGGTATTCGTGGTACGCGAGTTTTGCCAGGGCAACCGCTGCTTTGCCGCGTAACTTGAGTGCATCGCCACCGATGCCGTCGAGTTGTTTATCCACCAGCGTATCGACGCGGCTCAAGAACAAACTCGCCACGGATTTCACCGGACGCGGATCACCGCCGGCGTCCACCAGCCGCTGCAGGCCATGCACATAGGCTTGCGCGACCGCGTTCACATGCGCGAGCGAGAACATCAACGTGACGTTTACCGAACAGCCCTGCGCGATGAGCGCTTCGATGGCCGTGAGTCCGGCGGGCGTGGCGGGCACTTTAATCAGCAGATTCTTGCGCTGCACCGCAGCCTTAAGGCGAAGCCCAGCGGCCACGGTGCCCGCCGCGTCGTGCGCCAGGGCAGGCGAGACTTCGAGGCTGACATAACCATCGCGGCCGGCGGTGCGATCGTACTCGGGGCGCATCAAGTCGCAGGCGGCCTGTATGTCAGGAATGACCAGCGCTTCGTAAAGCGGCTCGGCGGGCGCGGGATTCGGAGCGGCGGCCGCTTTAAGGCGCGCCACGTCGTCCTTGTAATAAGGGCTTTCGCTGATCGCCTTGAAAAAAATCGCCGGGTTGGAGGTGACGCCGCTGATGCCGTCATCACGAATCAGGCGTTGCAGGCCGCCTTCCTGGATAAGCGTGCGCGAGAGGTTGTCGAGCCACAGGCTTTGGCCGAGTTGTCTGGTTTGCTGGAGCGCGTTCATTTCGGTAATTTTCTGAGTTCAGCCGCCACGGTGTTTATCATGCGGCGCGATATGCTGATGCCCGGCGGCAGGTTGGGCAATTCATCGGCATCGAAAAACGCGGCTGCTTCGATTTCAACGCCGTCGGGGGTGACGGGGCCGCCGGCGTATTCGGCGGTGAAGGCGATCATCAGGTTGTTCGGGAACGGCCACGGCTGACTGCCGAAGTAGCGGATGTTCTTGATTTCAACGCCGACTTCTTCGCGTGTTTCACGGATCACTGTTGATTCGAGCGTCTCGCCCGGTTCGACAAAACCCGCCAGCGCGGAATAGCGCGTGTTGCCCCAGCCGACTTTGCGCGCGAGCAGCATTTTGCGGCCTTGGGTAATCAGGATCATGATGACCGGCGCCACCGGCGGGTAGCTGGTGCGCTTGCACGGCGCGCAGGTGCGCGCGCGTTCGTTGTCGCGCGGCACGGTCTCATTGCCGCAGCGTCCGCAATACTTGTGATTGCGGTTCCATTCGAGGATCTGAAACGCCCGCCCGGAGACGCCCGCCAGCGTGTCGTCCATGTGGCCAAGCAAATCGCGCAGACCCAGCATGGCGTGACCATCGGGCGCGATCTGCGCCGCGGCGAGTTCGGCGGCGTAGCAATGCTCGCCGCCGTAGGTGCCGAGGTAATGTTCCTGCGTCGTCTCCAGGCCGTGATCGTTGGGGTGGGTGCAGGTGAGCACGGCGGGGGCGCCATCGTTCATGCGTACCATGACTTGCCCCGCGTTAAAGACTAACCATACGGCCGCGGCCGAGGCAGAGGCCGAGGCAGAGGCAGCGCCGCCGTGTTGCGCCGGCGGTTGGATATGCGGGAGATATTCTTTGCTCATGGGGTTTGCTTGTCGTTTGGTGAACGCGGATTTTCGCCGATTTGATGGGATAATCCAACTCTGCTTTTTCTTGATGCTTATGTCTATTGTCTATTCCGGTGATGTGACGGCGGAAGCTGCGCCGCCCGCCACCGACCGGCACCGTGGGGCAGCCGCTGAATTTAAGCGCGCAGCAAATCAGCGGTGCGGTGGCGTTTCTCGAAAGCCTGAACGCATGCACACCGGCGCCGTTCCGGCGGCAAGCCGTTAATAATAAGTGGTTATAAACATGAGGTTACAAATGAATTTGCCGGATAGTATTACGCAACATTTGCGGCTTCCCGTGCTCGCCGCGCCGATGTTCGTGGTGTCCGGCCCCGAGTTGGTGATCGAGCAATGCAAGGCCGGCATCATCGGCTCTTTCCCCGCGCTTAACGCGCGCCCGCAGGCGGAGCTGGACACGTGGCTCACGCGCATCGAAACCGAGCTGGCGCGGTATGCCCTTGAAAATCCCGCCAAGAAGGTTGCACCGTTCGCGGTGAATCTTATTCTGAACAAGGCCAACCAGCGCCTTGAGCAGGACGCGGAAGTCGTGCTAGCGCACAAGGTGCCGATAGTGATTACCTCGTTGTCCGCGCCTACCGTGATCGCGCCGCGCGTGCATGCGTACGGCGGTCTGGTGTTTCACGATGTCGTCAAAGTGCGTCACGCGGAAAAAGCGCTCGAAGCGGGCGTCGATGGCCTGATCGCCGTGTGCGGCGGCGCGGGCGGGCACGCGGGCGTCTTGAATCCGTTCGCGCTGGTGAATGAATTGCGGCGCATCCATCGGGGGCCGCTGGTATTGTCCGGCGCGATCACCAACGGCTCGGCGATACTGGCGGCGCAAGCGATGGGCTGTGATCTGGCGTATATCGGCACGCGCTTTATCGCCACGCGGGAATCGCTGGCGGTGGAAGGCTATAAAAAGATGATCGTCGATTCCAACTCGGGCGATATTGTTTACACGCCGCTGTTCTCCGGCGTGCATGGCAGTTATCTCGCGGGCAGCATCCGCAATGCCGGATTGGACCCGGACAAGCTGCCGGCCATCGAAGCGCCCGGCTTATACCGCAATCGCGAGGAGCGGCCAAAAACCTGGAAAGAAATCTGGGGCGCGGGGCAGGGCGTGGGCAATATCGATGATGTACCCAGCGTGGCCGAGTTGGTGGATCGGTTTGAAAAAGAATATCAGGATGCGCGGCGCAAACTGTGCGGCGCGTAGTAATCAATCGCCTTCGCCTTCGCTGTCGTCATCAGGGTGCGTTTTTTTGACTTTACATTGGGGTGTTGCAAATCATGAATGAAATCAAACCCGTACGCTGGGGCATCGTAGGCTTGGGCTGGGCCGCCGGCGATTTTGTCGCGCCCGCGATGGTGAATAGTCCTGGTTCGGTCATTGCGGCCTGCCTGGGCAGCACGCCCGAAAAAACCAAAGCCTTCGCCGAACACTTCGGCGTCGAACGTCAGCACGCCAATCTGAATGCCATGCTGAATGATGCCCAGGTCGATGCGGTGTACATCGCATTGCCGAACGCGATGCATTACGAAGCCGTGCTGGCGGGCGCGAAAGCAGGCAAACACATGCTGTGCGAAAAACCCTTCGCCATGCACGCCAGCCAGGCGCGCGAAATGGCGGATGCGTGCAAAAAAGCCGGCGTGATTTTGCGCATCGCCCATCAGATCCGACTGGATGCCGCAGTCACGCGGGCTCGCGACATCGCTTTATCCGGCCGGCTCGGCAAGATCGTCGAAGTGACGCTGGAGCGCACTTCCGCCATGCCGCCGCGCAAAACCTGGCGGCTCGACAATTCACAAAGCGGCGTGATGTACGACGTTGGCGTGCATCTGCTGGATCTGGTGCAATACGTCACCGGCCAGAAATGGGTGGAGGTCAGCGCGTTCACCAACCCCGACCGGCGCGAAGGGCACGCCGACGACACCTTCACCGTGCTGGGGCGCCTGTCCGGCGGCGGCCACGCACAAGTGCGCGCCACGCGCGAAGTGCCGCAGGGCGAAAACAATCTCCTGATCGAAGGCTCCGAAGCCACGTTGGTGACGTCGCCGCTGCGCTGGGCCAAGGAACACATCATCACTGTGCGCGACAAAAACGGCGCCGCCGAGGAACGCTTTCCCGCCAGCCCGGCGTACGAGTTACAGGTGCGGGCGTTTGAAGGCGAGTTGCAAGGCAAGCGCGGCAACTTGCCCGATGGAGACGACGCCGCGTATACCGTGGCGGTGACGAATGCGGTGCTGACGGCAATTGGCGAACGGCGCATCGTGGCGGTCGCCGCCACATAGCCCAACAAGCGTCGCACCGCTCAGCGCATAGTGCGCTTGGGCCGCGGCGTGCATCGGGCAGCCTTCGCCCGCATTGCCACGTTGCGCGCCGTGATTGCCGTGCCCGCCATGCGCCCTCTTGCCATGACGCTCGCCGCGCGCGACGTGCATCTTGCCGTGCATACCGCGGCGGCCCATGCCATGCCGGCCCTGCTGCTCGCCAGTGGCAGCGGTTGCCGCCGGACAGTTCGCGCCCGTGCAGGGCGTGTTTTGTCCGTGGCGATGGCCCGCCGGATCGGCCACCAATTGCGTGCTGGTCAGCGCGGCGGCTTGCCGCGTCGGAATGCCGGTTGTCAGTGGTTATATTGTAACTATTTGTTTTTAAAGGATATTTTAACAGTAAATTATCAGCCGCAAGCCCCGATAGCGCCGCACGCGGTGCAGAACTCGCAGCCGTCTTTTTTAATCATCGCCGAGTTGCCGCATTCGGTACACGGTTTGCCCGCCAGTGGTTTGTAGCGGTAGGCATCGGCGATGCGGTCGTCGTCGGGCATTTCCAGCACGCCCATGTCGACGAGCGGATAGCCGCGCTCGTCGAGCACGCCAAGCATGGCGTAGCGGTGAATGATGAGGCGCGCGCGCGCGACCGGACCCGCCTCAAACTCACGCTGCGCGCCAAGCGGCTAGGCTTGAGTCTGACCGAAGCCCGCGAAATCATCGATTCCTATGACAGCCCGCGCGACACCGTGCCGCAGCTCAAAAAATTTCT
>JANPOH010000243.1:0-19407 GCA_031427895.1 Betaproteobacteria bacterium
CGGCCCGTACGCTGCTCAATATACCGTGGCAATGCCGCGACAGCGGCGCGCGTGGTTCTCGGGGCTGTGGAGTGCGGCGCTTGATCCGCCGCGCATCCCAGGTTTAGAGACCCATTCTTTCTAATGAATAATCTCGGATAATCAGCGCTGCCGATGTTTATTCCATCCTTTCAATTTCCGCCGGGTATGCGGGCGCGCCAAGGCTCCCATGGACGCCATGGACGCTAAACCGGCCGCTCCCGCCGCGCGGGTGCCGGCGCTGGCCCCGTTTGCCGTACGCAGTTTTCGCTTTCAGTGGAGCGCTGATCTGCTGAGTTCGTGGGCGCTGGAGATGGAGATCATCCTGCTCGCCTGGTACATCCTGGTCGAAACGCGCTCGGTGGTGATGCTGACGATGTTCGGCGCGTTGCAGTATCTGGGCACGCTGATGGCGCCGGTGCTGGGGGTGACGGGGCAGCGCATCGGCGTCAAAAAAACCTATTGCGGGCTGCGGCTCGCCTACACCGTTCTCGCGGCCAGCACCATGACGCTGGCGCTGACCGGCTGGCTGGTGCCGTGGCATGTGTTTGTGATCGGCGCGTGTCTTAGCGTGGTGCGGCCTTCCGATCTGGTGCTGCGTTACACGTTGCTGGGCGAATCCATGCCCTCGAACAATATTATCGGCGCGGCCAGCGTGTCGCGTACCACGCAGGATTCCGCGCGCGTGTTCGGCGCGCTGACCGGCGCGGCGCTTGCGGCGTGGCTGGGCATGGCGAACGCCTACATCGCCATCGCCGCCTTTTATGGCTGCGCGTTGCTGCTGAGTCTGCAAGTGGCGGGCAAGCGCGGTTCGCGCGAAAGCCGTCCGGCGTCGACGCTGGGCGATTTAAGCAACGGCATGGTCTACGTTTGGCAAACGCCGCACTTGCGCGCGGCGATGGCGGTGGCGTTTCTGGTGAACCTGTGTGCGTTTCCGCTCACCAACAGTTTGCTGCCCGCCGTGGCCAAGGACGTGTACGACACGGATCAGCGCGGCTTGAGTTACCTTGCCGCGAGTTTTGCGTTCGGCGCGCTGATGGGCTCGATCATCCTCACGCGCATCGGCTACCGGTTGCCGCCGGCGCGCACCATGATTATCTTTTGCGGCATATGGTATGTGATGACGCTGGTGTTCGCGCAAATGCCGGGCTTCATTGGCGGCATACCGATGCTCATGCTCGCGGGGTGCGCGCAGAGCATGAGCATGGTGCCGCTGTCGGCCATGCTGCTGCGTACGACGAAGGAGGGCTTTCGCGGGCACGTGATGGGCATACGCACGCTGATGATTTACGGCGTGCCCATCGGCCTGCTGACCGCCGGGCCGTTGATCGCCGCTTACGGCTACCGCGTCACCGCCACCGCGTATTGCGTGTTCGGGCTGGCATGCACGGCGCTCATCGCGTGGCACTGGCGGGAGCACATCTGGCGCGCGGATGCGCCGGGGAACCGACGATAGGCGCTGATGCAAGGGTATGATGGCGCATCAATCATCAAGGAGGCGGCTATGAGTTTTGTCGAAGTCGAACGTAACGATGGCGTAATGACCGTGCGGCTGAACCGCCCGGAGCGCATGAACTCGCTCGGCACCGAGATGCGTAACTTGCTCGCCGATGCGTGGTGCGAGTTTCGCGACAGCAAGGCTTTGGAAGCCGCCATTTTCACCGGCACCGGACGCGCATTTTGCGCCGGCGAAGACATGAAAGAATCCGTCGAAAAAGGCCGCGTCGGTTCGTCGGCCGAATCCGCGGCGCGTGAAAACCCCTATCACGACGGCACGCTGGATAAACCCGTGATCGTGGCGATCAACGGTTTTGCCATGGGCGGCGGCTTCATGCTCACCGAGCGCGCGGATTTGCGCCTGGCGGTGCGCGGCGCGACGTTTGAATCGTCCGAGGCCAAGCGCTGGCTGCTCGGCGGCCACAGCCACGGCGTGGTCAACAACCTGCCGCATGTCATCGCCACGGAAATCGCGTTCGCGTTTCGCTTCACCGCCGAGCGCATGTACGAGCTGGGCTATTTGAACCGGCTCGCCGATGCCGATCAACTGATGCCCGAGGCGCGCGCCATGGCGGATCACCTGTTGAGCCTGCCGCCGGCGTCACGGGTGAACACGCTGCACATGACGCGCGCCATGCGCGGGCGCGTGCCCGACGATCTCGAAGCCTATGCCAAGCTGCTGCACAGCCACGGCGCGCTGTCGGATCGCGTGGAATCGCGCAAGGCATTCGCGGAGAAACGCAAGCCGAACTGGAAGGGCTGGGACAACCCCGGCGACCGCGAGCGCACGCCGAGGTTCAAGCGGTAACGACGCTAAATACCGGCACGGACCAGTCCGAGCATTTTGAAGCCGCGATGTCGTGAATGCGGCTTGCGGTATAGTTGCGCGGAGAAAGCCCTATGAAAATCGCGCTGATAATGATGTCGATCGTGTTGCCGCTGGCCGCCGGCCCGCTGCCGGCGCAACCCTATCCCAGTAAACCGATACGCTACAGCGTCGGCTTTCCGCCGGGTGGTTCCACGGATCTGATCGCGCGCACGGCGGCGGCGAAGTTGACCGAACTGACCGGGCATCGACATCGGGCATCGCGGGTTATGAAGTCACCGACTGGCTCGGCATGTTCGCGCCTGCCGCCACCCCGCGCGCGGTGATCGCAACCCTGAACGCGCATATGGTAAAAAGGTCAAGGTCAATCGTTTTTTAACATGGATAAAGGCGGATAAATTCTGATTTTGATCTTATCCGTGGTTATCCGCTGTTATCCATGTTCAATAGATTTCGTAAACAGGAGCAAACATGTTCAGTCTCAAAGGCAAAGTCGCACTCGTTACCGGCTCCACCAAGGGTATCGGCAAATCCATCGCCGAGGAAATGGCGAATGCCGGCGCGAAGGTGGTGATCTCCAGCCGCAAGGCCGATGCGTGCGACGCAGTGGCGGCCGAATTCACCGCGCGCGGGCAGGAGGCGCTGGCGGTGCCGTGCAACGTGGGCGACAAAGCCGCCGCGCAAAACCTCGTCGATACCGTGATGAAAAAATGGGGCCGCATCGACAGTCTGGTGTGCAACGCCGCGTCGAATCCGCACTTCGGCCCGCTGACCACGGCGTCGGACGAGGTGTTCGATAAAATCATGCAGACCAATGTGAAAAGCGTGTTCTGGCTCGCCAACATGGTGCTGCCGCAAATGGCCGAGCGCGCGCACGAGGGGGGCGGCTCGATGATTATTATTTCGAGTATCGGCGCGCTGCGCGGCAGTCAGGTGCTGGGGCTGTATGGAACATCGAAAGCCGCCGAAGCCGGCTTGTGCCGCGCGCTGGCGGTGGAGTGGGGGCCGAAAAACATCCGCGTGAATACCATCGCGCCGGGCTTGGTGAAAACCGATTTCGCCAAGGCGCTGTGGTCTGACGACGCGCGGCGCAAATCACGCGAGGCGTCCACCCCGCTGCGGCGTATCGGCGAGCCGAAAGACATCGGCGGCGTGGCGGTGTTTCTGGCCTGTGAGGCGGGGTCGTTTGTCACCGGGCAGATGATCGTGGCGGATGGCGGGGTGACGATCGCGGGGTCTTGACGGTATGGGGCGATGTATCTACAATGTAGAAACACTGTTATCGATAAGCGTTGTTGATAAAGGATAGGCCATGGATGCGGTAATCCGAAAATGGGGCAACAGCCCTGCTGTCCGGCTCAATTCGTCGGCAATGAAAATCGCATCTTTTGATATCGAGCAGCGCGTCACGATCAAGGCGTCCAAGGGGCGCATCGTCATTGAACCCGCCGACAAGTTCGAATTCAAGCTCGAAGACCTTGTGGCCGGCATCACGAGTGACAATATGCACGACGCGATTGATTTTGGCGGGCCGCTCGGCAAGGAGTCGCTGTAGTGGCAAGCCGGACTTACGTGCCGGACGCAGGCGATGTCGTGTGGCTTGAGTTTGACCCGCGGGCGGGCCATGAGCAAGCGGGCCATGAGCAAGCGGGACATCGCCCGGCGCTGGTGATGAGTCCGGCCCTCTATAACAGCAAGACGGGCTTGATGATTTGCTGCCCCTTGTCCACCAGGATCAAGGGCTATCCGTTTGAAGTTCCCACCCGGCTGGCGGGGCAGCCCGGCGTCGTACTGGCCGATCAGGTAAAGTCGCTGGATTGGAAGATTCGCCGCGCCAAAAAAAAGGGAGCGGTTTCCGATTCCGTCATGCTGGACGTGCGCGCACGCATCAAGGCATTGTTGTTAATCAAGTAATTGCAGGCAGGGCGCGTTCCTGTCGTTCAGCATGAAACCAAGTCGAGGAAACGATGGTATCTGTTAACAGCGTGCGTTCCATTTTGTTATTTGCGGGCGCTGCATTCGCGTCGAACGCGGGGGCTCAAACTTACCCCGTCAAATCCGTTCGCCTCGTTCTCCCCTTCGCGCCCGGCAGCGCGGTTGATGTGCTGGCGCGCCACTACGCGCAGAAGATGTCGGAGCAGTGGAAGCAGCAGGTGGTGGTGGATAACCGCACCGGCGCCAACGGCATTATCGGCATGGAGTTCGCGGCGCGCGCGCCCGCCGACGGCTACACCATCGGCATGGGCAATGTGGCGACGCTGGCGATTAACCCGCATCTGTACCTCAAGCTGCCGTACGATCCGATCAAGGATTTCGCGCCGGTGTTGCTGGCCGCCGAGATCAACAACTGCCTGGCGGTGCATCCGTCGGTGCCGGTGAACAACATCAAGGAGTTGATCGCGTTTGCCAAGGCGCGCCCGGGCCAGTTGAATTACGCGTCGGGCGGCATCGGCAGCGCGCAGCACATCCCGATGGAAATGCTGAAAATGATGACCGGCATCAACATACTGCACGTGCCGTACAAGGGGCTGGCGGCGGCATTCAACGACGTGCTGGCCGGACAGGTGCCGATGATGGTGCCGGGGCTGGCGACGGCGCTGCCGCATGCGGGCAACGGCAAGCTGCGCATTCTCGCCACCACTGGCGCCAAGCGCATCGCGGCGACGCCGAATATTCCGAGCGTCGCCGAAGCCGGCGTGCCGGGATTTGACTTTGATTCATGGACGGGGTTCTTGCTGCCGGCGGGCACGCCCGCGGATACGGTGGCGCGCGTGAACGCGGAGACGCTGCGGGTGACGCGATTGCCGGAGACGAAGGAACGTTTATCGGCGTTGGGTTTTGCGTTGATCGGCGGTACGCCGGCCGAGTTTGGCGAATACATCCGCGCGAATATTTCGCGTATTGGCGGGGTGGTGAAGGCGGCGGGGATCAAGGCGGAGTGAACTGACTCCAACCTCGTCATTCCCGCGAAGACAGGAATCCATAAGCGGTCTCAAGTGCCACGGTGTTATGGGTTCCCGCCTGCGCGGGAACAACAGGAGGGAGAGCCTCCGGCATAGCGCAAGTCCCTCCGATACGAATCGAACCAAATCATGCAAAAACAACACCGCAACGTTCTCGTACTCTCCGCCTGTCAGGCCACGCTGCAAACCGGCGGCGTGACGCTGGTCCTGATTACCGGGCTGGCGGGCGTTGCGTTGGCGCCGAACACGGTATTCGCCACCGTGCCGCTGACGTGTTACGTAATCGGCTCCGCACTGACCACCTTTCCCGCGTCGATGCTGATGAAAGCCATCGGCCGGCGAAACGGGTTTCAGGCGGGCACCGCCATCGGCGTGCTGGGCGCGGCGCTGTGCGGGCTGGCGATTTACCTGGCGAATTTCTGGCTGCTATGTTTCGGCATGACGGTGATGGGCAGCTATACCGCGTTCGGCAAGTATTACCGTTTTGCCGCCGCCGACGTGGCCGAGCCGGGCTTTCGCGCCAAGGCGATTTCGCTCACGCTGGCCGGGGGCATTGTCGGCGGATTTGTCGCGCCGGAGATGGCCAAGCGCACCAAGGATATCTTTGCGGATCACATGTTTCTGGGGTCATATCTGTCGCTGATGGCGGTGTGCGTGGTGGCGGCGTTGCTGCTCACGCAACTGGAAATTCCGCAGTTGTCGGAAAAAGAGCGCAAGGAAGGCGGACGCCCGCTGCGCGAGATCATGCGCCAGCCGGTGTTTATCGTGGCGGCGCTGGCGGGGGCGTTGTCGTACGGCATCATGAATCTGTTCATGACCTCCACGCCGCTGGCGATGCATGCGCACCATCATCATTTCAACTCGGCGGCGTTTGTGCTGGAGTGGCACGTATTGGGCATGTACGGGCCGTCGTTTTTTACCGGCGCGCTGATTCAGAAATTCGGCGTGCTGAAAGTGATCCTCGCGGGCATCGTGCTGTTGTTCGGCGCGGTGCTGTGCGCGCTGGCGGGCACCGGCGTCGTCAACTTCTGGCTCGCGTTGTTTGTGCTGGGCGTGGGCTGGAACTTCATGTATGTGGGCGGCTCGGCGTTGCTCACCGAATGCCATACGCCCGCCGAGCGCGCCAAGACGCAGGCAGCAAATGATCTGATGGTGTTTATCACCATGGTGATTTCGTCGATGTCTTCGGGCATGTTGCTGCACGCCAGCGGCTGGCACGCGGTGAACTACGGCACGATTCCGTTTCTGCTGCTGGCGCTGGGTTTTACGCTGTGGCTGATGTGGCTGCGGCGCAATGGCAACAGTGGCGTTGCGCCGGCGGTCGATCCCTTGCGCCGGGGCTGACACGCCGCTTGCGGAAAATAGTGGTAAAGCAACGTCGCTGCGATGGGTAAAAGTGCCACGTAAGTAATGTAACTATCTGTTTTTAAACGAATATTTAATTTAGGGCACCGTGCCGGAATGCCTGTAACCAAGCGCGCGGAACTGCGTTAATGGATCAGTGACTAAGAGGATGCGGTGGCGCTAAGTCACGTATCACGTATCACGTATTAACCGAACATCAATAAAGGAACTTGAATGAACAAGAAATTCGTAACCCTGTTGGGCGCGCTGATGTGGGTGGGCGCCGGCGCGGTACACGCGCAAACCGCAACCGCTGCACCGGCGAAAGCGGCAACCGCAACGGCGGCGCTTGCGCCGGACGCATTGGTGAAAACAACCGTTGATGAAGTCCTGGGCGTTATCAAAACCACCAAAGACAAACGCGCACTCAATGAAGTGGTGGAAAAGAAAATTCTGCCGAACTTTGATTTTGGCGCAATGACGCGGTTGGCGGTCGGCCGCCACTGGCGCGAAGCCTCGCCCGCCCAGCAAAAATCGCTGGAGAACGCCTTTCGCTCGTTACTGGTGAACACCTATGCGACGGCGTTGACGCAATCCACATCGGCCGATCAAAGCGTCGAAGTGCGCCCCACGCCGATGAAGCCCGACGACGAAGAGGCGACCGTCAGAACCCTGGTCAAGGAGGGCGGACGCAAGCCGATCGCCATCAACTACCGCATGGCAAAAACGGCGGGCGCCTGGAAGGTGTACGACGTGGTGGTCGAAGACCTGAGCCTGGTGACCAACTATCGCGGCTCGTTCAATACCGAAGTCGGAAAATCGGGCATCGACGGCCTGATTAAATCGCTGGAAGCCAAGAACAAAAGCACCGCCGGGGGCTGATGTTCGTCACGCTGCGGTCAGCATTGAAAACGGGACGCTTCGGCGTCCTGTTTGCATTGGCAGACTCGGTTAACGTGCACCACGGTAATTCATGGCAGAGGGCGGCAGGATGAAAAAATCCGCAAAGACGTTGCTGCTGGCCGGCGCCGCGCTGGCGTCGTTGCCGGTGTGTCATGTGCAGTCCGCGGAGCCGCCTTATCCCGTCAAGCCCGTGCGCTTGGTGATCCCCTACGCGCCTGGCGGCGACGAATACCGGCAGCAGTTCATCGCGGACAATCGCAGCGGCGCGGGAGGCACGGTGGGCATTGATATTGCCGTCAAGGCGCCCGCCGACGGCTACACCTTGTTGATGATGAACAGCGCGCTCGCCTATATTGCATATCCCGGCGCCGTAACCAACGGTGCCCTACGACACCCTGAAAGACCTCGCCACTATCAGTCTAATCGGCGTCACGCCCAGCGTGCTGGTGGTGAACCCCGCCGTGCCGGCGAAATCCGTCAAGGAACTGATCGCGCTGATGAAAGCAAAACCCGGCCAGTTGAATTATGGCGCGGGCGTCGGCGGCACGCTGCATCTCGCGATGGCGTTGTTCGAGGACATGGCCGGTGTGAAGGCCAAGCAAGACACCGTCTTTTGTTACGCGCTCAATGTTCGAGTGTGCAGGCGCGACATCCTCAGCCGCGCTAGTAAACATGGGACAGGCAAATGTGCATGCTTCGGTATGAAGAACATCGGAAAGCCGTGTGCGGGAATCGGGGTAAGCAGGGCTTTTGCGAAGCAAAAACTCGCAAAACTGCATGCACGGTTTGATGAGGGAAGGCAGGTGCGAGCCTGCTCTCTACTCTACCTTGTCTTTTGCTCGTGCCTATCGCCCAAACCGACAAGGCTTGCACCGCCTGTCAGAACATACTGTAATATGGGCAACCATATCACTAATTACGGAAACCCATATGAAGACAACCATAGAGATAGCGGATTCGCTGCTGGCGAAAACCAAAAAACTGGCGGCACGCGAAGGCACTACCGTGCGCGCATTGGTGGAATCAGGAATACGGCAGGTGCTGGCGCAAAAAATGTCGCGGGGCGAACCGTTTCGGCTGCGCAATGCGGCGTTCAAGGGAGAAGGGTTGGCACAAGGGCTGAACGGCGCAAACTGGGAACAAATACGTGAGATAGCCTATGAAGGACGCGGCGGGTGATCGCGGTCGATACCAATATCCTGGTGTATGCACACCGTGTGGATTCAGACTGGCACGCCACCGCTTACACCCGCGTAGCCGCACTGGCGGAGGGAAACGCCGCATGGGCGATTCCGTGGCCGTGCATTCACGAATTTTTTTCAATCGTTACGCACGCGCGCATTTACACGCCACCCACGCCGCTTGAAAAGGCACTGGACCAGATAGACGCCTGGCTGGAATCGCCAAGCGTCGTCATGTTGAGCGAATCCGCATTGCATTGGGAAAAGCTGCGCGAATTGCTGATCTCTGGACGTGTTGCCGGGCCGATGGTGCATGATGCGCGTATAGCCGCACTATGCAAACAGCACGGCGTGGCGCAACTGTGGTCCGCAGACCGCAACTTCAGCCGCTTTGCGGGCATCAAGGTAAACAACCCCCTGGTCGACTGAAATTCAGAAGCCACGTTATTTCGTTCGAGCTTCTTTAGCCGGGCGCGCTAAAAAAGCACAGGAGGAGAATAGGGTCAGAGGAGAATAGGGTCAGGCTTGCGTAATTGCATTATCACCATGCAAGATAACCGATCAAGGCAACATGGCCCGACACTGGGCTCTGCCCATGATAACGAGACTGAACTATTTCACGCGGCAGAATATGTAGCCGATGGCTCGCGCCGGGAGTCGAATGGTGTAACGCTCCAAGTCCGGTTCTGCGAGGGCGGCGGGGTGTACCATGCAAATGAGGAGTGCAAGACCCCTTACCCGTGCCCGCGCAAGCGTGCGCCGAACACATGTTTACAGAGACGAAAGCATGGGTGTTTTGTTCACTCCACCTTGATCCCGGCGGCCTTGATCACGGGCCACCACTTGTCGATCTCTGCCTTGTGGTGAGCGCGTAGCGCATCGGGCGACTGCTGCTCGCGCGGCGGAATTTCCTGACCGAGGTCGGCAAGCCGCTGCCGCACCGTAGAGTCCGCCAGCGCTTCCATGATCGCGGTGTTCAGTCTTGCCACGACAGCAGGCGCAGCCCCGCTGGGTAACCACATGCCGTGCCAGACGGCCATGTAGAAGCCGGGCAGCCCCGCCTCATCCATCGATGGAATTTCGGGGGCGGCGGCGAGGCGCGATTTCGCGGTAACGGCGTAAGCCCTTACCTTACCGCCGCGCACCTGCGGCAAGGCAGTGGCGGCCTGGTCGAAAAAGAGGTCGATCTGGCCGCCCAGCACGTCCTGCATCGCCGGCGCCCCACCCCTGTAGTGCACGATCTGCGGCTGCGTACCAGTGACCTTTTGGAAGTACACACCACTCACGTGCGAGGGCGTGCCGGGGCCGCCCGTTGCAACAGTGGCCTTGTTCTGGTTCGCCTGCACCCAAATGATCAGTTCCTTCAGGTCTTTCGCCGAGACTGCAATCTTCGACACCAGTACTTGCGGGTTGCTCGCGATCATCGCAATCGGCTGAAAATCCTTGAACACGTCGTACGGCAGTTGGTAAATCGCGCCGTTGATCACGTGAGTGCCGATGTGACCAATGGCGACGGTGTAACCGTCCGGCAATGACCGCGCCACCTTGCCGGCGCCGATGGTGCCGCCAGCGCCGGTGGGGTTCTCGACCAGCACCGACTGGCCGAGCGAGCGCGTCATGCGCTCGGCCATGATGCGCGCGATGGTGTCAGTGGGGCCGCCAGCGGGAAACGGCACGACGATGGTGACTGGCCGGGCCGGATAGTTCTGTGCGAGTGCCGTGGCTACAAGGCCAAACGTAGCGGCGAGCACGAATACGACAGACGAAGTCTTCATCGCGGTTCTCCTCAAACAGGTTGGGTATGGAATTTCAAACAGAACTTCAAGCACCGTTTTTCACGATCCCGAAATCTATTCTATCCCGGACAACCGAGTGATTGTTGTTGCGCGGGCTGGCAGTCTCATAATTGTAGTAATGAAAGCCCCTTCTTGACCGCGAGTGAAACGAGAGCTACCCGCAAGACGCGATGAAATTGCAGGTTGGCGGCGAGCGCAGCGAACCCCAACCAGAATTTGAAGTATCAACAGAACCTTGGCACATTGCCGCTGGCGGTTTTTGTGCTTGCGGCGCGCGGCACGGCGCTTGTTGATTTGGCGCCGTTGGTTCCGGAATTGTTGCAACAGTTATCGGTCTATCAGGCGCGCACGTTGGTTCGGATAGGCAACGTGCCTTGAAGTGGATGCGAAGTGAACCGCGTTTGCGACCGAAAAATTTCAACCATGGACAAGCAGCGCTTCGATCAACTCGTCAAAGGCGTGCGTGAAATGAAGCGCTATATGGCGAACGTGAGGGCGGGTAAAACCGTGCGTGGTGTAAAGGTAACCGAACTGCCGGAGCCAGACGTGCGCACCATCCGCGAGGCGGCCAAGATCAGCCAGAGCCAATTTGCCAAACTGATAGGCGTGACTCTACGCACGCTGCAAAACAGGGAGCAGCAACGCACGCATCCGACCGGGCCTGCCAAGGCGCTGCTCAAGATCGGTGCTTCGAATCCGAAAGCGATTGAGGCGTTGCACGGGTAACTTGGAACACGTCGGCAAGGCACGTTGGACAAGGCTGCGCCAAGCCGAACTGACACAAATTGAAGTATGCTGGTGGTGTGGTTCATTTCAAGGAGAAAATCATGACCAAGAATTCAAGTGTCGTGGCGTTTGTATGGTTGTGTTGTTTTATGTTCAACGTGTTCAACGCGGGCGCAGCAGCACAGGCGTTCAAGCACGAGAACAAACCGGAGAATCTCAAGGCCCTGTTCGAGCTTGTGCATCAGGCCGTGCATGTGAAGAAAGACAACAAGGGCGCGACGGCGCTGTTCGCCGGACTGATTCCCAGCGAGGCGCGCGCGAAAGCGGCGTTCAAGGACAAGATCGCGCCGGACGTGCAGAGCGCGATACTCGACATGCACAAGAAACTGAATTTCAAGGAAGACGGCGCGTCCAAGCTCGCGCGTCCCGAGCAGACCGTGGTGAAGGTGCATGGCGCAAAGACCGAGGACATTATCGCTTACCGCGAAGGCAGCCTCGCCTACAAGGAGTTCCCCGGCGGCACGCGTCGCGTCGCGGCAGAGGCGCTGAAACCGGGCATGACCTTCTACGAAGTAGAGTATCTGGAGCCGGGCAAGGAATCAGGCATGAAATATCACCTGCTCTACTGGGACGGCAAGCAGTGGTCGATGCTGGGGCCGGCGTGGCGGGTGTTGAGAGAAGACAAGAAGAAGTAATCATTCCATGTAATCGGCGTGATGCCGATTACCGGAAGGGGTACGTGTATTTCGCGATGACGTTCTCGGCAGCTCACGTAGGGCGCAATCGTTATTGCGCCGCATGGCAGTGTTGCCGCCCGCATTCGGCGCAATGCGCTACGCTTATTGACGCCCTACGAGCTCCGGAATAGCCTGCACGGGGACGATTTGCGCGACGGCTTTGCCATGGCCGGTCAAGGTTATGGGGCCGAGCGTCACGCTGCGCCTGTCCCATTCTCCTTTTCGTGCGAATATCGAATCGAGATGGTTTTCATCTGTCACGGTGTGGCGCACTGGCACACATGGCCCGCCCAGTTTAACATTCGCTAATCCGATATTCCCATACTCCAATTCCAATGCGCTCCCATTCGCCTCAAGGAACACCATCAACATGAACACCCCCGCAACCCACGATGCCCATTCCCACGACGGCAAACGCGTCGAAGACCAACGCCTCATCACCGGCACCGGCAAGTATGCCGCCGACTGGAATGTGCCGGGGCAACTGTATGGCCACTTCGTGCGCTCGGATCATGCGCATGCCGCGATTGTTTCGGTAAATGCCGCGACGGCGCTGGCGCATCCGGGCGTGAAAGGTGTCTACACCGGCGAAGACGCGGTCGCTGCCGGGTATGTGCGTGCCGCGCATGTGCTGGCGGGGCCGGGCAAGGGCGGCATGAAGGCGCGCGCGCTGGATCGGCCGGTACTGGCGCATGGCAAGGTGCGCTTTGTCGGCGAGGCGGTGGCGCTGGTGGTGGCGGATAGCGCTGGCGCGGCAGCCGATGCCGCGGAGTTGGTGGAGGTGGAATACCGCGAGTTGCAGCCGATTGTTGATCCGGAGCAGGCGCTCGCGGCGGGGGCGCCGCTGCTTGATGAAGCCGTGCCGGGCAATCTGGTGTACGAATCCGAAGCCGGCAACGAGGCCGCTACCGATGCCGCGATCAAGAGCGCCGCGCATGTGACGCGGTTGCGCGTCGATTCCACGCGCGTCTCGCCGAGCCCGATGGAGCCGCGTGCGTGTCTGGTCGCCTACAACGCGGATAGCGGCGAGTATCGTTTTAACCTTTGCACGCAGGGCATCACCACGCTACGCAAGATGATGACCTCGTGGACCCAGGTTCCGGAAGACAAGCTGATTTTCGAGGCGCACGATGTCGGCGGCGGTTTTGGCCAGCGCACGCCGGCGTACCCGGAATACATCGCGCTGATGATCGCGGCCAAGGCGCTGGGCAAGCCGGTCAAATGGGTTTCAACCCGTGTCGAGTCATTTCTGACGGACAACCACGGTCGCGGCAACATCGCCGAGGGCGAACTGGCGCTGGATAAGGATGGCCGCTTTGTCGCGTTTCGCTTGAACTGGATCGCCGACATGGGCGCGTATCTGTCGCCCGGCTCGGCAGGGCATATCCGCAACACCACCACCTGTTTGACCGGCGTGTATCACATCCCGGCGGCGTATGCGCTGTTTCGCGTGCCGCTCACCAACACCACGCCGATGGGTTCGTATCGCGGCGCGGGGCGGCCGGATATTGCGTATGTGATCGAGCGTTTTGTCGATCAGGCCGCGCTGGAAATCGGCATGGACAAAGCGGATTTGCGCCGCCGCAATTTCATCCCGACCAATGCGTTCCCGTATAAAACGGCCACCGGTTCCGTCTATGAGAATGCCGATCTGCCGGGCGTGCTGGCGAAGGCGCTGGTGCTTGCCGACTGGGCCGGCTTTGCCGAGCGCCGCGCGCAATCGGCTAAGGCAGGCAAGCTGCGCGGCCTTGGCATCTCGACGGTGATCGAGGGTTCCGGCGCCGGTAATGCACCGAAAGATGAAGTGGAAATCCAACTCGATGCGAGCGGGACGGTGACGCTCTACACCGTATCCAAGTCGCAGGGCCACGGTCATGAAACCACGCTGGGCGCCATCGTCGCCAATGCGCTGGGCATCCCGCTCGATAAAGTGAAGGTCGTGCAATGCGCGCCCGGCAGCAAGCTCGAAGGCAACCACACCGGCGGCTCGCGCACCACGGTGGGCGTGGGCAGCGTGAGCCATATCGCGGCGCAAAAACTGATCGAGGAAGGCCGCGCGCTCGCCGCACTCGAACTGAAACTCGAACCGTCGCAAGTGCAGTACGCGAACGGCGAATTCAAATCCAGCGAAACCAAGCGCACGATCAAACTCGGCGAACTGGCGGGATTTGCCGGGACCAAAACCATCAGCGTCATGGCCGACGGCAAATTCGGCTCGACCTTCCCCAATGGCTGTCACATCACCGAAGTCGAAATCGACCCCGACACCGGCGCGCCGAAAATTGTGTCGTACTGCGCGGTGGATGACTGCGGCGTGGTCATCAACCACGCCATCGTCGAAGGCCAGATGCATGGCGGCGTGGTGCAGGGCGCGGGCCAGGTGTTCGGCGAACAAATTGTCTACGACCTGAAATCAGGCCAGCCGCTCTCCGCAAGCTTTATGGATTACATCATGCCGCGCGCCGGCCTCGTGCCCGAATTTCGCGGCGAAGAACACGCCACCACCAGCAAAGTCAGCCCGCTCGGCGTGAAAGGCGTGGGCGAGTCGGGCTGCACGGCTTCGATTCCGTCGCTGGTGAGCGCGACGCTGGATGCGCTGGGCACGGTGGGCGTTAAGCATCTGGACATGCCGCTGACGCCTTCGAGAATTTGGCGGGCGATGCAGGCGGTAAGGTAAAAAAGATAACAAAAACAAATAGTTATGGTTGCAGCCCGTAAAGAGCGCAGCGTATTACGGGCAATGTGATAAGCGAAACCCAAGGATCGCGTGTAGACGCGGGACAATAAAATGCAAATTGATCTGCAAATGAACAAACCCGTAATACGCTGCGCTTCTTACGGGCTACTGGTGGCCCTGGCAACCTTTTCGCTTCACGCCAGCGCGCAGGACTTCCCGGCGCGCAACGTGCGCTTTATCGTGCCGCAGGCGCCCGGCGGCGCCACCGACGTTTTTGCGCGAGCGGTCGGGCAGAAGCTCAGTGACCGCTGGGGGCGCACCGTGGTGGTCGAAAACCGCGGCGGCGCGGGCGGCACGCTGGGCACCGATGTGGTTGCGAAATCACCGCCCGATGGCCACACCATGCTCGTCACCTATGCTGGATCGCAGGCCATCAACCAGAGCCTCTACCCGAAGCTCTCGTATGATTCGGTGAAGGATTTTCAGACGGTTGCCACTCTCGCAGTCACGCCATTCCTGCTCATCGTCAACAACAACCTGCCGGCAAAATCACTGAAGGAGTTCATCGCACTCGCGCGCGGTCGGCCGGGCGTGATGGCATATGCATCATCGGGCAACGGCTCGGTTAATCACCTGCTCGGCGAAATGCTCAAGATCGACGCCCGCATCAGCATGCTGCACATTCCCTACAAGGGCGTCGCGCCGGCGATCACCGACGTGATTGCAGGCCAGGTCGATGCCGCGTTTACCAGTGTGCCTTCGGTGATTCAGCACGTGGCGAGCGGCCGCGTGCGCGCGATCGCCGTGACCAGCGCACGCCGCGTGGCGATTGCGTCCGACGTGCCGACCATCGCCGAATCAGGTTTCAGCGGCTTTGACGTGAACCCATGGTGGGGCATTCTCGCGCCCGCCGCCACCGACACGCGCATCGTGCGTAAAGTAAACAGCGACGTGGCTGACATTTTGCGCACGCGCGAGATGCAGGATTTTTTCAAGACACAGGGCGCGGAAGCACTGATAACCACGCCGGAGGAGTTCCAGAAAGTGCTGGTGTCTGATGTGCAGAAATGGGCGAAGGTGGTCAAGGCTTCCAACGCGCGGATAGACTGACCCGCCCCACGCCCCACGCATAGACCAGCGCCAGCGCGATCAGGCAGCACATGCCAAGCACGACATGGCGGCTGACCAGCGTGCCGATGGCCTGCAATAGCAACAGCACGCCGCCGGCGTACACCAGCGGCAGCCGGTTTGACCGGCGCGCGCGAAACATCGTGTAGCCGAGCGCGCCGGCAAGCGCGAGCGGCGCGATGAATCCGCGCGTTTCGGGAATCAGGGTTTTCCAGAGCGTGGGTATCGCCGTAAATCCGCAAAACCACGCCGTCACCGCGTGACTGAATTCATGCACCGGCATGGTCAAAGAAATTCGCTGTAACGCGGCGCCGAGCCCGGAGGCGTGAAACGCCAGCGCAATACACAAGGTGACGGGGATCGCCGCCACGCAAAATTTGTATTCAAGTCCCGGGTCATCGACGGCTTTCCATTCATCCGGCGGCGCATCGGCATCCATCACGTGGGCAGGATCGAAGGCTTCCATCGCGGTGGAAAGTCCGATGGTAAGCGATGGCAAGCGCACGGGTTTGAAGCCGGCAAGCAGATCCGGCATGATGGCGTGGGCGTGAATTTCGCACGGTGGCGGCCGCGCTATCGGCTACAATCCTCGTTGATTTTTCGGCACCCCGCTATTTGCCGAAACCGGGCGGGCGGTATTCGTTTTCCCGGTAGCGCGCGCATATTCATCCTTCCAACGACGATAGAAAGGAAACACCATGGCACACAAAGGCATGACCACGGATACCATCATGATTCCCGGCCACAACGGCGAGCAAATTTCAGCCTACACCGCGCGTCCGCTGGGCGCAGGCCCGTTTCCCGGCGTGGTGCTGCTGCATCACATTCCCGGCTGGGACGAGTGGTACTTTGAAGCGACGCGCCGTTTTGCACACCACGGCTATGCGGCGATCAGCCCCAACCTGTTTCACCGCGCGGGCGAAGGCCGCTCGGACGACATCGCGGCCAAGGTGCGTGCCGACGGCGGCATACCCGACGCGCAGGCGATGGGCGATTCACAGGGCGCGGTGAAGTGGCTGCGTTCGCAATCGCATGTGAACGGCAAGGTCGGCATGTTCGGATCATGCTCGGCGGGCCGGCAAACCTTTATGTATGCGTGCCAGCACAAGGATATCGACTGTGCGATTGAGTTGTGGGGCGGCCGCGTGGTGATGGCCAAGGAAGACCTGAATCCCAAGATGCCGGTTGCGCCAATCGACATGACTGCCGGCATTTCGTGCCCGTTGCTGGGTCTGTTCGGCAACGAAGACAAGTCGCCCACGCCGGAGCAGGTGAACCAGCACGAAGCCGAGCTCAAAAAACACGGCAAGAATTACGAGTTTCATCGCTACGACGGCGCGGGCCACGGCTTTTTCTACTATGACCGCCCGATGTATCGCGTGGAGCAGGCGCTCGACGGCTGGAAAAAAGTATTTGCGTTCTTCGAGACGCATCTCAAGAAGTAGCGATGTGTACCTCCATCCTTGAGATCGTCAAGACCGATGGCATGGGCAAGGGTGGCGAAGGGTGGATAGACCTCACGCACGCCGTGGTGTCGTATGACCACCCGCACCATGCCTGGTTTGAAGACGCCATCACGCTGGATTTCGTGAACCAGGCCCTCGGGCCGGGTTCACGCATCGCGCTGGAAATTTCGCTTGAGGCGGCGAAAGATCTTGCCGCCGCGCTGCAGCGCGCCATCGCGCAGGCGGAGTACGGCGGGCGGGGCGGTTACGACGACGCGGATCGCGCCACCGGCTGAGGTTGGCGGTGCGGCCGGCGCTACAACCGGCCTTCGTCGATCGGTAAACCCATCTGGTGCCGGCCGACCATCTCGTAATACGCAAGCCGACCCTGCATGTGCTGGGTAATGACGTGGATGTCCTGAAAGTGGCGCTGGATCAAATCGCCTTCGACAATGGCGCTGCCGCCGCAAGCGGTGTAGATGCTCTCGATCATTTGCGCGGCAAGCCGAATGGCATGGGTGCCCGCCAGGCGCAGGGCGATGCGCCGCTCCATGCTCACGGCGCCTTTTGTGGCGGCTTCGTTCCAGATGTCCGTCACCGCTTCCATCAAAAAGGCGCGCCCGGAACGCAGCGTCGCCTCCGCTTGACCCGCGGTGAACTGGCTGATGGGCTGGTCGCGCAACAGGCCGGTCAGGTGGCGCGGCGCCTTGGCGCCGGCGAGTTCGTAGAATGCGTCGAGGCAACTGCGCGCCACGCCCAGCGCGATGGCGCCGTCGCCGGCGGCAAAGGCGAGTGTTTGCCGGATACAATAGCGCGCGCCGCCGGTGACACGCGGCTCGTTGCCCGTGATGACGGTGCGCGCTTCGGGCACGAACACATCCTTGACTTCAAAGTGATGCGTGCCGGTGCCGCGCATGCCGCGCGTGCGCCAGGTGTCGATGATTTCCGCTTCGGCCTTCGGCACGAAGCAATAGCGCACTTCGGGTTTGCCGTTGCGCTGCCGCACCACGCCGTTTTCGATCACTTGCGAGTGCGCGGCCACCCATGAGGCGTGGCGGCAGCCGGTGCTGAATCCCTGCCTGCCCGTCACGCGAAACCCGCCCGGCGCCACCACGGCTTGCGCGGTGGGCGCGGGGCTGTTCGACACCACGCTGCGCGGCGTGTTGATCCAGACTTCACGTGCCGCGTCGCGGTCCATGTAGGCGGAAAACATGCCGAAGGTCGCGCCCTGATTCAAGGCCCAGGCGGTGCTGGCATCCGCCTTGCCGATTTCTTCGACCACCAGCACATGCAGCGGAAGATCGGTCTCGCGGCCGCCCAGCTCGAGCGGCACCCCCATCAAAAAAAGGCCGGCGTCGGCGATGGCCTCGAACACCGGGCGCGGCAATTCGCGATTTTTCTCAATATCGTCAGCGTTGGCGCGTATCAGCGGCGCGAGTTTGCGCGCGGCTTCGAGTGGGCAGCTCGTCAGGGTGGGCGACGCAGGTGCGGTCGGTGCATTCATGAGGGCGATACTCGATGTTCGGTTGCTCGGTGATGTGCGCGAGTTTCCCGAATCACGGGGCAGCAGTCAATCGCGATGACGGCATTGCCGCAATCGGCTGCCCTGCCCGCATCAGGCGAGCAGCGGATACTCCGTGCCGATGGGATTCCACATTAAAGACTTCACGAAAAACGTTCATGGATGGCGTGGCGCGACTATGCTCACCCACCTGCTCGTCCAATGGCACCTTGGGATCGATGCGATGGAGTTGAAACAGGTCAATGCGCTCTAGTCCAAGGTGACGAAGACTGAGCAGCGCCTGCTGACGCAGGTATTCCGGGCGTCCCACTGCGCGCCAGTCCCGCGGACCGCAACGGGCTAGGCCAGCCTTGGTCGCGATCACCAGGTCCGACGGATACGGATGCAGGGCCTTGCGGATGAGTTCTTCTGAGACAAACGGCCCGTACGAGTCGGCCGTATCGATGAAATTGACGCCCAGTTCAACGGCACGGCGTAAGACCCGCACGGCCTCATCGGGGTCGGCGGGATCCCCCCAGACCCCTGGCCCCGTGAGTTGCATGGCGCCATATCCAAGCCGATTGATGGTTGTGTCACCGCCGATGGCGAATGTTCCTGAGCGGGCGGCAAGTGATGTGGTCATGATGATGTCTCCTTGATGGCCA